>DASTBA010000084.1:0-67449 GCA_035712285.1 Gemmatimonadales bacterium | reverse complement strand
CCAGCGGGCCAGGGCACGGACATGCTGCTCGGTCACGACGCCGTGGCCGGCAAAGCGAAGGGCGTTCTCGAGCAGGATCCGGATGGAGAAGGGCAGGCGGGCCAGGTCGGCCCCTTCGGTGCGGGCCAGCGCCGTCAGGCTGTAAATGGCGCCGGTCCGGCCTCCGGCATCGAGCGAGCTGCGGACATGGAACGGATCGGGGATCGAATTTGCCATGATCTGCGTATAGTTGTGAGTGCGGCCATCACCTGAACACCCAATTATACACTGAAGCAGCCGGAGAGTTCCCGATGCCCATCCCCCGACCCCGCGCCATCACTCGCCAGGACGAGGGGCTGCGGCTGGAGTGGGAGGAGCCGGGGCATGAGTGGCTCTATCCTGCCCGGCTCCTGCGGCTAGGCTGTCCCTGTGCCGCCTGCGTGGACGAATTCAGCGGCCGGGCGCTGCTGGACCCGAAGACGGTCCCGGCGGATATCCGGCCGCTGACGGTGTCGCTGGTGGGGTCGTACGGAATCCGGGTCGGCTGGAGCGACGGCCACGCCACCGGCATCTATACCTTTGAGCAGCTCCGGGCGGCCTGCGGATGTCCGCGCTGCCGAGCAACTTAGGGCCCTGCGCTCTGGTGCTGGGGGAGGGAAAGTGGTAACGTCAGCGGGCTTTTTCCTCACCCAGCCCAATCAGGATCGCGCATGAGCTTTGGCCACGGCTTCTGGATTGTCGTGTGGTTCGGTATTCTGCTACTGGGCGTGGTCGGGCTCTGGGCGTCGATTGCCTGGGGCCGGCGGCTCCGGTGGGAGAATCTGGACGAACTGCTCCGCTCCATCGGCACCATCCAGGTGTCGGTGGGCATGCTCCTGCTCTTGTACGGCCGGTGGCCCCAGGTGGCCACCGGCCTGATGGGACTCGCCCTCGGGGTGTTCATCGCGGCATTCGTGGCGGGCCGCCACCTGCCGCCGTCCACGACCGACGACGAGGACGACGAGGCGTTCGACGTGCATCCCGCACTGCGTGACCAGGCCCGCTCCAGCGGGCCGACGCCTGCCCCTGGCGACTCGACTTCGGAGCTGAATCGGGAGGTACTGCATGACTGAGCCGCATTCGGCCGTTCGCGAAGGCGCGGTCGCCGGGGCCATCGGTGCCGCTACCGTGGCAATCTGGTACTTCATCATCGACTGGGCCCATGGCCGGCCGCTGCATACGCCGAACGTCATCGCTCAAGTCCTGCTGGGCAATGGCCGCTCCGATGCGGGCGAGTTCGGCACCATCGCGGTCGTCACCGTGGTCCACTTCCTCGCCTACATGGCGGTGGGTGTGGCGCTCACCGCGCTGGTGCATTTGTCATGGCGGAACGTGGCGTGGCGGTTCGGCGCGTGGCTGGCTGTGGTGATCGCGTTTGCGTTCTTCTCCGGCCTCGCCTACGCACTGGGCCCCCTCACCGGTGAACACTTCCCGCACTGGACCGTGCTGGGCGGGAGCGTGGTGGCCCTGCTGGCCATGGGGGCGTACCTGTGGCGCCTGCACCCTGAACTGGTGCAATCCTTCGCCGCGGAGGGGTTCGGCAACGATGCGGGCGGCCCTCCTCATCCGGACGTCCGATGAACCGGACGCCTGGCGTCCTCGCGCTTCTTCTCCTCGCCGCCGTTCCGCTCTCCGCCCAGCTCGCCCCGCCCAGCGCGGGCGGGCTGGCCGCGTATTCGGAGGAGACGCGGATGCTGGGCCACGACCTGCGGGTCCTGATGATCGGCGCCCATCCCGATGACGAGGACACGGAGTTGCTGGCCTACGTGGCGCGCGGGCTGGGCGGCGAGGCCGCCTATCTCGCGCTCAACCGCGGCGAAGGCGGCCAGAACCTGATCGGCAACGAGCTGGGTGAGGCGCTCGGGGTGCTGCGTTCCGAGGAGCTGCTGTCGGCTCGGCGGCTCGATGGCGCGCGCCAGTACTTCACCCGGGCCTACGACTTCGGCTTCTCCAAGACGCAGGACGACACCTGGGCTCACTGGCCCCGGGACTCCGTGCTCAAGGACGTGGTCCGGATCATCCGGAAATTCCGCCCGCAGGTGGTGGTGACGGTGTTCACCGGCACGCCGAGGGATGGGCATGGGCAGCACCAGGCGGCGGGGTGGGCCGCGCGGGCGGCGTTTGCGGCTGCTGGCGACGCGGCGCGCTTTCCCGAGTTGCAGCGGGAAGAGGGGCTCGCGCCGTGGGCGCCGGCCAAGCTCTACCAGAGCACCCGCTTCGATACCTCCGGCACCACGCTGACCCTGAACGGCGGGCAGCTCGATCGGGTGACCGGTCTCACCTTTCACCAGCTGGCGATGGCGAGCCGCTCGCGTCACCGCTCCCAGGACATGGGGCAGATCCAGCGCCTCGGGCCGTCGGCCATCCGGCTGGCCCTGATCAACGATCGCACCGGCCACGGTGGAGGTGGGCTCTTCGCAGGAGTGGACACCACGCTGGCCGGCCTGCTCGGCACGTCGGCGGCTCGGCGATACGACTCACTCGCCGCCGTCATCCGGGATGGCACCGTCCGGGATCGGGCGCAGGCATTCAGCCAGGCGGCGGCCGTTCTCGGAACGGCGCGGGACACCATGGCGCCGGCCTGGCGGGACCAGGCGCGTCATCTGGCGCGGGCCCGCGCCATGGATCTCGGCCTGTCGCTGGATGCGGTGGCGGACGACGATCACGTGACCGCGGGCCAGCGCCTCGGTGTGACGACGACCGTGGCGAATGGCGGGGACGAAGCGATGCCGGTGCGGGACTCGCTCGGCACGCCGCCGGGCTGGCAGGTGACGCCGGCATCGGCGGGCCCGGAGCGAGTGGCGCCAGGTGCGCTCGCCAGCCGCGATTGGGCGGTCACTATTCCGGCGGACGCCGCGCCCTCCACACCGTACTACCTGGAACTGCCGCGCGACGGCGATCTCTACCGGTGGCCTGCCAGCGCCAGGGCATCGTGGGGCGATCCCTTCGAGCCCCCGGTCCTGCGGGCGCGCTTCACGCTGCCGGGCGGCGTGACCGCGGTCGAGCGCGAAGTCTCGATCCGGAGCAACGACCAGGCATCCGGCGAGATCCGGTCGCCGGTCACTGTCGAGCCCATGCTGGATGTCAGGGTGGACCGTGACACGGTGTTGCTGCCGGCCGGGGCCGCGCATGCACTGGCGCTGCAGGTGTCGGTGGCGTACGCCGGGCATGATGCGCTTCGCGGCCAGGTGACGCTGCAGGTTCCCCGTGGCTGGCGGGAACCGGCACCCCAGCCATTCGCGTTTGCGCGGGAAGGCGAACGGGCCGACTTCGCCTTCGTGGTGAATCTTCCGGCGTCGGCCGACACCGGGCGCTTCACGGTGCGGGCCGTGGCGGTGGCCGACGATGGCCGCCGGTTCGATGCCGGCCAGCGCACCCTCCGGTACGAGCACGTGCGCCCCCGTTCGTGGCTGGTGCCGGCGGCGGTCTCGGTGGTCATCGCGCCGCTGGCGCTGCCGCAGGTGGCGCGCATCGGCTACGTGCGGGGGGCGGCGGACCGGGTACCCGAGTCGCTGGCGGCCGCCGGCGTGCCGGTGGAACTGCTGACGCCGGATCAGCTCGCCAACGGGGACCTGAGCCGCTACGACGCCATCGTCATCGGGCCGAGGGCGTACGAGGTGGATTCCGCGCTGGTGCAGCAGAACCGGCGGCTGCTGGACTATGTGCGGGCCGGCGGCCTCATGATCGTGCAGTACCAGCAGTATCAGTTCGTGCGGGGGAACTTCGCGGCCCTGCCGCTGACGATCGCCTCGCCGCACGACCGGGTGACGGACGAACATTCGCCGGTGCGCCTGCTGGAGCCGGACGCTCCCGCCTTCACCACGCCGAACCGCATCGCCGCACCGGACTGGAACGGATGGATCCAGGAACGGGGGCTCTACTTCGCGCACACCTGGGACCCAGGCTACCGGCCGCTGCTCGGCCTGCGCGATCCGGGCGAGCCGGAACTGGATGGCTCGCTGCTAGTGGCACCGGTCGGGCGCGGGCAGTACGTGTACACCGGCCTCGCCTTCTTCCGCGAGCTTCCTGCCGGCGTTCCCGGGGCGTTCCGGCTCTTTGCCAATCTGCTGGCGCTCAAGCGTTCATCGGTCCCGTGATCCGCGGGCTCCTCTGCGTCCTGGCCGTCACCTGCGCCGCCTGTGGTGACGGCCGGACGCCGGTGGTGGTGTATTCACCCCATGGGCGGGATCAGCTGGTGCTGCTCGAGAAGGCATTCGAGCGGCTGCATCCCGGCATCGACGTGCGCTGGCTGGACATGGGAAGCCAGGAAATTCTGGATCGCCTGCGCTTCGAGCGGGTGAACCCGCAGGCGGACGTCTGGTTCGGCGGCCCCACCTCGATCTTCGACCGCGGCATTCTCGATTCGCTCCTGCAGCCGTACCGCCCCTCCTGGGCCGATGCCGTGGGCCCCAACGGGGTACAGCCCCAGAATCTCTATTTCCCGGTGTATCGGACTCCCGCCATCATCGCCTTCAACCGCGATGCGGTGCCTCCCGACTCCGCCCCGCAGGACTGGGACGAGGTGCTGGAACCGAAATGGCGGGGCAAGGTGCTCATTCGCGATCCCATGGCGAGCGGAACGATGCGGGCCATCTGGGGCCTCATCATCGAGCGGAGCCTGCACCAGACCGGGGACACCGCGGCCGGCATGCGCTGGCTCCGGCGGCTCGACGCGCAGACCGCCGCCTACACCCTGAATCCCGCCATTCTCGACGAGAAGCTGATGCGGCGGGAAGGGCTCGTGACGCTCTGGGATCTTCCCGACATCCTGATCAGCGAAGGCAAGGGCATGCCCTTCGGCTACGTCTTCCCGCGGAGCGGGACGGTGGTGATCGACGATGCCATCGGTCTGGTGCGCGGCGCCCGCCATGCCGATTCGGCCCGCGTGTTCATCGACTACGTCGGCGGCAAGGAGGCGGTGGCGCTGACAGCCGCCAAGGTCTTCCGCCTTCCGGCCCGCGCCGATCTCGATCCCGCCCAGGTCCCCGCCTGGGTCACGGAGGTGGAACGCAAGATGGTCGTGGCACCGATGGACTGGCCGCTGCTCACGCGCGAGGGCAGCGCGTGGATGTCCTACTGGGACCAGCATGTGCGGAACACCGGCCGGCGAGCCGAGCACCCATGAGCGAGACCGGCGCGGAATTGGTTCTTGACCAGCTTGCCAAGCGTTTCGGCGAGGTACAGGCGGTGGCGGATGTGTCACTCACCGTGCCGGCCGGCGGCATCCTGGCGCTGCTCGGGCCCAGCGGCAGCGGCAAGACCACGCTGCTGCGGCTGATCGCGGGTTTCGAGCAGCCGGATGCCGGGGCGGTGCGGGTCGGCGGCGCCGATGTGACGCATCTGCCACCGGCGCAGCGGCGGTTCGGGATGGTGTTCCAGCATTATGCGCTCTTTCCGCACCTCGACGTGGCGGCGAATGTCGCCTATGGACTGGAATCCGCCGGCGTGCGGGGCGACGCGCTGACGCGGCGCGTGGCCCAGGCGCTGGAGATGGTGGACCTGGCGGGCTACGAGGCGCGCCGCATCAGCCAGCTCTCCGGCGGCCAGCAGCAGCGCGTGGCCCTGGCGCGCGCGCTGGCGCCGGAGCCCCGGGTGCTGCTGCTGGATGAACCGCTCTCCAATCTCGACCCCGCACTCCGCGAGCGCACCCGTGGCGAGCTGCGCGAGCTCATCCATCGCCTCGGCATCACCGCGGTGTTCGTCACCCACGAGCAGGACGAGGCCTTCGACCTGGGTGACCGCATCGCCCTCTTGCGCCGCGGGCGGCTGGAGCAGGAAGGGCCCGGTGAAGAGCTCTACAGCCGGCCGGCGGTGCCGTTCGTGGCGCGGTTCATCGGCCGTTCCAGCGCGCTTCCGGTGACCATCGTGAGCCGGTCGGATCATGGCGCGCTGGTGGACGTGAACGGCGTGCGATGGGATATCCCCGGCGCCCGCGCTCCGTCGGCGTCCGGTGCGGCCTGGCTCTTTGCCCGCCCGGAGGCACTGTATCTCTCGCGGCCTGGTCCCGGCGCAATCCCCGGCGAAGTAATCCGGCGGCGCTTCACCGGCTCGGGCGCGGTCTACATCGTTGCCGTGCCGGGAGGGCACGAGGTGGAAGTTGCCGGTTCTCCGCACGCAGCCCAGGCCGGTGATGCCGTGGGCATCCTGCCATCCCGACGGGGCGGTGGTGGCTTGCACCTCTTTGCCGATCCGGACGCCCCGTGACCCGCTCACGGCGCTGGGGCAGTGCGCTGCTTGCCGCGGTACTGCTCTGGCTGGTGGCATACCCGCTGCTGCTCACCCTCGTGGGAGGACTGCGCGAGCACGGGGGCTGGACCCTCGACCACGTGCGGGCGTTCGTCGCGCGTCCCACGGAACTTTCGGCCCTGTGGGGCAGTCTCTGGATCGCGGTGGTCTCGGTGCTGCTGGCGGCCCTCCTCGGCATTCCGCTCGCCTATTTCTTCGAGCGCTACGAATTTCCCGGCCGCCGGTGGCTGGGGGCCATGGTGGCGCTCCCCGCCGTGCTGCCGCCGCTCGTGGGCGTGGTCGCGTTCCTGTTTCTCTTCGGGGAGTCGGGATTCATCGCGCATCTCGTCATGCGCCTCTTCTCGCTCGACGCGGCGCCCTGGCGCCTGGAGGGAGCGGGAGCCATCCTCCTGGTGCACGGCTACTCGATGTACGTGTACTTCTACCTGTTCACGCGGGCGGGGCTCGCCGGGATTGACGCGGCGGTGTGGGAAGCGTCGGCCAGCCTCGGCGCCAGCCGCTGGCGCACGCTGCGGCGCGTGATCCTGCCGCTGCTCCGCCCCCAGCTGGTGGGCGCCGCGCTGCTCACGTTCATGACGGCGCTGGCGTCCTTCAGCGCGCCGTACATCTTCGGCGGCGGGTTCCGTGTCATGACCACGCAGATCGTGTCCACGCGGCTCAACGGGGACGACGGGCTCGCGATGGTGGAGACGATCGCACTCACCATCCTGGCGCTGGCCGGTCTCTGGCTGCTCAACCGCTCGGATCGCCACGACCTGTCGGGCGGCTCGAAGGGCACCGCGCCGAGGCCGGTGCCGGTGCGGAGCCGGGGATTGCGGGTGGGGATTGCCGCCCTGGGCTGGCTGGTCGCCCTGGTGCTGCTCCTGCCGCACCTCACGCTGCTGCTGGTGTCGTTCGTGCCGGTCGGCACCTGGACGACGCAGTCGTTCCCGCCGGCGTATACCTGGGGCAACTACCTCGCCCTGCTGGATGATCCGGTCCGTGCCCGCCCGCTGGTGAACAGTCTCTGGATGGCGCTCCTCGCCACCGGGGGGGCGCTGCTGGTCGCCCTCGTCGCCGGCATCCTCACCACGCGGCGGAAGCATCGCCTCGGCACACTGATCGAGAATCTCCTGGCGGTGCCGTGGGCGGTGCCAGGTACCGTGTTCGCCATCGCGCTCGCCGCCGCCTTCAGCGTGCGGGAACCGCTGGCGCTCCGGTTTGTTCTGGTGGGCACGCTCTGGCTCCTGCCGCTGGCGTACCTCATCCGGAACCTGCCCATCGCGAGCCGGGCCATCCTGGCCGGTTTCCGGGGCCTGGATCCCTCCCTCGGCGAGGCCTCCGCTTCCCTCGGCGCGGGGCGCACGCGCACGCTGCGGCGGGTTACGCTGCCGCTGCTCCGGCCCGCCATCGTGGCCGGCGCCACGCTCGCCTTCGTCACTGCCTTCGGGGACTTCGTCACCTCCGTCGTGCTGTACACCTATGACACGAGGCCGGTCTCGCTTGAAATCCTCTCCAGCCTTCGCCAGTCGGATGTGGGCGTGGCCGCCGCATACGGGGTGGTGCTCATGCTGGTGAGCGCCGCCGTCTTTGCCCTGGGTGCCGGCCAGCGGAGGGTGGAGTGAGCTCCGGCCGCGGCACCCAGCGGGAGGAGTTCCGCCAGCTCAATGTGCTGATCGGCGTCGCGTTCGTGGACATGATCGGCTTCATGCTGGTCCTGCCGGTCCTGCCGTTCTACGCACTCCGGATGCACGCGACGCCGACGCAGGTCGGCTGGATCCTGGCGGCGTTCTCCATTGCCCAGCTCGTTTCCGCGCCGCTCTGGGGCCGCGTCAGCGACCGGTACGGCCGGCGGCCGGCACTCCTCATCGGGCTGTCCGCGGCCGCCCTCGCCTACATCGTGTTCGCCTTCGCCAACTCGCTGCTGCTGCTCTTTGTCTCCCGCCTCGTGCAGGGTGCCGGCGGCGGCACCACCGGCGTGGCCCAGGCCTACGTGGCGGATACGGTGCGCCCGGCGGACCGCGCGCGGGCGCTGGGCTGGCTCTCCTCCGCCAGCTCCGCCGGCGTGATCGTGGGCCCGATCCTGGGCACCTTCGCGGGGCATCTCGGCACCGCCGCACCGGGACTCATCGCCGCCGGGCTCTGCATCCTCAACGCGCTCTTCGCCTGGCGCTGGCTTCCGGAATCCCGCCACGAACCGGAGCCCGGCGCCGTGCGTGCCCGGCGCCCGATCTGGGCACCGGCGGTGCACACCTTCCTGCATCCCGATGCCCCGGTCTCGCGGCTCATCTGGATCTACGGCACCGGCATGCTGGCGTTCGCCGCGCTCACCGGCGTGCTGCCGATCTACCTGAACGCCGAGTTCGGCGTCAACGAGCGCACCTTCGGCTACTTCCTCACGTACTTCGGGGCGCTCTCCCTGGTGATGCGCATCCTCCTGCTGGGGCCGATCGTGGACCGGCTGGGCGAACGGGGAACGATGCGCCTGGGCTGCGTCGCGCTCATCCTGGGCCTGCTCCTCTACCCGGCGGCGCACAACATCTGGGTGCTGGCCATCGTGGTCATGCCGCTGGTGCCGATCGGTACCGCATTGCTCTTCCCGAGCACGACGGCGCTGATCTCGGGTCAGGTGCCCCGCGCGGAACTGGGCGTGACCATGGGTGTGGCGCAGACCTTCGCCGGCGTGGCGCGCTCGATCGGCCCGGTGGCGAGCAACCGGGCGTTCCAGTCGCTCGGCCACGGCTGGCCCTTCTATCTCGCCGCCACGCTGATCGGGTTCGTCACGCTGCTGGCCATGCGCGTGGCGCCCAGGTCCGACGTGCCCGACACCCCGACCGGGGAAACGGCCATTCCCACGTGACGCTATCTTCCGCCCGGACATTTTCCGGGGACCGCGCGTGATCGCCAGCCTTCCAGCATCGCCCGAGCTCTGGGCCGACAGCACCTGGGCAGACATCGAGCCCTGCTACGCGGCGCTCGCCGAGGCGCCGCTGGACGATCACGGTTTGGACGAGTGGCTCGCCGACTGGTCCACGCTGGAATCGCTGCTGGCCGAGGCGGCCACGCAAGCCATGATCGCGTATACCTGCGACACGGCGGACGCGGCGAGGGAGGCGGCCCACCGCCGGTTCTCGACCGAGATCCTTCCGCAGGCGGGGGAAAAGAGCGTCGGTCTCGCCCGCCGGCTGCTCGCGAGCGGCCTCACGCGCCCTGGCCTCGAGACCGCCTTGCAGCGCTTCCAGGCCGACAGCGACATCTTCCGCGAGGCCAACGTCCCGCTGCAGGCCACGCTCGAGGGTCTCGCCACCGAGTACCAGCATGCCACGGGCGGAATGACGGCGGAGTGGGAGGGGCAGGCGCTGCCGCTGCCCCGGCTCCAGCCGTTCCTCAAGCGCGACGATCGCGCCGTGCGGGAACGGGCGTTTCATGCGATGTCGCAGCCGTACCTGGAGCAGCGGGACCAGCTCGCGGGCATTCTGGACCGGATGGTGGAACTGCGCCAGCGGGTGGCCCGGAACGCCGGCTTCGGCAACTTCCGCGACTACGTCTTCCCGGCCTATCACCGGTTCGACTACACGCCTGCGGACTGCGAGCGGCTGCACGATGCCATCGAGCAGGTGGTCGTGCCCGCGGTGGAGCGGGTACTGGAGGCGCGCCGCACCAGGCTCGGGCTCGCAACGCTCCGGCCGTGGGACACGCAGGTGGACCCGTGGCTTCCCGACGGCCCGGCGCCGTTCCGCGACGGCGAGGAGCTCGCGCAACGGGCCCAGCGCGCCTTTGCGGCGGTGGATCCGGGGCTGGGCGCGGAATTCCAGCTGCTTCGTGACGCGAAGCTGCTCGACCTGGACAGCCGGCGCGGCAAGAGCCCGGGTGGATACTGCGCCACGCTGGAGTACCAGGGGCGGCCGTTCATTTTCATGAATGCCGCCGGCGTGCCGGAGGACGTGATGACGCTCCTGCACGAGGCCGGCCACGCCTTTCACGCGCTCGCCGCCCGCGGGCATCCGTACACCTGGCAGCGGCATCCCGGTTCGGAGGCGTGCGAGCTGGCCAGCATGTCCATGGAACTCCTGGCTGCGCCGTTTCTGGCCGACCCCGCCGGTTTCTACGACGCGCCCCACGCCGCGAGTGCGGAGCTGGAGCATCTCGAGGATGTGCTGCTCACGCTCGCGCACGTGGCATCGGTGGATGCGTTCCAGACGTGGATCTACACCAGCAACCTCGGTGAGGATGCGGCGGCACGGGACCGGGCCTGGCTGGATATCCGCGCGCGGTTCGAGCGCGGCGTGGACTGGACCGGACTCACGGATGCACGGGTGGCGCGCTGGTACCGCCAGCTGCACATCTTCATCTATCCGTTCTACTACATCGAGTACGGCATTGCGCAGCTGGGCGCCCTGCAGGTGTGGCGCAATGCCCGGCGCGACCGTGCGGCCGCCATCCGGCAGTACCGCCGCGGACTGGCGCTCGGCGCCACCCGTCCGCTGCCCGAACTCTATCGGGCGGCGGGGGTACGGCTCACCTTCGACGCCGGAGACCTGGCAGCACTCGTGGCGGAGGTGGAGGAGCGGATGGCCCGGCTCCGGCAGGCGCTCGGGGCGGCGTGATCGGTTGCCTTCCGGGCACAAACATGCGACTCTTGTCCCTGTTCCGGGCCGGCCTCCTGGGCCGGCTCCGCGTTCCCGACCCTTGTGGAGTGCCCGAATGGCGAAGGAAGAAGGCATCGAGATGGAAGGCGTGGTGACCGAAGTCCTGCCCGACCGCAACTACCGGGTGCAGCTGGACAACGGCCATACCATTCTCGCATACGCCGCCGGCAAGATGAGCAAGTTCAAGATCCGCGTGCTCGAGGGCGACCGGGTGAGCGTCGTGCTCTCGCCGTACGACCTCACGCGCGGCCGCGTGACCTACCGCCACAAGTAGCGGGATCCCGGGGAAATGCAGAAGGGGCGGCCAGGTGGCCGCCCCTTCTGTCGTGACGTGACGGCGAGCTTACTTGGGCTTGGTGACGTTTTCCGCCGCCGGGCCCTTCGCACCCTGCACGATGTCGAACTCCACCCGCTCGCCCTCGGCGAGCGTCCGGAAGCCGTCCATCTTGATGGCGGTGTGATGGACAAAGCAGTCCTTGTCCCCGTTCTCGGGCGTGATGAAGCCGAAGCCCTTCGCGTCATTGAACCACTTCACCGTGCCGATGATGCGAGCCATGCTACGCAACTCCGTGTAAGTTGTGCCGCGCCATCCGCCACACTGGCGGGCGGATGGTTGCCCCTGGGTCGCGAGCGGATCCCGCGTCAGGGGCCAAACCATGATGACCCGAGCGGGAGCGGGCCTGAGAGCGGAAGATTCTCCGAGGGATCACGCCGGGGCTGGGCCAAAATCGGGATACAATTTGCACATTCCCCGCGGGCCGTCAAGAGGGGCTGTCGTCGGATGGCGGCAGCCGGAACCAGCGGGCGGCCGTCCGGGCCCAGTCGCTGCTGCGGCGTCCGCGCTCCGAGGCGGTGGCCCGGTTGACCGCCTGGAGGAACTCGGCGGCGGAAGGGAAGCGCTTGTCCACCTCCGGATCCAGCGCCCGCGCCAGCACCCGCTCCAGCGCTTCGGACACGTCGGAGCGGATCTCGTGCACCGGCGGCAGCTGGCGCGTGGTCTGGCGTGCCAGGATCTGCGCCGGCGTGGTGCCCAGGAAGGGCGGGCGCCCGAGCAGCGCAAAGCAGGCGACCGCCGCCAGGCTGTAGAGATCGCTGCGCTGATCCACCCGCTCGCCCAGGAGCTGTTCGGGGCTGGCGAACTGCGGCGTCCCGCTCTGGCTCGTGGCGCCGCCATGCTTCCCGGCGCCCCGCAGCGCCAGCGCCAGGCCGAAGTCGGTGATGCGCAGTCCCCCGTCCCGTTCGATGAGCATGTTCTCCGGCTTCAGGTCGCGGTGCACCAGTCCCAGCGAGTGGGCGTACGCCAGCGCCGAGAGCGCCTCGCGCAGCAGGCGCAGGACGCGCGCGAGCGGCAGGGGGCCGTCCTTCTCCACCATCTGCGCCAGGCTCGGTCCCTCGATCAGCTCCATGGTGTACCAGATGAGCCCCGCCCGCCCGCCGATGTCGTAGATGTTCACGATGTTGAGGTGATTGAGCCGGCCGGCGAGCTGCGCCTCCTTGCGGAAGCGCTCGACCACCTCCGGGTCCTGGGTCAGCAGCGGGTGCAGCACCTTGAGCGCCACCTCGCGCTCGAGGTGGAGATCCCGGACCCGGTAGACGCTGCCGAAGCCGCCCGCGCCAAGGAGCGTGAGCAGCTCGTAGTCGTCGCCCAGCGCGCGGCGAAGCCGCTGTTCCCAGCGCGCACGGTCTTCGTTCCCGCCCGCCGCCGGCACGCTCACCGCCGGCATCTCGAACGAGCCGGCGTCGCTCGCGAAGTCCTCCAGCATTTCCACCGCATTGAGGTAGCGGTCGTCGGCCACCGGCAGCAGCGCGCGGAGAATGACGCGTTCCATGGCGCGGGGCGTCATGGGCCGCAGGTCGTGGGGAGGACGCACCGTGGCGGCGTCCAGCGGCGGTTCGACGCCGGTAAGGGCGTAGTAGAGAATGGCCCCGGCGGCGAAGACATCGCTCGCCGGGTCGCCGGGTTCGCCGTTCCGCACCTCGGGGGCCATGAAGGCCAGGCCGGTCGGCGCCATGCCGGGCGGGATGGCGGGAAGGGTCCAGTTGGCGAAGCGGGCATCGGTAACCGTGGGATGCCCCTCATGGTTGAGGAGCAGCGATGCGGGGACGATGCGGCGCAGGATGATGCCGCGGTTGTGCGCGTGTTCGAGGGCGCTCAGCAGGTCGCGGGCGAGCGCGTGCACCACGGGAATGGGGCGCGGCCCGCGGGTGAGCGCGTCACGGAGTCCTTCGCCGTCAATCCAGGTGCCGACGCGGTAGGCGAGGTCCCCGATCACGCCGGCGTCGTAGACGTGACGGATGGCCGGATGGTTGAGCCGGGCCAGCGCCTCCGCTTCGCGCATGAACCAGGCGCGGATCGCCTCCCCGGTGAAGAAGTTCACGCGGAGGCTCACGCTGCGCCGGAGCACGAGGTCGTCGGCCTTGAACAGCACCCGCTCGCGGGACACCGCTACCATGCGCTCCGGGCGATATCGGTGCCCCAGCGCGGCGTCCACCCGCTGGAAGAACCCCGCCGGATCGGTGACCAGTCCGCCGGCCGGGATGCTCACCGAAGCGCTCCGCGGCGGCGGTCCACCGTCATGGCGAGGCCGCACCGGACCGGGGAACACCACACCCGGTCATGCCGCGGCGAGGTGTCGAGAAAGCGGAGCGCGCAGCGGGTGTTGCGGCACCGGGCGACCCTGACCTCCGGATCGGCCAGCGTCAGGGCCGCCGAGCGGGCGATGGCGGTGAGTGCGCGGGGCACCGCGTGGGGCTCGAACCGCACCTGCCACCGTCCCGATTCGCGCACCAGCTGCTCGCAGCCCTCCCGCCGGCCGAGGCAGCGGTTCACCGCCGCGAGCGCAGCGGAGGGCAGGGGCGCGTGGGTCTCGAGCGCATCCGCCAGCACGGTGAGATGGGCGCGCAGGCGGCGTACCTCGCCGAAGAGCACGGCGTCCGCATCGGAGTGCAGCCGGCACGCCTTGGCCCAGCGATGATAGGCTGCGAGATCGGGCAGGGTATCGGTGCGGGCGAGGTATCGCGCCGTGTTGACGAAGTCCAGCCACAGCGCGTCACCCAGCAGGAGGAACTCGGCGTCCACCATGCGGTCAGCCGTCGGCCACCTCGACGGCATCCCGGCCGCCGCGCTTGGCCTTGTAGAGCGCCTTGTCGGCGGCGGCCAGGATGCTGCTGACCGTGGTGCCGTGCCGCGGGGACTCCGCGATGCCGATGCTGAGGGTACAGGCGCCGAATTCGGGATGGAGCTGGTGGAGGTCACGAAGGCTTTCCATGACGCGGCCGATATAGATCCGCGCCTCCGCCGGCGCGGTCATCGGCAGGACGACGAGAAATTCGTCGCCGCCCAGGCGCCCCACCACGTCCAGCGTGCGGCACTGCTGGCGCAGCACGCCGGCCACGAGCCCGAGCAGCCGGTCGCCGGCCGCGTGTCCCAGCGTGTCGTTGACCACCTTGAAGCGATCGAGGTCCACCAGCAGGACGCTCGTGTGCAGCTGGTGGCGGAGACTGCGCGAGATTTCCGCCGCCATCCGGTCTTCCAGCGCGCGGCGATTGTAGAGGCCGGTCAGTTCATCGGTGGTGGCGGCGCTCTGCAGCTGCTCCACCAGCTCCGCGTTCTTGAGGGCGATGGCCGCGGCGAACGACAGGGTGCCGGCGAGCTCCAGCTCCGGCGTGCCGTATTCGCGCTGGCTGATCCGCGGGCCGAGGACCAGGACCGCCATCCGCTCCGCGCCGGCATCGAGCGGCACGACCAGCCGGGCGTCATCACCCACCAGGCGCGCCAGCGCCACGTCGGTGACGCCCGCGGCCGCACTGCCGGTGGGCAGCGCCTCGTCCAGGGCCGCCTTCGGGATGCTCTCGCAACTGGAGCGCTCGTTCAATGCGCGGCTCACGGTGGGGACGTAATGCTCGCCCTGCGGCCGGAAGAGGCACGCCCACCAGGCGAAGAACACCTCAGCCATGAAATCGAGAATGAGCTGGGCGGTCTCGTCGGCCGAATGCACCGATGACAGGAGGCGGGCGACCTGGCGGAGCGCCTGCAGCTGGAACGCCGAGTCATCGAGCGCCGCCTGGCGGTCGAGCAGGATGCCGCGAAGCTCGATCACCACGCTCAGGCCGAGCGCCAGCGGCATGGCCATGCCACGAAGCTCCGCCGCGGTCTCGCCCGACGCCCGGATGGCGACTTCGGTAGAGCCGCTTGCCAGCCGGGCGATCTCGGTCGCTTCCTCGGCCCCGACTCCCGGCCCGACCCGCTCGAGGCTGCCATCGGGCATGCTCACTTCGAACCAGATCAGGTCCGATTCGAAGCGGCGGACGAGGACCGCCCGGCATCGCTCGAAGAGCTCGCCCTCCGTCCGGGACATCCGGCAGGCGGCGGCGAAGGCACTCGGGATGGCGGTCAGTTGGAAGGTCTGGGGGAGGGGCATGCGGGGGAAGATAGCGAAAAGCATGCCCTCGGGGGAGCGCACCCCTTGCGGCAACCGACACTGCTGGTTATGCTTAGGCCCAAGGACATAGCCCCTTGGGGCCCCAGGGATTTCCGGTCTTGCCGCCTGGGTGATGAAAATCGGCTAAGACCAGCCTCTTCCCGGCCGGGCATTCTGCCCGCCGGGATTTGTGTTTTTCAGCCCCCGACGCGGGTGATCCGGTCCGCGACCGGCGCCACGAACTTGCCGCCTAGTTCCTCGTTCACATAGCGCCGTACCAGGTCCGCTGCGCGCGGCGCCTGTTGCCAGGCCGCACACGCCGCCTGTGCTTCCGGCACCCGGTACCCATCGCCCGACTCGCAGGCGGGATAGACGTCGAAGGCCACCGTCACGGTGTCGTCCGGCAGGATCGGCCGCCCGTCGCTCCGGGCGACGGCACCCACGATGCGCTTGCCGCTCGCGGCCGACGGGTCGTAGGTGAACCGGATGCCCGAGACCTGCAGGAATGGCCCCGACCCCACGCTGGCGACGCTGTGCTCCAGGAGTTCGCGCAGGCGCACGCCGCTGAGCGGGAACTTCACGCTGCGCGCGTCGTCCGAAAACAGGAAGAGCGATTCCAGCGTGTAATTGGTGACCGGGCCGGGCGGGATCACATCATCCAGCCGCAGCGTGCCGGCGTTCAGCAGCGCCACGTCCGCGCCATGTCCCCATCGCATGGCGTCGGTCACGATATCCCCGATGGCGCTCTCCTGCCGGCGGGAGACGGCATCCCGGGCCTCGACCGGGCCGGTGGCCGTACCGATCGTCTCTTCCGGTCCGAGGCGCGCCTTGAGACTGTCGTCCCAGTTCCGGACCACGCGCTGCACCAGCGTATCGGGCGGTATCCGCGCATCCATCCGGACCAGGATCGGCTGCTGGCGCCAGGCGCCGGCTGAACCCCAGACGGTCACGAACTGCGCGCTCCGCGAGTTCGCATCCGCCTTCACCACGTGGCGCCCGTTGACCAGCTCGTCATGGTTCTCGTGCTCATGCCCGCCGAGCACCAGGTCGAGGGCCGGCTCGCGGCGGAGCAGGGCCTCGTCGGTGGCCAGCGCCTGGTGGGTGAGCGCCACGATGAATTTCGCCCCCACCTTGCCCAGGGTATCGATGGCGGCGTGGGCGGCGCTGTCGGGATCGCCGCAGCGGACCCACGGGCGATAGTCCGGTTCCGGAATCGTGAGCCCGAAGATGCCAACGACCGTCCCCTGCGTGTGGACGGTGTCCCACGCGAGGACGCCGGGGAACGGCTGGCCGGATGCCTCCACGCAGTTGGCGGAGAGCCACTTGAATTTCGATTCCCGGATCCGGGCCACCAGGGTGTCACGGGGGATCTCGAATTCGTGATTGCCGAAGGTGGCATAATCGAGGCGGGCGGCGTTGAGCGCGCTCACCATCTGGGCGCCGTGGTAGTACTTGCTGAGCAGGCTGGGGGAGAGCACGTCGCCCGCCAGCGTGAAGATCACGGGCCCCTCGGTGGCCACGCGGTTCCGGACCGTCACGACCCGCGCCAGCCCGCCGCTGCCGTCCGTCAGCGTATCCAGCACATAGACGTCGTTGACGGACAGGAACCGGAGCGGGCGGGTCGGCGCCGGGGCCGGCGGCATGCAGGCCCCGGCCAGGGCGAGGGTCACGAGACTCGCGGTGACGAAACGACGATTCATCCAGGATCTCCGAATGGCCTGAGACAGTGCAGCAGGGCGGCACTGGCATGACGCAATTCTTCGAGCAGGGCGTGCGAGGGCCAGTCCGGCCGCGTGCTCAGCTGCTCCACCAGTGCGCGGTACCACCAGATGGTCTCTTCGGACGACACCCGCGCCGCCGCACGCACATACTCCGCACCGAGGCGCCGGATGGTCGCCGCCAGGTCGCCGCACCGCTGCAGCTCGTCCGCGGCGCAGATGTCGAGCGCCCGGGGCGAGGCGTCCGCCAGCATGGCGAGGTAGGTGCGCCGGCTCTCGTGCCAGGCGCCCTCGCCGGCGCCCGGGTCGTAGCGCGGCTCCAGCGCCTCGCGCGCCACCGCCAGCACCACCGGCCCGAACTTGCCGGCGATCTTGCTCTCCAGCTCGGCGCGCTGGCGTCCCTGGCTCTCCTCGAGCACGTGGTGCAGCACGCTCGCCACCAGGGTGAGCTCGTCGGCGTCGTGCCGCGCGAGAATCACGGCCACGTTGGCCGGGTGCGCCAGGTAGGCCGGGGTGTTGACCGCCGGTGCACGGTTGCCGTAGTGCTTCGCGGAGAAGGCGAAGGCGTGGCTCAGCCGGTCGGAATAGGCCTTCACCGGATGCCGAGCAGCTTGTGGGTCTGGAGGCTCAGGCGCCACTGCGGGTGGGCGAGGCAATACTCCAGCGCCAGGGCGGTGTTTTCCTCGAGGCGGGGCCCGTCCATCGGCTGCAGGAAGAAATGCGTGAACGGCAGGGCGGCGAACCGGTCCGGGGGCGCCGCTTCCTGCGGGTAGACCAGCTTCAGTTCGTCGCCGGTGGCCAGGACCAGGGGCGCCTCCGCCTTCGGGCTCACGCAGATCCAGTCCACGCCCGGGGGCGCCGCCTGGGTACCGTTGGTTTCCACGGCGACGGTGAAGCCACGGTCGTGGAGCGCCTGCACCAGCTTCTCGTCGAGCTGCAGCAGCGGTTCCCCGCCGGTGCAGACGACGAACCGGCTGGCGGACCCTCCGGCCGGCCACGCACTGGCCACCGCCGCGGCCAGCGATTCGGGCGACGGGAATTTCCCGCCGCCGTCACCGTCGGTGCCGGTGAAATCGGTGTCGCAGAAGGTGCAGACGGCCGACGCACGATCCTCTTCGCGGCCATTCCAGAGATTGCACCCCGCGAAGCGGCAGAAGACCGCCGGGCGGCCGGTGTGAACGCCCTCGCCCTGCAGGGTATAGAAGATTTCCTTGACGGCGTACGACATGGCGGAAATATACTCGTGGCATCGGGCGCCCCGCGTCGCAGGGGCGCAAGGCGTTGCGCCCCTACGGCGCGGGGCGATATCGCACCGGGTCTTCCATTCCCGCTTCCCGAAATCCCTTGAGGCGCAGCTGGCAGGCATCGCAGCGGCCGCAGGCGCGTCCGGCCTCGTCGGGGGCATAGCAGGTGTGGGTCAGGGAGAAATCCACCCCCAGTGCGGCGCCGCGCTGGACGATCTCCCGCTTGGTCAGCTGCAGCAGGGGAGCATGCACCGTGAAGTGCCCGCGGCCTTCGGCACCGGCTCGCGTGGCAAGGTTGGCCAGCCGCTCGAAGGCGGCGAGATACTCCGGGCGGCAATCGGGATAGCCGCTGTAATCGAGCGCATTCGCGCCGATGACGATGTCGAACGCGCCCACCACCTCGGCATGGCCCAGCGCCAGCGACAGAAAGACGGTATTCCGGGCCGGCACGTAGGTGGCGGGGATGTCCGAGCCCAGGGCGCTTGCGGCGCGGTCCATCGGCACCGGAATCGCGTCGGTCAGCGCCGAGCCGCCGATGGCATCGAGGCCCACGTCCACGGCCCGATGCTCCACGACGCCCAGCGCACGCGCCACCCGGCGGGCGGCTTCGAGTTCCACCGCGTGCCGCTGGCCGTAGCGCACGGTGAGGGCATGCAGGAGGAAGCCGTCGGCTCGCGCGATGGCGGCGGCGGTGGCGGAATCCATGCCGCCGGAGAGCAGCACGACGGCGCGCGGGGCGGACATGCTGGGAGAAAATAGCAGGGGCGGCCTGCAGGCCGCCTCTACTGCCCCATCACATGCCTCAATGCCCCCTCCAGTTCCGGATATCGCATGCGATACCCGCTCCGTGCGAGCGCCGCCGGTCCGACACGCTGGCTGGCGAGCAGCAGGGCGTCGGCCATTTCGCCAAGCAGGAGGCGGAGCGCAAACGCTGGCGCCGGGATTCGTGACGGCCGGTGGAGCACCCGGCCGAGGGTGTGCATGAATGCGGCGTTGG
Organism: Gemmatimonadales bacterium; assembly: GCA_035712285.1. GTDB lineage: Bacteria > Gemmatimonadota > Gemmatimonadetes > Gemmatimonadales > GWC2-71-9 > CAMLHP01. Next base: position 48,177 of record DASTBA010000084.1, on the reverse strand, counting down.
TTATCGCCTCGGGCGCCACGAGGTTCACGGGGCCGTGCAGGTCATCGTGCTCGATCATGTAGCGCAGGGCGCCGAGCACGTCGTCGAGCGCAATCCAGCTGATCCACTGCCGCCCGGTTCCCAGGCGCCCGCCGGCGCCCAGCCGGATCGGCAGGGCCAGGCGCGGAAGGGCGCCGCCGGCCGGCGACAGGACGAGTTGCGGACGCGGATGCACCACGCGGATCCCGGCCTCCCGCGCGGGGTTGGCGCTCGCTTCCCACGCGGTAGCGGTCGTGGCCAGGAAATCGTCGCCCGGCTCGCTGGATTCGGTGAGACCGGTATCACCGCGATCACCGTAGTACCCGGCCGCGGACATGGAGACGAGCACCGCAGGCCTCCGGGCGAGACGTGCCAGCGTGCGTGCGAGCAGGGCCGTGCCGGCCGTGCGGCTCCGGACCAGCACCGCCTTGCGCTCCGCGGTCCAGCGCCCGCCGGCAATGCTCGCACCCGCCAGGTGGATCACGGCGTCGGTGCCCTCGAGCTGGCGGGCATCGAGCAGGCCGGCGTCCGGATCCCAGACGATGTCATCGCCCGTCGGATTATGCCGGACGATGCGACGTACCGAGTGGCCGGCCGCCCGGAGCGCCGGCACCAGCCGGGAGCCGATGAATCCGGTGGCACCGGTGACCGCGACCCGGAGCGGCTGCGCCGGCATGCCCTGCCGGAATTCGTCGGCCAGCACGGCGTGACGATAATCGAGCAGGCGACCGATCCGGCGGCGTACCAGCGGGGCCGCGAGCCGGCCGGCATGGCCCAGCGGCAGATCGAACTCGACGCGGTCGAGTACCTGGGTGTATCCGTTGTCTTCCGGCGTCATCCGGTGCAGGTGCACCCATCGGCGGAAGGGGCCGCTCACCTGCTCGGCGACGAACTGGCGGCCGGGGATGGTGTTGCGGTAGCGGGCCGCCCAGCGTAGCGTGAGCGGACCGGCCGGCAGCGCCAGTCCGACCCGCGCCCCGTCCGCGATGGCGGGCGGCTGTTCCATCACCCGCGCCCCGCTCCAGGGCGGCAGCAGGTGCTGGAGCGCGCCGGCCCGCGTGAGCCAGGTGTAGACCTGTTCCGGGCTGGCCGGCACGGCCGCGGTGCGTTCCACGATACCGCCGGGTTTCTTCTCGGGATCAGCCATGCGAAGCCTGTGGGTTCTTCTGTTGCTGGCCGTATGGTCCCGTCCGGTCCGGGCGCAGGCGATCGTCGCCTGCGTCGTCAGCCGGATCGTGGACGGCGACACCTTCTGGTGCCGGGGCGGCGTCAAGGTGCGCCCGATCGGATTCGACGCACCGGAACGCGGCCAGGGGGTGATCCATGATTCCGCCACCGCCCGCCTCGCGCGCTGGCTGCCGCTGGGGGACACGGTGCGTCTCGAGCGGGATGTGTCGCGCACCGACCGTTACGGACGGCAGCTCGCGTGGGTGTGGCGGGGCGACACGCTGGTGAACGAGCGCATGGTGGCCAGTGGCTGGGCCGTGCTCTATACAGTGCCACCGGACGTGCGATATGTCGAGCGCCTGGAACGGGCGGAGCGGAGGGCGAGGATGGCCAAGGCCGGGCTTTGGGGGGGCAGGAATCGGTTGTGTATACCCAGTGCCTATCGGAAAGGCGAGTGCAAGTGATCCTGAACTGGCAGCCGGCCGCGATCGCAATAATCGGTACCTGCGTCCTGGTCGGCTGCGAAGCCCGGCCAGAGCATGCCTCAATGGCCAATGCGCCCACGTGGACCGGGCAGGTCGAGCCGGTTGTGGCCGAGCGCTGCATGGCCTGTCATCATCAGGGAGGGATCGCTCCCTTCAGTCTCGCCACTTATGCAGACGCGAAGCAGTACGCCGGTGCGGTTCGCGCGGCAGTCGAGGCACGGCGCATGCCACCGTGGCTGCCGGTGGCGGCTCCGGGCTGGTTCGCCGGCGACCGGCGGCTTTCAGCGAAGGAGCGGCAGCTGCTCGCGGACTGGGCGGCGGCCGGCGCTCCACGCGGTGAGCGCGCGGTGACGGATTCGGCGGCGACCGCGGCACCTTGGCACAGTGAATGGCAGCTTGGCACTCCCGACCTCGTGGTGGAGGCGACAGAGCCATTCACGCAGCCGGCGCACGCGACCGATGTCTTCCGCAACCTCATCATTCCGGTGCCACTTGCCAGTGAACGGTTTGTCCACGCGGTCGAGTTCTCCCCCGGGCCTGGCGGTGCTGTGCATCACGCGATCATCCAGCTCGACCCCGAACGCGCATCGCGGGCGCTGGCCGGGAAGGATGGGCAGCCGGGGTTCGGCGGCATGGATATGGGCGCCTCGGAGCCTCCGGACGGGCACTTCCTGGCCTGGACTCCGGGCAAGTTGCCGGCCGTCGAACCCGAGAGCCTGGCGTGGGTTCTTCCTCCGGAAAGCGACTTGATCGTGCAGGTGCACCTGCCGCCGACCGACACTGCACGCTCGGTACGGCCCCGCATCGGCCTGTACTTCACACCCGTTCCGCCGGCGCGCCCGCTGGCCGTGGTGCTCCTGAAGGCGGCGCACATCGACATTCCGGCGGGGGACTCGGCCTATGCCGTGAGCGACAGCCTCACCCTGCCGGTGCCGGTGCGCGCCCTCAGCATCTACCCTCACGCTCACTTCCTGGCCCGCCAGATGCGGGTGACCGCCGACCTTCCTGGCGGGAAGGTCGATACGCTTCTCCGCATTGACGACTGGAATTTCTTCTGGCAGGACCAGTACCGGTTTGCGGCGCCTCTCGATCTGCCGGCCGGCACCCGTCTGGTCATGCGGTACGTCTATGACAACTCGGCTTCCAATCCCCGGAATCCCAACCGGCCTCCCCGCAGGGTCATGCACGGCAACGGCTCGCACGACGAGATGGCAACGCTTTCCCTGCAAGTGGATCTGGATCCGGCCCGCCGCATCGCGCTGGAAGAGACGATGGCCCGGCATCAACTGGATCAGGAGCCGGGCAGTCCGGATGCCATGTATGCGCTAGGGACGGTGCGGCTCAGGCAGGGTCGACTGCCGGAGGCGATCGGAATCTATCGAGAGGTTCTGGCCCGCCGTCCAGGCCACCTGCAGGCCGAACTGAACCTCGGAGCGGCGCTGGCGATGAGCGGGCAGTCAGTCGAGGCTGCTTCCGTGTTCCGGACTCTGGTGGCCCAGACGCCGAATTCGGCGCACGCCTGGTATAATCTCGGCCGGGCGCTGTTCGAGGCGAACCGGCCGCACGAGGCGGTGTCAGCGCTTCGCCAGGCGGTGGCGCTGGATACTACTGCGATCACGCTGCGGAACGCCCTGGCCGTCGCACTCGCCGCCACGGGTGACGTGACGCGGGCGCAGGCGGAGTTTCAGGCGGTGCTGCGTCAGGCGCCCGACGACCGTTTCGCGAGGGAGGGGCTGGCCCGCCTGGGAGGTGGACCCCGATGAGTGTCGTGCCGCCCCGCGGTCGTCGCGCACTGCCCGCATTCGTGGCGTTGGGCGCCGCACTGCTCGTGGTGCTGATGGCGGTGCTGCAGGCGCCGCATCGGGATCGGGTGACGGCAACGTCCGGGGCCGCCTCGGTCGTGAGCGGCCGCGGTTTCCGCACGCCGGAGCTGCTACGCCTCCACTACGGAAAGCACGGCCGGGAGTTCGGCCGCATCACGATGGACGAATACCTGCACCAGGCGCAGGCGCTGCGCGATGCGCCGGTGTCGGCGACGGTGCTCGAGATCCGGCGGGCGGATTCGGTCGTCACCCGGTTCGACACCGCCACCGGCAGCTTCATCGCGTTCGACCGCGACGGCACCATCCGGACCTTCTTCCGCCCCAATGACGGGGGGCGGTATTTTCGGCGACAGGCGGCACGCCGCGGCGACTGAACCGAAGGGAGGATATGGCCCATGACCACCAAACGCTCCGATCCCGTGCGCGACTGGCTCCGGGCCAGGGGCTGCCCCGCGCACATCGTGCGTGCCGGGGTGCCGGGCCTGGTCGAGCGCTGGCAGGAGGTCGTTCACTCGCTCGAGGACCACTATCCCTACACCCTGGACGACTACCTCAACGACATGGATACCCGCACCCTCCTGGCCGGCGCTCTCGGCCACCTGCCCAAGGCGGAAGCCGGCAAGATCAAGGAGGAGATCGCGGCAAGCGACAAGCGTTTCCGGATGCTCACCGAGCCGCTCGATCAATGTCTCTGGGGTGAGGACGTGGCACGGGACGAGGGATGGGAACCGGAGCGCGAATGGTGGTACTGGCGCCGCCCACGCGACCCGGGCCCGGACCTGGAGGCGGATCTCGCCAAGCTGGAAGACGGCCTGTAGGGGCCGCCGGCCGGCGGCCCCTACAGGCGACCCCTACGGCCGCGCCACCGCCCGCCGCACCAGCACGAGGTCGGTGATGTTGTCCCGGGTCAGCATCCCGATCAGCCGTCCGTTCTCCATCACAGGCAGCGCGCTCCTCCCGCTCGCCTGCAGCGCCGCCAGCGCCGGCTCGAACGCCACGGTCGCGGCGATCGGCGCGCTCGGTCCCGCGAGCGCCTCCCGGGCCAGTGCATCCGGCCCCCGCTGTGACAGTCCCTTCACCAGGTCGTCCCGCGAGAGAATGCCCACCACCGCGCCGGCGTTGTCCACCACCGGGAATTCCCGCTGATCGGAGGCCACGAGCAATTCGGCTGCGTCCCGGAGCGTGGCCCAGGCCGGCAGGGTGCGGAAGTCCGTCACCATCATCTCGCGCACCGTGAGGCCGCGCCCCGCCTCGCGGGTCTCGACCGCGGCGGCCTCCCCTCCGGCACCGATGAAGACGAAGAACGCGATGAGCAGCAGGAGAATGTTGCCGCTCATGAGCGCCGCGAACCCGAGCCCGAACGCGAGCACCTGGCCCACGGTCGCGGCGATCCGGGTGGCACGGGGGAGCCCCTGCCGCGCAGCCAGGAGCGCGCGCAGGACCCGCCCGCCGTCCATGGGAAACGCGGGAATCAGGTTGAACAGCAGGAGCAGCACGTTGATGCTGTACAGCTCCCCCAGCACCGAGCCGGCCTGCACTTCGAGTGACGGAAGGAGCGGGGGCACCGTGCCCGCCACCCGGAGCAGGGCATAGAAGATCACGGCCAGCAGCAGTGTCACCACCGGCCCGGCCAGCGCGATCAGCAGTTCCTGCCGGGGTTCCTCCGGCATGCGCTCGAGGCGCGCCAGCCCGCCGATCGGGAGCAGGATCACATCGGGTGTGCGCACGCCAAAGCGGCGTGCCATGAGCACGTGCCCGAATTCGTGGAGGAGGACGCAGGCGAAGACGGCGAGGATGAGGCCGACGGCGGCGAGGCCGCCGGCCACGAGGAAGAAGCCGAGCAGCAGCAGGAAGGTCACGTGGACCTTCACGACTGTCCCGCCGATCCGCGCGATGGGGAAAGACCAGGCCATGCCTGAATCTTACCCCCGGCGCGTCAGAACAGCATCAGCCGGCGCGCAGCCCCAGCACGGTGAGCGACGCCAGGCGGCGCGGCCGGGGTGCCTCGATCACCGGCAGCTCGGCGGTGACCTCCACATCGAGATCGGCCAGCTGCGCCATGGCCCGCTGGAACACCACCTGCGCCGAGGCATTGGCCAGGCGGAACGACCGGATGTAATGCATGATGGACTCGTCCACCGGGATCGAGCCACTCAGCACGTGCGCCGTCTCCAGCGCCATCCGGACGTGGGTGGTGGTGAGCGACTCTTCGGCGGCAGCGGCGGCCAGCTTGAGTGCCAGCGTCGTCTCCTCGACGAACCGGGTGCGCCGCCGGACCGCGCCGACCAGCTGGTCGGGACGAAGCAAGTTCCAGCCCTCGCTGTCTTCCGCACCGCGGCGCCGCTCGTCCGGCGTCAGTGCCAGCAGGGCGCGGGTCCGGACGGTCTCCCGCATCTCGAGCGGCACCGCCACTTCACGGAAATAGCGCTGCAGGGCGGCCTCGGTCCCGATCCGCGGGCTGACCCGCCGCACGAAGGTCACGAGCGCCTCTTCATGGGCCAGTGCCAGCGCCTGCCACGCGCGGGCAATCACGACATCGAAATCCACACGCACGTTCTCGGGTACCCGGTGGCCCGACAGCATACCTGGGGTGACCATAGAGTCGTTGCTCTCCTGGAGCAGAAATTGGTGACTGCAACCTGCTTCACTGCACCCGTACCGCGGTGCTTCGTGCGCCGGATCATGAAGCGAGCTTCGTGCCCCTTCCTCCTGCCGCTCCGGCATCCGTTCAACTGATGCTCGTGCAATCGGTTAGGGTGCATGCACCGACCCTGCCAGCATTCGCGGCGACGTTCCCCGGGAACCGGCCGAGACCGGGTGTGGCAACGGCGCCGCGGGGGGCGCGCCATAGGGTGTCGCCGTCGTGTTGCTCCCCGGCACGACACTGCATCGGCTTTCATCGCCGGGATTCTGTCGTTACGTTTTCCGCCCACTACGCCAATCGAGGGTCGAACCATCGCCACGACCGCCATCACCCCCGGCACCTGGACACCGAAGGACGCCGAAAAGCTCTACAACATGACCGGGTGGGGCCTGGGCTACTTCCGGGTGAGTGCCGACGGGCACGTCACGGTGCACCCGGATGCCAAGAAGGACCGCGGGCTGGACCTCTACCACCTCGCGATGGACCTGCAGGCGCAGGGCGTGGGCCTGCCGCTGCTGATCCGCTTCTCCGAGATCCTCAAGAGCCGCATCGGCACCCTTGCCACCAAGTTCCAGAGCGCCATCCAGGAGTTCGGCTACGAGGGGACCTACACCACGGTCTATCCGATCAAGGTGAACCAGCAGCGGCACGTGGTGCAGGAGATCGTCGAGTTCGGGGCGCCGCACGGCGTCGGCCTGGAGTGCGGCAGCAAGCCGGAGCTGATGGCGGTGCTGGGCCTCAACGAGAGCGCCCGCCACGTGATCGTCTGCAACGGCTACAAGGACGAGGAATTCATGCGCCTCGCCCTCATGGGCCAGAAGCTCGGCCACGAGGTGTTCGTGGTGATCGAGCAGCTGCACGAGCTGGACGTGCTGCTCCGGGTGGCGGCGGAGCTGAACGTGGAGCCCAGCATCGGGGTGCGGATCAAGCTCGCCACCGAGGGCTCGGGGCGCTGGGCCAAGAGCGGCGGGGAGAAGAGCAAGTTCGGCCTCAGCGCGGTGGAGCTCATGCGGCTGCTCGACCGGCTGGCGGCGGCCGGCCGGAAGGACCGCCTCCGGCTGGTGCATTTCCACCTCGGCAGCCAGATCACGGACATCCGATTCGTGAAGGCGGGGCTCGCGGAGATCGCGCGCATCTACGCGGAGCTGCATGCGATGGGCTTCGCGGTGACGCACGTGGATGTCGGCGGCGGCCTGGGCGTGGACTACGACGGGTCCCGCTCGACCCGGACCGCCAGCGTCAACTACACGATGCGCGAGTATGCGAACGACGTGGTGTACACCATCGGCGCCACCTGCCGCGAGCACGACCTGCCGATGCCGCACCTCATCTCGGAGTCGGGCCGGGCGCTGACGGCGCACCACTCGCTGCTGCTGGTGAACGTGATCGACGTGGAATCCCAGGTGGAGCCGGTGCAGCCGGTGCTGGCGGAGGATGCGCACCCACTGCTCCGGGAGCTCAAGGACAACCTGGACACGCTGACCCTGGAGCGGGTGGACGAAGTCTTCCACGACGCGCTCTTCGCCAAGGAGCGCACCAACGAGAATTTCGCCAGCGGCGCCTTCTCGCTCCGGGAGAAGGCCGAGGCGGAGCAGCTCTACCACTGCACCCTCACGGCCATCCAGAACGTGCTGGGGGAGGACCGTGCCGCCTATCCCGAGATCACGGCCCACATCGACGCCACCCTGGTGGACCGGTACTTCTGCAACTTCTCGGTCTTCCAGTCGCTGCCCGACAACTGGGCCATCGACCAGCTGTTCCCGATCATGCCGATCCACCGGCTGGACGAGCGCCCCACCCGGCGCGGGACGCTGCAGGACGTCACCTGCGATTCCGACGGCGTGATCGACCGGTTCACCGGTGGCCGGAAGGGGAAGCCGTCACTCGAACTGCACGTGGTGGCCGAGGGGGAGCCCTACATCCTCGGCATCTTCCTCACCGGCGCCTACCAGGAGATCCTGGGCGACCTGCACAACCTGTTCGGCGACACCAACGCCGTCCACGTCTCGCTGACGCCCGATGGCGCCTACGAGATCACCGACCTGGTGCATGGCGACACGGTGACGGAAGTCCTCAACTACGTGCAGTTCCACGCCGGCGACCTGCTGACGACCTTCCGGCGCAAGGTGGGCGCGGCCAGCGGCCTCTCCCGGGAAGAGGCCAACACGTTCATCGCGGATTATGTGGCGGGGCTGGAGGGATATACGTACCTGGAGGGGGCATAGAATCCGATCGCGAGCAGGGGCGCAACGCGTTGCGCCCCTGCTCGCGATGCGCCCCTGCTCGCGTTGCGGTCCCGCCCGCGCCTACCGCCGTTCGATCGGCACGAATTCCCGCTTTGCCGCCCCGGTGTAGATCTGCCGCGGCCGGGCGATCTTCTGCTCCTTGTCCGACAGCATCTCCTCCCACTGCGCCAGCCAGCCCGGCATCCGGCCCAGGGCGAACAGCACTGTGAAGTAGTCGGCCGGATAGCCCATCGCCTGGTAGATCAGGCCGGAGTAGAAGTCCACGTTCGGGTACAGCTTCCGCTTGACGAAGTAGTCGTCCGAGAGGGCGATCTTCTCGAGTTCCAGGGCCAGCTCGAGCTTGGGGTTGAGTCCCGTCTGCGCGAACACCTCGTCCGCCACGCGCTTGATGAGCTTGGCGCGCGGGTCGTACGACTTGTACACCCGGTGGCCGAAGCCCATGAGCCGGCCCTCGCCGCTCTTCACCTTCTCGATGAAGGCGGGAATGTTCTTCCGGTCGCCGATGTCATCCAGCATCCGGAGCACCGCCTCGTTGGCGCCGCCGTGCAGCGGGCCATAGAGCGCCGCGATGCCGGCCGAGATGGCGCTGAACGGATCCACCGCCGACGACCCCACGGCGCGCACCGCGCTGGTGGAGCAGTTCTGCTCATGGTCGGCATGCAGGATGAGCAGGATCTCGAGCGCGCGCTGCAGCACCTTGTTGGGCTTGTGCTGCCCGCCGATGCTGAACGTCATGTTGACGTAGTTGCCGATGTAGTCCAGGTCGTTTCGCGGGAATTCGTAGGGGAGCCCGCGCGCATGGCGGAAGACGAAGGCCGCGAGCGTCGGCATCTTGGCCATCAGCCGGACCCGCTGGATGTAGCGGTTGGCCGGGTCGTGGATGTCCTTGGCGTCGGGGTAGAAGGTGCTCAGTGCGCCGACGGCCCCCAGCAGCATCCCCATCGGGTGCGCGTCATAGCGGAACCCGTCCATGAAGCGGATGATGTTGGTGTGGACGTAGGTATGGTAGCGGATGTCCTCGGTCCACTTGTCCAGCTGGGCGCGGGTCGGGAGCTCCCCTTCGGCCAGCAGGTAGGCGACCTCGAGGAACGAGGCCCGGTCCGCCAGTTCCTCGATCGGGTAACCCCGATAGCGGAGGATCCCGCGGTCGCCGTCGATGAAGGTGATGGCGCTCCGGCAGGCCGCCGTGTTCATGTAGGCCGGATCGTAGGTCATCAGGCCGAAATCGTCATCAGCCGTCTTGATCTGGCGCAGGTCCATGGCGCGGATGGTCCCATCCTCGACCGGGACCTCGTAGGACTTGCCGGTGCGGTTGTCAGTGATAGACAGCGTATTCTTGGACACGTCACGTTCCTCTGATCCGCCGTGATGGCGGGGTGGGTTGGCTGCGGCAAAGATAGTAGGCACGGGAGAGCGGTCAACTTGGCACCGCCTCGGCCGGTGCGCAGCAAATCGCCTTGTGTGTGCGTAGTTCCGGGCAGCCCTCCCTTCAACACTCGCTGGAGACACACCGCATGCGACATTCCGCCCTGTTCGCCGCCAGTCTGTTCATCGCCCTCCCGCTCCGTGCCCAGACGGTGGACACCAGCGGCGCGGGCGCCATCATCGCCCAGGCCATGGACCATTCGGAGGTCATGGCCAATCTCGAGTACCTGTCCGACGTCATCGGCCCGCGCCTGACCGGTTCCCCGGCCATGCGCGCGGCCAACGACTGGACGCTGGCCCGGTTCAAGGCCTACGGCCTCTCCGGCGACCTCGATCCGTGGCAATATGGGGTCACCTGGGAGCGGGGCCCCGTCACGGCGCGGCTCCTCGCCCCGTTCAATCGCCTGGTCTCGGGTGCGAGCTGGGCCTGGACGGTGGGCACCGGTGGCAAGGCGCTCGCCGGACCGGTGGTGCGGGTGGATGGGTCGAGCCCCGAATCACTCGCCGCGGCGGCCGGCCGGATCAAGGGCGCCTGGGTCATGCTGAACGACCCCGCCAGCATCTGGAATCCCGACGGCCCGCCGATGACCGCGGCGGATTCCGCGGCGATGCGGGCCGAGCGGCAGGAACGTCAGGCCCGGTTCCGGGCCAGCGCGGACACCTCGAGGGCGGCCGCCGAGCGGCGCCAGCAGTTCCGTACCGACCTGCCATACCTCCTGCGCAAGTACGGCGCCCTGGGCCAGCTGACCGATGGCGCCAAGGAGTTCGCCCTCCTCACGATGAGCGGCTCCCCCTATCGCGTCTCGCCGCTGCCCAACCTGGTCATCGCACATGAGGACTACGCGATGCTCGCGCGGCTCATCGCGCGGAACGTGACGCCCCGCTTCGAGGCGGCGATCGCGAACACCGTCGGCACGAGGCCCGTGACCCAGTGGAACACCGTGGCGGAAATCCGGGGGAGCGAGAAGCCGGACGAGGTGGTGATCCTGGGCGCGCACCTCGACAGCTGGGATCTCGCCACCGGCACGACCGACAACGGGACCGGCTCCATGGTGGTGCTCGAGGCGGCCCGGGCGATCCAGCAGTCCGGGCTCAAGCCCCGCCGCACCATCCGGTTCATCCTCTTCAGCGGCGAGGAAGAGGGCTTGCTGGGCTCGGCGGCCTATGCGGCCGCGCATGCCGCCGAGATGCCGAAGGTCCAGGCCGTCCTGGTGCTCGACAACGGCACCGGCATGATCACCGGCCAGGCGCTCCAGGGCCGGAACCAGGATGAACAGCTCTGGAAGGACCTGCTGGCTCCGGTGGCGTCACTCGGCGCCACGAACGTGCGGCAGGGCAACAAGGGTGGCACCGACCACCTCTCGTTCCTTCCCTATGGCGTGCCGGGCTGGAATTTCGACCAGGAGAGCCGGGGCTATGGACACACCCATCACTCGCAGGTGGATACCTACGACCACGCCGTGCCTGGCGACCTGAAGCAGGCCTCGGCGGTCATGGCGGTGACCGCATTCGAGCTGGCCAACCTGCCGGTACTCCTGCCGCGAGGCGAGACGCGGCCGGTGACGCCGCCGACGGTGGCCAAGCCCTCACCCGGGCTCGCGCGATAAGCGTGATGCCTTAACGGAAGGTGGCGGGGATCGTCGAACAGCCGGCTCGACTCATTGTCGGTCCGGCTGTTCGACGTCCGGCGCCGTCGTGTTCTGAAACCCCGCGCCGCTTCCTCCCCACAGGAGTCGCTCGATGGCCAGATTGAGGTTCCCGGTCCTGGCGGCAGCCGGCTGGTTCGCCGCCCTGGTCCTGCTCGTGCCGCCGCTGCATGCGCAGGCACCGGCCGGCGCCACCGCCGCGTGCGGCGATGGCACGTACAGTCATGCTGCGAGCAGGCGGGGCGCCTGCTCCGGTCACAACGGCATCAAGACGTGGTATGGCAACCAGGCAGCGGCGGCCGCACCGGCACCGAGGACCTCGGCCCCGGTAGCAGCCGCGCCGCAGGCGCGCGCGCCGGCCGGTGCGGGGGCGGCGCCCCATGCAGGGCACGCCGTGATCACCGCGGCGGAGGCCACCGCCATCTGCAACGACGGGACCTATTCGGCAGCACAGCGCCACGTTGGCGCCTGCTCGCGCCACGGTGGCGTGAAGCAGTGGCTCAAGGACGAACCGATGAGGTAACGATGGGACTCTACGACAAGATGAAGGACACCGTGGCGAGCGTCAGCACCGGGGGGATCCTCGGCCACGTGATGAAGTGGGTCGAGGATCCGCAGCACGGCGGCCTGCAGGGGCTGATCGGCGACTTCCAGAAGAACGGGCTCGGCGCCAAGGTGGGAAGCTGGGTGAGCACCGGCGTCAATCAGGCCGTCTCACCCGCGGAGCTGCAGAAAGTGCTGGGTCCGGACCGGCTGCAGAAGCTGTCGCAGCTGACCGGCATGTCGCCGGACCAGATGTCGGCGAAGCTCGCGACCATCCTGCCCGAGGTGATCGACAAGATGACGCCGGCCGGCACCTTGCCGGACGGCACCACCGGCGCCCAGGTGGCGGCGGGGACTCCGGCAAGAGCGTAGGACACGAAGGCACGAAAACACGAAGGCACGAACAGGACATTCGTGCCTTCATGCTTTCGTGTGCGTCAGAGCGTGACGCTGCAGGTGGTCTCGAAGCCGCCGCGGATGTTGTAGATGGTGGTGACGGTGAGCCGCTTCGCGCCGATGGCGTGCTGGAGGTCTTCCGCCAGGCGCGCGGTGGCATGCTCCTGGTAGATCCCCACGCTGCGATAGCTCATCACGTAGTACTTGAGGCTCTTGAGTTCGATGCAGCGGTCGGACGGCACGTAGCTCAGCCGCAGCAGCGCGTAATCGGGAAGCCCGCTGTAGGGACAGACGGCGCTGAACTCGTGCGTTTCGGTCACGATCTCCTGCTCCGGCCCGTCGTACGAGAACGTCTCCAGCACCGAGGCGTCAATGGCCTCCGGGCCGGTGAAGGGCACGGTGCGGCCTTCGGCGGTCGGCATCAGGTGGTCTCCTTCACGATTCCACGTTCCAGCCAGGCATGCTCGCCGGCCAGGACCCGCTGCGCCACCCGGTAGGTCCGGGCGTCGTCGTTGAAGTACACATCTTCGAACCGGTCGTGCACTCGCCGCCGGGCCTGGTGGCAGAACAGGTCCGCCAGCTCCATCGGCCGGCGGTCACCGCCGTTCCGCGCGAACTCCTGCCGGGCCTTGGCGCAGGCCGCGCTCATCGCCATGAGTTCGGCCCCGATTTCCACCAGGCGTCCGAGCACCATCTGCCGTTTCTCCAGCCGCGGCCCGAACCGCACCATGCAGTGGAACAGCGTCCGGGCCAGCTTGCGGGAACGGCGCTCGCAGAACCGGACATGGGTGGCCAATGTTCCCCAGCCGCCGTACCGCGGCCACCAGCCCCAGCCCAGCCACAGCTTCGGGTACCAGACGACATAGAAGGCCGCTGCCCGGAGCAACGCCCGCAGCTTCTGCCCGCGACTGGTCCGAGGGTCGATGAGATCGCCGGCCACCTTGAGATGAGTGTCCACCGCCTCGCGGGCGATGAACAGCCGCATGATCTCGCTGGAGCCCTCGAAGATCAGGTTGATGCGCATGTCCCGCATGATCCGCTCCACCGGGTCGGGGCGCTCGCCCCGGCTTCGGAGGCTGTCAGCGGTCTCGTATCCGCGGCCACCCTTGATCTGCAGGGTGTCGTCCACGATGCGCCACGCCGTCTCGGTATTCCACATCTTGGCGATGGCGGCTTCGAGCCGGATATCGTAACCGCCCCGGTCCGCCATGCCGCTGGCGAGGTCGCTGACCGCCTCCATGGCATACACATCGGCGGCCATCCGGCCCAGCTTGTTCGCGATCGCGTCGTGCTTCCCGATCGGGGCCCCCCACTGGACCCGCTCGGAGGCCCACCGCCGCGCGATCTCGAGGCACCGCTTCCCGGCCGTCTGGCAGGAAGCCGGCAACGTCAGCCGCCCGGTGTTGAGCGTGATCAGCGCGAGCTTGAGTCCCTTGCCTTCACCCCACAGCACGTTTTCCGCCGGCACCTTGACGTTGGTGAACCGGATCACGCCGTTTTCCAGCGCCTTGAGCCCCATGAAGTGCAGCCGCTCGACGACTTCCACCCCCGGCCAGTCCGCCTCCACGATGAAGGCCGTGATGGCCTTGGGTCCGGTGCGGGCCATCACCACGAACAGCTCCGCCACCGTGCCGTTGGTGCACCAGAGCTTCTCGCCGTTCAGGATCCAGTGCGTCCCGTCGGGCGAGAGCTCGGCATGGGTGGACACGCCGGCGGGATCCGAGCCGACGCCCGGTTCGGTCAGGGCGAAGGCGCTGATCGCCCCCTTCGCCAGACGGGGGAAATACCGGGCCTTCTGCTCCGGCGTGCCGAAGAGCTTGAGCGGCTGCGGCAGCCCGATGCTCTGGTGCGCCGAGAGCAGCGCCGTGAGGCTGCCGTCCTGGCTGGTCACCAGGCCGATGGCGCGCGTGTAGCTGGTCTGGCTCAGTCCCAGGCCGCCATACTCGACGGGGATCTTGATGCCGAAGGCACCCAGCTCCCGAAGACGGGCGATGTTCCCGGGCGGGATTTTCCCTTCCCGGTCAATCCGGTCACTATCGACTTCCTCGCGCAGGAAGGCCTCGAGCCCCTGCATGAACGGCTCGGCGCGCGCCAGCTCGGCGGGGTCCACCTCGGGGAAGGGATACACGAGGTCGGGCCGGTACTGCCCCTCGAACATTTCACGCACGAAGCTCGGCGCGGTCCACTCCTTTTCCCGGGCGGCTTCGGCGACATCGCGCGCCTCCTGCTCGGTGGCAGGGGCAGCGGTGGCGGGCTCGGGGCGGATCATCGTGTCGGTCATCGGTCAGGTTCCGCGGAAAGGGCGGGCAGGGCACGCAACCCGCCGAGAATGAGTGCCGTCACGTGCGCACGGCGGCGGGCGAGATCGGCCGGCTGATCCAGCGCCACGCCGACCGCCGGCGCCACCGTCGAATCGTGCACGACGGAGAACCAGCACAGGGAGATGATGCTGAAGAGGAGCTGCGACGCTTCACCGCCCGGGGTGTCATCCAGACCGAGCTCCGCCGCGATGGCGGCGAGCGCCTCGCGCCCTGCCTCGACCGCGGGCTGGAGTTCGCCGGGCAGGTCATCGCCGCCCAGGGCCGCGCGTTCGATGAGGCGTACGAAGGTCGGATGGGCATGCAGGTAGTCGAAGTACTCGGTCACCGCGCCGGCGAGAATGTCCTCGGCGGTCCGCCCGCTGGCCAGCGCCCGGACCCGGCCCGAGTGCACCGCCTGGCGGACATCGTCCACGGCCCGTGCGACCACGGCCTGATAGAGCGCGGCCTTGCTCCCGAAGAAATAGCCCGGGGTACCGCGCGACACGCCGGCCCGCGCGCCGACATCGGCGAGGGAGGTGGCGCGATAGCCGCGCTCCGCAAAGAGGGCGGCGGCGGCATCGAGGATGGCGTCCCGGGTGCGGTCGCCGTTGCGCTCTCGGTCAGTGTCCAGCTTCATGGCCTCATACTTGCTTGCTGTTCAGCAAGTATGCTTGTTCCGGGGCAGTGCGTCAAGCAGATCGGACTGCTCATCTGCGGCGGGGCCACTTGACGCTCCGCCTCACTCCGCGACCTTTCTCAAAGTCGAGTGATCGTTTGATGCACCCTGCGCCATTGGAGGCGGACGTGGGCGAACCCGTCCTCCTTGCCGATACCGTGACCGCATCAGCTTGTGAGAACTGTGGTGCGCCCCTGCCGGGCGACGCCTTGGCGTGCCCGCAGTGCGGCCGGATGACGTCGCGGCCTGAAGCGCCGGAAATGGTCCAGCGCCTGAGCCGGGCGCTCGGGTCGCAGTTCCGGGTCAGCCGCCTGGTGGGGCGCGGCGGATTCGCCGAAGTGTACGAAGTCCAGGACACCGAACTCCGCCGCACCCTCGCCGTCAAGGTGCTGCGCACCGACATTGACTGGGGGCCCGACACCGCCGCCCGGTTCAAGCATGAGGCGCGCGCGATCGCGCAGCTGAGCCATCCGCATACGGTTCCCATCCACTACGTCGGCGAAGCCGAGGGGCTGGTCTTCTATGTCATGCCCTTCATCGAGGGACTGACCCTTACCGACATCCTGCGGGCCAACGGCCCGCTGGAGCCGGCCCAGGCGGCGGCGGTCGCCATCCCGATTCTCGATGCCCTCGAGCATGCCCACCGTCTCGGCATCGTCCATCGGGATATCAAGCCCGACAACATCATCGTGGACGGCGCCTCCGGGCGTCCGCTGCTGGTGGACTTCGGCATCTCGACGATGCGCGGCAGCGACGGTGGAGCCGAGCCGGGCCTGCTGGGGACGCCGGCCTACATGAGTCCGGAGCAGGCGCTGGGAGAACGCGATGTGGATGGCCGCGCCGACCTGTATGCGATGGCCGCGGTGCTGGCCCAGATGGTGACCGGCCACCCGCCCTTCGAGGGCAGCTCGTCACGGGAGATTCTCGCCAAGCAGGTGGCGGATCCCCCCTCGCTGCCGGATGATGAGCAGCGGCTGCCGGCCTGGCTTCGCGTCGTGATCGTGCGCGGGTTGCAGAAGCGCCGGGAGGACCGGTATCCGGACGCCGGTGCGATGCTCGCGGATGTGCGCCAGGGACTGCCGGCCACGGCCCGGACCCTGATGACGGGCACCCTGGCGATCCCGGGCGTCAGCCGTGATGACCCGACGGTGCGGCTCTCGTCCGTCACCCGCACCGGCCGGCACTCGCGCCGTCGGCGAGTGCTGGGGCTTGGCGCTGTGGTGGCGGTGTCCGCGGCAGCGCTCTCCTGGTGGCTCTGGACCATCGTCGGCGTCGTGCCGCCCCGCCTGCTGCTCCGCAACGGCCTGCTCGCGCCGGTACAGGTCTCGGTGAACGGAGGGGCCGAACGCAGCGTGCCGCCGGGCGATTCGGTCCGGATGGACCTGCCCCGAGGCACGCCGCTCGACGCGCGCTGGCGGGTCAGCGGCCCGGTGGGCGCCGACGGTGATCTGCGCGGTGAATCGCTGGGCGGGACCATCGCGGCGCCGGCACCGAAGGGAGAGGTGAGGCGGGACATCACGCCCGCGGCGACGCAGGGGTATGCGATGCCGAGACTGTGGAACGCCACGAAGGACACGATGGTCGTGACGCTCCGTGACTCGGCCGGCAGGGTGCTTCCGTGCAATTGTCGCGCGGCGCCCGGGGGGAGCCTCGCGCTCGGTTATCGGCGCATGAATCGGTTGCGGTCGGTGGAGGTAACCGACCGGACCGGGCGCACCCTGGTCTTCGAGTCGCTGAACGCCCGCATGAATCCCGCCACCGGGGAGATCGCTCTTCCGGTGCGGCCGGCGGATTTCGTGCCGCCGACGGCGCTCGTCCCGCCGGATGCCGCTGCCGACACCGCCACGCGGTTCGTGGCGCCGCTGCCAGGTCTCCGCTTCGAGACCCCGCAGCCCATTCCGGACACGATCGCCACCAGGCCCGATACCACCGACTCCACCGCGCGGAAGCACCGGGCCCGCGATCCGCTCGCTCCCATCTTCAAGAATCGCTGACGATGACCGGGGTTCCTGATTCCGGCCCGGTCGGGCGCCGCAGAATCCCACCCATGCTTCTGCTGCTGCTGTTCGCGGCCGCGGTGGCATTCGTGGCGTGGCGCCTGCTCGACCGGCCCATGCTCCGGATCACGAACCACCTGGCGTTTCCGGTGCGCGTGCATGCTGGCGGCGCGGAACGCCTGCTGGCGCCAGGCGCCGAGTGGCAGGAGCCGCTGCAGGGCGGTACCGCCGTTCAGTGGGAGATGGAACGCCCGCGTACCCTGGGAGGCCTCCCGGTTGGCGCGGCCGTCACGGGGAGCGGACAGGCGGGCGGTCCCTCGGGCGTGCAGGACCTCGCTATCAGGCCGGTCGTGGACCGTATGGTGCTCTTCGCACCGCTCATTACCAATGCGACCGGAGGTCCGTTGACGGTGATCGTCAATGCCGGCCTGGCTGGTGCCGACAGCTGTCCATGCACGGTCCCGCCCGGTGCACGCCGCATGGCGGTGGGCTACTACCCGCTCTTCCGCAACAGCACGGTTGCCGTGCGGGATACCGCGGGCAGGACCGCCGTCTTTCGTGACCTGGGGCCCAGGGTGAGACAACCGGATGGCACGGTGGGGCTGCGATTCGAGGCCGGGGACCTCAGGTAGTCCGTTATTTCCGCCTCCGGCGGAACGGCAGCAGGCGTCCCGGCGTCACGGCGTCGAAGCCGAACCGCTCCCGCACCTCATCCACGGCGGCAGTGAGCTGCCGCAGCCGGGTGCGTTCTTCCGGTTCGAACAGATCGAGCGATCGCACGGGCGTAAGATTGGTGGCCGCGATGCCGACGAGCCGTACACCCCGGTTCCGCTGGCGCACCTCCCGGAATGCCGCCCGGAAGAGACCGCGCGCTGCCCCGGCCAGTTCGGCATCGAGGTTGGTGGGTTCCGTCAGCGTGATCCGCCGCGTGACCGTGCGAAAGTCGTCGTGCCGCACCTTGATGGCGACGGTGCGGGCCATCAGCTGCTCCTCCCGCAGTTGCGCCGCCACCCGGGCGGTCAGGAGCAGCAGCAGTCCTTCCAGCCGGTCGGCATCGCGCGCATCGTGCGACAGGGTGGTCTCGCGACTCACCGAGCGAGGCAGCCGTCCGGCGGTGAGGGTGGTCCCGCCAAACCCCTGGGCGCGGCGCTTGAGCAGCGCGGCGTCCCGGCCGATGAGCCGTTCGAGTGCCGGCTCCGGCATGGCCTGAACCTGCCACACCTCGGTCAGGCCGAGCTCCTTCCAGCGCGCGGCCGTCCGTGGCCCCACGCCCGGCAGGGCCGCGAGTGGAAGCCCGGCAAGAAACCCCGCTTCCCAGCCGGCCCGCACCTCCATCAGGCCCCGCGGCTTGGCATGGTCGCTCGCGAGCTTGGCAATCATCCGGTTGCTGCCGATCCCGACGCTCGAGGCCAAGCCGGTTTCGGCGCGGATCCGGTCGCGGATCCGCTCCGCCTCGCCCAGCAGGGAGACCGGGTGCAGCCACTCGGTACCGGTGAAATCGAGGTAGGCCTCGTCCAGCGACGCCATGACGACGGTCGGCGAGAATTCGCGCAGGATGTGCGCCACGGCAAGGGACGCCTCACGGTAGTGCTGGAAGTCGCCCTGGAAGAAGGTCGCATCCGGGCAGCGGCGGACGGCCTCCGCGATCGGCATGCCGGAGCGCACGCCCGCCTGGCGCGCGGCATAGGAGGCGGACTGGACCACGCCACGCTGCTCGCGCCGCCCGCCCACGACCAGCAAGGCGACGTGCCGCAGCTCCGGGTAGCGCTGGCGGCACACCTCGACAAAGAAGGCATCCAGGTCCACGTGCATGATGCGCGCAGGCATGGCGCACGGTACTGCGCCGTCCCTATCTTCGTCAAATGCGACTTTCCTTCCTCGGCCTGGGAGCGATCGGCACACCCATGGCCGCACACCTGCCCGAAGCTCACGATCTCATGGTCTGGAACCGGACTGCCGCACGGGCGCAGGAGTTTGTGGCCGCCCACGGCGGCCGTGCTGCCGCGACGCCCCGCGCGGCGGCGGCGCACGCCGAGATCGTCCTGACCTGCCTGCCGACATCCGCAGAGGTCGAGACGCTGCTCGAAGGAGCGGACGGACTCCTGGCGGGGCTCGCCCGTGGCGCGATGCTGGTGGACTGCACCTCCGGCGATCCGGCCACGTCGCGGCGCATCGCTGCCCGGCTTGCCGAGCACGACGTCCAGTTCATTGACGCGCCGGTCAGCGGCGGGACCAACGGCGCAGAGGCCGGCACGCTCACGGTGATGGTGGGAGGCGATGAGGCGGCCTTCCAGCGGGCTCTGCCGGTGCTGCAGTGCTTCGGCAAGCGGATCGAGCACATGGGGCCGGTGGGAACCGGCCACGCGATGAAGGCGGTGAACAACGCACTGCTCGGCGTCAACATCCTGGCCGTCGGGGAAGGGCTCGCGGCGCTCGTGAAGGCGGGGATCCCTGCCCGCAAGGCGGTGGAGGTGCTGAATGCGTCGAGCGGCCGCTCCTTCGTGAGCGAGGCGCTGGTACCGGAGCGGGTACTCAGTGGCGCATGGCCCAGGACCTTTCGCCTGGCGCTGCTGCACAAGGATGCCGCCATCGCGCTCGGGCTGCTGGAGGAGCAGGACGTGGACGGCGCGGTCATCGCGACGGCCACCGACCTGCTGGGCACCGGCCGGGCCGCGCTGGGCGAGGAAGCCGATTATCTCGAGGTCATCCGCCTGATCGAGGATCAGGCCGGCGTGGAGGTCCGGGGATGACGGGCACCGTGCGGGCGGCGACGGCCGCCGATGTACCGGCATTGCTGGGCCTGGTGGATGCGCTGGCGGACTACGAGAAGCTGACGCGCCCGGACGCCGGCGCCCGCGAGCGGCTGATCCGTGACGCATTCGGCGAGCGCCGGCGCATCGAGGTGCTGCTGGCGCTGGCCGACGGCGAGCCGGTGGGGTACGCCCTGTTCTTCGAGACCTACTCCAGCTTTCTTGCGTTGCCCACGCTGTATCTCGAAGATCTGTTCGTCCGGCCGGACGCGCGCGGCGGCCGGCATGGACTCGGCCTCTTCCGGGCCGTCGCCGGGGAAGCGCGGCGTCGCGGCTGCGGGCGCATGGAGTGGAATGTGCTCAAGTGGAATCAGCTGGCCATCGATTTCTACGATCGGCTGGGCGCCGAGTCCCTGAGCGGATGGCAGATGTACCGGCTGGAGGGGGAGCGGCTGCGGCAGGCGGCCGGCGCGTGAGCGACTGGGCCGAAACCCGCCGTGTCGCGGCGTCGGTGATCGTGGCCGGCGGTGACGTGATCATCGGCGAGCTGCACCTCCAGCCGGGCGTGGCCTACCGGGAGGGGCCGGAGTCGCCCGTGGAGATGCTGAACCGGGCCGAGAGCTTTTTCCCGCTGGCGCTCGCCGACGGCGGCGTGGCGTTCCTGTCCAAGGACACGGTTGTGGTCGTCTCGTGTGCCACGGCGGACATGCCGGCGCCGGACCCGGCGCGGGCCGGGGCGCAGTCGCACGTCGAGATGGAAGTGAAGCTGGTCGGCGCCGAATATCGCGGGCGCGCCGATCTGGAGATGCCCCCCACCCGAGGCCGCACGCTCGACTACCTGAATGCCGGCGGGCGGTTCTTCGGGCTGGTGACGGGAACGACCATCCGGTTCCTGAACCGCTCGTACGTCCGGTCGATCCGGCCGCTCGACTGAGGCCAACGTGGCACGACTCGACAAGCTCATCCAGCTGCTCCTCGAACAACGCGCCGACGCGCTGCGGCTCGTGGCGGGACACCCCGCGGCCTTGCAGGCCAACGGGACCACCCGGCCGGTCACGCGCGAACCGCTGTCGGAGGCCCAGATCGTGGCGCTGCTGCGCGAGATCGCACCGCCGGCCGCGGCCGCCGAGGTCCGGGAGGGCGGCACCACCGAGTTCACGTACGGGGCGCCGGCGGGGGCGGTGACGGCCGCACTCGCGCCCGGGACGGGCGGCATGGTCGCCACCGTGCGGCCGGCCGGTGCGTCAGCCGGCGCCACAGCCGCCGCGGCCGGTGCGGATACGTCGGCGGTGCGCCAGGCCCTGGACCGGCTGCTCCGCGAGCTGGCCACCACCTCGGCGTCCGACCTGCACCTTCGCTCGGGCCAGCCGCCGGTGTTCCGGCGTCACGGTGAGCTCGCGCGCGCGGAGGAGAGCGCGCTGGACGCGCCGCGGCTCGAAGCGATGCTGTTCGCCATCATGCCGCCCGCCACCGTGCAGGAATACCGGGAGACGGGGGACGCCGACTGGGCGTACGAGATCGAGTCGGTGGCGCGGTTCCGCTGCAACGCCGGCCGCGACCGGTTCGGCCCGTTCGCCGTCTTCCGCGTCATCCCGACGTCGGTGCAGAGCGCCGACGAACTGGGCCTGAGCCGGGAGGTCCAGAACCTCTGCTACCTGACCAAGGGGCTCGTGGTGGTCACGGGGCCGACCGGCTCCGGCAAGTCCACCACGCTCGCGGCCATGGTGGATCTCATCAACCGCACGCGCACCGATCACATCCTGACCATCGAGGACCCGATCGAGTTCGTGCACCAGAGCAAGCGCTGCCTGGTGACCCAGCGCCAGGTGGGGCTGCACACCCGCTCGTTCAAGAACGCGCTGCGTGCGGCGCTCCGCGAGGATCCCGATGTGGTGCTGGTGGGCGAGATGCGGGACCTCGAGACCGTGTCCATCGCCATCGAGACGGCCGAGACCGGCCACCTCGTCTTCGGGACACTCCATACGACGACGGCGGCCTCCACAATCGACCGGATCATCGACCAGTTCTCCGCCGACCGTCAGTCCCAGATCCGGGTGATGCTCAGCGAGTCGCTCCGCGGCGTCATTGCCCAGGTGCTCTGCAAGAAGACCGGTGGCGGGCGGGTGGCGGCACGCGAGATCCTGCTCTCCATCCCGGCGGTCTCGAACCTCATTCGCGAAGGGAAGACCTTCCAGATTCCCAGCATCATGCAGACCAACCGGAAGGCCGGCATGGTGACGCTCAACGACTCGCTGGTGGCGCTGGTGGACGAGGGGCTGGTCGAGCCGCAGGAGGCCTACATGAAGGCGGTGGACAAGGCCGGCATTGCGTCGGCGCTCAAGGCCAAGCGGCACGACCTGAGCTTCCTGGGCGAGGGGGCGTGACCCCGGCGCCACGCATCGTGCTGGTCGAACCGCAGGACCTGGTCAACATCGCGGCAACGGTCCGGATCGCGCGGAACTTCGGCATCGAGGACATCACGCTGGTCCGGCCCCGCGAGTTCGATCCCTATCGCATCGAAGGCATCGCCCACAATACCGCGGACCTGGTCGCGCGGATCACCTTCACCGAGACGCTGGATGAGGCGCTCGCAGGGGTGGGCTTTGCCGCGGCCCTCTCCGCCCGTGAGCGCACCGCCCGGCGCCGCCCGGCGCGGGCACGCGAGGCGGCCGCCGAGCTGGTGGCGCGAGCCGCGGAAGGCCCGGTGGCCTTCGTGGCGGGCCGCGAGGACTCGGGGCTCACCAATGACGAGCTCGACCGCTGCCAGCTGCTGGTGACGATCTCGACCAATCCGGAGCACCGCTCGCTCAACCTCGCCCAGGCCGTGGCCATCATGGCCTACGAGCTCTGGACCGCGAGGGGCGGCGATGCGCTGCCCTTCAAGCGGCCGCGCCGCGATGCGCCGCCCGCCACCCAGGACCAGCTCGAGACACTCTTCCGCGACTGGCACGCCGCCCTCGGCGCCCTGCGGTTCTTCAAGTCCAAGGTGGATACGGCGGTGATGCGCTCGTTCCGGGAGATCTTCTTCCGGGCCGATCTCGATGCCCGTGAGGCGGCGCTGCTGCGGGCCGTGGCGCTCGAAACCCGGCGCCAGATGGGCGAGCGAACGGAGGCCGAATCCGGAGACCAGGAATCCGAGTAAATCATTCGGATTAGGCGCTCCGTTCGGGTTGTGAAACGCCTTCGGGCGACTATACTTATGCGCGCGCGGCGTCCCCGCGACCCATCATGTCGCGCCCTCTGTGTGAAACATTTCACAAGACTTGGAAACTCCTCGGTCGAGGTGACCCGATAATGCGGAAGCTTGCGATCGTCGCGGGAGGCAGTGCACTCGCCGTCGCCATCGCCCTGATGGTGGCGGGCCGGACATCACGAGCGCAGCAGCCCGCCGGCCCGAGTGAACCGGACTCGATCGCCGCCACGCGGCTGGCCGCCGGTGACACCGCGAAACTGCTCGGGCCCCGTCAGCCGATCTTCTTCCGTCACGATCTCCACGCCGGCCAGTACAAGCTCCAGTGCCAGTACTGCCACTACTCCGTGAACGTCTCCAACGAACCGGGCATTCCCTCGCTCGAGACGTGCATGGGCTGTCACCTGGTGGTGAGCGGCTCCGACAAGGGCAACGCCGCGGAGATCGGCAAGCTGCGCGACGCGTGGAACAAGAAGAAACCGGTGGAATGGGTGCGGGTCCATTTTCTCGCCCAGCACGTGCACTTTCCCCACCAGCAGCACATCAAGGCCCTGGGCCCCAACGCCTGCGCCACCTGCCACGGCGACGTGAGCCGCATGCCCCAGGTCCACAAGGTGAACAACATCAACAACATGGGTTTCTGCATCAGTTGCCATATCGAGCGCAAGGTGACGCGCGATTGCACCGCATGCCACTACTGATGCACTGTCGTGTCCTGACCGGCGGGTGGATGGAGGGCCGTGTTCCCTCGATCCCCGACGCCGCCATCCGGAGTCGAGATGTCTGATGAAGGCATGAATCCCACGGTGGATCGCCGCCGGTTCCTTACCGTCCTCGGTGTGGCCGGCGGCGGCGCGGCAGTGCTCTCCGGCTGCGCCCCGAAGGCCGAAAAACTGATTCCCTACCTGGTGCAGTCGGAGGACCAGGTCCCGGGGGTGCCGACCTGGTACGCCAGCACCTGCTCCGAGTGCGCTGCCGGCTGCGGCATCCATGTGAAGACCCGGGAAGGCCGCGCCATCAAGCTCGAAGGCAATCCCGACCATCCGGTGAACCGCGGGAAGCTGTGCGCGCGCGGGCAGGCGTCGCTTCAGGGACTCTACAATCCCGGCCGGGTCACCGGCCCGAAGGTGAGGGACGGCGCCGGCTGGAAGGACATCACCTGGGATGACGCGATCGGCCGCCTGGTGGCGGCGATGCAGAAGGGCGGCGCGCCGCTCGCCGTGCTCTCCGGGGCACCGCGCGGCACCTTTGCCGACCTGCTCGCGTCGTGGACCTCGGCGGCGGGCGGCACGCTGACCCGCTGGGAGCCGCTCGACCACATCCCGATGCGCGAGGCGAACAAGCGGACCTTCGGGCGGGACGAGCTGCCGGCGCATGACTTCGCGGCGGCGCAGTACATCCTGAGCTTCGGCGCCGACTTCCTCGACACCTGGCTCAGCCCCACCGAAAACCAGCTCGGCTATTCCCGGTCGCACGGTTTCCATGGCGACGCGGCGCGTCACGTGCACATCGCGCCGCGCCGGGACCTCACCGGCCTCAATGCCGATGAATGGCTCGCCGCCGCACCGGGCACCGAGGCCGCCGTCGCGCTGGCCATGGCCAGCGTCGTGGCGAGCCGCCGGGGCGGAGCCGGTGCGTTCGCGGGACTCCTGGCCGAATGGACACCGGAAGCCGCGTCCAAGGCGAGCGGCGTGCCGGCGGAGGCCATCCGCCGGGTGGCGCTGGAGTTCTCGGCCCAGTCGCCGACACTCGCGGTGGCCGGCGGCATCGCCACCCAGCATCGTGGCGCCGCCGATCTCTGCGCCGCGGTCAACGTGCTGAACGCGGTGGCCGGCAACATCGGCCGGACGGTCAGGTTCGGCGCCGACCTTCCCACCGGCGACGGCTACGCCGGCATCGAGCGCCTGCTGGCGGCGGTGGACGCCGGCCAGGTGGGCGTGCTCCTGGTGCACGAAGCCAATCCGGCGTTCGCCCTTCCCGCCAGCGTGAAGTTCGCCGAGCGCGTGAAGAAGGTGCCCTTCAAGGTCGGCACGGCCACGTACCTCGACGAGACGGCGGCGCTCTGCGACCTGCTGCTGCCCAACCTGCACTCGCTCGAGCGCTGGGACGACGCCTATCCCCGCGCCGGCGTGTTCGGGCTGATGCAGCCGGTGATGGAACCGGTCTTCCCGGTCATGCACACCGGTGACGTGCTCCTCACCGCCTCGAAGAAGCTGGGAACGGCCTTCAGCCAGTTCGGCGCGGCGAGCTTCCAGGACTATCTCAGGGCGGCCTGGGCGAGCCGGACGCCGACCGATGCGGACTGGCGCGCGGCGCTCGCGCGGGGCGGGGTGTACACCGAGGCGCCTGCCGCGCCGGCCATCGCGCAGCCGGCCGCGATCTCCGGCGCCGCGCCCCGGTTCGACGGCGACGGCGAGTTCGTGTTTGTCGCCTATCCGCAGGCCTTCGTGCACGACGGCCGCGGCGCCAACCGTCCGTGGCTGCTGGAGAACCCGGATCCGGTGACCAAGGCCACCTGGAGTCCGTGGATCGAGCTGAGTGCCGCCACGGCGAAGCGGCTCGATATCCGGCGCGGTGAAGTGGTGCGGATCGTCTCACCCCACGGCGAGATCCGCGGGCCGGCCTTCCCGTATGCCGGGCTCCACGACGGCGTGATCGCCGCTCCGCTGGGCTTCGGGCATACCGAGTATGGCCAGTTCGCGAAGGACCGGGGCTTCAACGCGCTGGATCTCCTTGGCGCGCCGGATGCCGGCGCGTCATTCGTGCCGTATGTCTCCACCCGGGTCCGGCTGGAGAAGACGCACGACTACCAGGAAGTGGCCACCACCGAGGGCAATCCCCGGCAGCTGGGCCGCGGCATCGCGGAGGCGATCCCGCTGGTGTACGCGAAGAAGGGGATGACGGTGAAGGAGGCGCTGCGCGCCGAGGGGCACGCGGAGCATGGCACCAACACGCCGCTGGAGGCGAAGGCGATCGCCGGCTGGCGCGAGCGCCAGGTCGAGGGACGGAAGCTCGGCAACTACGCCGAGGTGCATCCCAGCTGGGGCATGACGATCGACCTCTCGAAGTGCACCGGCTGTTCCGCGTGTGTCACCGCCTGCTACGCGGAGAACAACATCCCGACCGTGGGGGAGGACCAGGTCCTCCGCGGCCGCGAGATGAGCTGGATGCGGATCGAGCGGTACTGGGAGGGCGGGGACGAGGGCGAGCCGCTGGAGGCCCGCTTCGTGCCGATGCTCTGCCAGCAGTGCGAGGATGCGCCCTGCGAGCCGGTCTGCCCGGTCTACGCGGCGTACCACACGGTGGACGGCCTGAACGGCCAGGTGTACAACCGCTGCGTGGGCACCCGCTACTGCAGCAACAACTGCTCCTACAAGGTGCGCTACTTCAACTGGTACAAGTACAACGAGAAGGCCTGGCCGTCGCCGCTGGACCTGCAGCTCAATCCCGACGTCACGGTGCGGGCCCGCGGCGTGATGGAGAAGTGCACGTTCTGCGTGCAGCGCATCCGCGGTGCCCAGCACCAGGCCCGGCTCGAGAACCGGGACCTCCGCGACGGCGAATTCACCACCGCCTGCGCACAGGCCTGCCCGTCGGAGGCGATCATCTTCGGCAACCGTCGCGACCCGGAGAGTCAGGTGGCGCAGTCGAGCAAGGATCCGCGCGGCTACCGCGTGCTGGAGGAGCTGAACACGCGCCCGGCCATCACCTACCTGGCCAAGGTGCAGAACCGGGTGGAGGCCTGACCATGACGACCGTGGCGTACGGGCCCAACCTCACGCGCACCCATCGCGAGATCACCAGCGACGTCGTCGCGACGCTCTCGGCGCCCAGCAAGGGCTACCTCGCGGCGCTCTTCGGCGCCGTCGGCCTGTTCCTGGTGGGCCTCGTCACCTTCATCATCCTGCTCAAGGACGGGCTGGGGCACGCCGGGTACAATCCGCCGATCATGTGGTCGGTGTACATCACCAACTTCGTGTTCTGGGTCGGCATCGGCCATGCCGGCACGCTGATCTCGGCGATCCTCTATCTCTTCCGCTCGCCGTGGCGCACGGCGGTGTACCGGGCCACGGAGGCGATGACCGTCTTCGCGGTCATGACGGCGGGCCTCTTCCCGATCATCCACATCGGGCGCCAGTGGGTCTTCTACTGGCTGCTGCCGTATCCCAACGCGCGCTACATCTGGCCCAACTTCAAGTCGCCGCTGATGTGGGACGTGTTCGCGGTCGGCACCTACCTGACGGTGTCCACCTGCTTCCTGGTCTTCGGGCTCATTCCCGACGTGGCGGCGGTGCGGGACCGGGCCACCGGCTGGCGCCGGACGCTGTACAGCCAGATGTCCATGGGATGGACCGGCTCCGACAACCAGTGGCGGCATTTCTCCCGGGCGTATCTCTACCTGGCCGCGCTGCTCACGCCGCTGGTGCTCTCGGTGCACTCGGTGGTGTCGTGGGACTTCGCCATGGCCCTGGTGCCGGCCTGGCACGGGACGATCTTCGCCCCCTACTTCGTGGGCGGCGCCATCTACTCGGGGCTCGGCATGGTCATGACCCTGCTGATCCCCCTGCGCAAGGTGCTCAAGGTGGAGCACCTGATCAACGACTACCACTTCGACAACCTCGCCAAGCTCACGCTGCTGACCGGCTGCATCATGTTCTACTCCTACTCCATGGAGTATTTCATCGCCTGGTACAGCGGGAACACCTTCGAGCAGACCACGTTCTTCCGGCGCGCCTTCGGCCCCTACTGGTGGGCCGGCTGGACCATGATCATCTGCAACGCGCTGATGTCGCAGCTGCTCTGGTTCCGGAAGATCCGGCACAACCTGACGGCCCTGTTCATCATCTCGATCTTCATCAACATCGGGATGTGGTTCGAGCGGTTCGTGATCATTGTCTCGTCACTGTCCAACGAATTCATCCCGTGGGCCTGGGACGGGCTCAACCCGACCTGGGCGGACTGGGGCATCCTGGCCGGCTCGTTCGGCTGGTTCTTCATGTACTTCCTGCTGTTTGCCAGGACCTTCCCCATCGTGGCGATCCAGGAGATCAAGGAGATGATCCCGATGCCGCGCCTGCGGAAGGGCTCCGGCGGAGGGCATCACTGATGGCGCTCAAGCTGCCGCTGCCCCGTCGCCGCGTGGTGCCCGGCGTCCTGGCGTCGTTCGAGCACATTGACGCGGCCTGCGACGCGATCCGCGCCCTCCGGAAGGAGGGGCGGCGCGACCTCACCGTCTACACCTCGCATCCCAATCACGAGGTGGAGGCGGCGGTGGGGCACACCTGGAGCCCCGTGCGGCTGTTCACCCTCATCGGCGGGCTCACGGGCTGCACCGCCGGCTTCGCCATGACGCTGTGGATGGGGCGGGACTGGCCGCTTGTGGTGGGCGGCAAGTCGGTGAATACGGTGGTGCCCTACGTGGCGATCGCCTTCGAACTCACGGTGCTCATCGCGGGGCTGCTGACCTTCTTCGGCGTGGCACTGCTCATCGTGCCCCGCGCGGTGCGGAAAGTCGGCTTCGACCGGCGCTTCACCGACGACCGCATCGGCATCTTCGTGCCGGCCTCGGCCGGCGAGTCCGACCGCCTGGGCGCCTTCTTCCGGGACGCGGGTGCGGTGGAGGTGCGGAATGCGTAGGGGCGCGCGGTGGATGCTGCTGGCCGGGCTGGCGCTGGGCACGAGCGGCTGCGAGTACTGGTACAACACGGTGCCCTCGCCCGACGACCTCATGCACGTGATCCCCTGGTTCGACCACATGATCCGCCAGAAGTCGGTGCACCCGTATGCGCGGGCGGACATCCCGCGCAACACGGTGCCCGGCACCGTGCCGATCACCGGCGGCGAGGCCGACTGGGGCGCCGAGTTCCGGAGCGGGAAGACCACGACGGCGGACGCGCAGGTCAATCCCTTCGGGCCGGGCGGTTCCGGCGTGGCGCTGCCCCCGGGACCCGACGTGCCGACCTTCACGTCCAGCATCGAGGCGACCGGCGACACGCTCTTCCACACCTATTGCGAGCCGTGTCACGGCAACGCCGGCGCCGGTGACGGCCCCATTTCCCGCAAGATCGGCGCGCCGTCGCTGCTCACCGCCAAGGCGAAGACGCTCTCGGACGGATACATCTATTCCATGATCCGCTACGGCCGGGGCGTGATGCCCCGCTATGGGGACAAGCTCTACCGGCCGGCGGATCGCTGGGCGGTGGTGACCTATGTCCGGAAGCTGCAGGCCGCGGCACCGGACTCGTCCAGCACCGGAGGGCGGCCATGACGTCCGGCAGCGTGCGGGAGCGCCTGGTCTCCCATTCGGTCGGCGGACGCTGGAGCACCTTCCTGGGGGTGGGCACCGGCCTCGCCATCCTGGGCTTCATCCTCGCGTGGCGGGGCATCGCCACCGGCGCTGGTGATCGCGTGTGGCAGATGCTGCACGTGAACTATCTCTTCTTCACCAGTCTCGCCTTCGGCAGCGTGGCCCTCGCCGCGGCGCACAAGATCGCGCGGGCCAAGTGGTCCGGCGTGGTGCTGCGGTTCTCCGAGGCCGCGGTGGCGTTCCTGCCGCTGTCGCTGGTGATCCTGGTGCTGATCTTCCTCTTCGGGTACGAACCCGTCTTCGGGCCGATGCGGGACCAGCTCCCCTCGCTGTCGCCCGGCAAGGCGCTCTGGCTGTCCAGGGGCTTCCTCTTCGGGCGGCTCTTCGTCGGCACCCTGGTCCTGACCTGGATCGGCTGGCGGCTGGTGAAGCACGACATGCTGCCCGACGTGCACCTCGCGCGCGGCGTCGTGGCCGGCGGACGCCGGTCGCTGTACGAGAAGTGGAGCCGCGCCTTCGATGGCTCGGCCGAGGCGAGCGCGGCCAACGACGTGCGGATCAGCAAGTTCGCCGGGGTGTACCTGGTGGTGTACGCCATCGTCATGACCATGCTCGGGTTCGACGCGGTAATGGGGCTGCAGCCGCACTTCTATTCGAACCTGTTCGGCGGCTACTTCTTCATGGGCGCCTTCCTCGAGGCCCACATGCTGCTGGCCCTGCTCATGATGTACGGCGCGCGCCAGCTCGGCATCGGCGATCTGGTGTCGCCCAAGCAGCGCCATGACCTGGGCAAGCTCTGCTTCGGCTTCACCGTCTTCTGGGGCTACCTGATGTGGGCCCAGTTCCTGGTCATCTGGTACGGCAACATGCCGGAGGAGACCGGATTCGTCTTTGCCCGCCTCTGGGGCCATTGGCTCATCATCGGCGAGATGGTGTTCTTCGGCATGTTCCTGATCCCGTTCATCGGCCTGCTCGGCGTGCTGCCCAAGAAGACGCCCGTGACCCTCGGCCTGTTCGCGACGGTCAGCCTGCTGGGCTTCTGGCTCGAACGGTACCTGCTGGTGGCCCCCTCGGTCTCGTCCATGCCGGGACCGGCGTTCGGCGTGGCGGACCTGGCGCCGACATTCCTGCTGGCCGGCCTCTTCCTGGTCTGCTACGCCCTCTTCGCGCGGACCTTCCCGATGGTCTCACCCCGGCTGGCGGAGATCACCATCAACCGCGAGCTGGGCCACCACGGCGTGGAAGTGTACGACCACGAGGACCAGGACAAGGACTACCTGCACGAGGGCGAGGTCGAGCACCCCGCCAATCCGTAACCCGAGCGCACGAAAACACGAAAGCACGAAGGGCAACCCCTTCGTGCTTTTTTCGTGTCTTCGTGGCTACCGGTCGGCCGCGTTCAGCCGCCGGATCATGGCGCGGAGGGAGTCGGCCGAAACCGACGGCGAGGCCTGGATGGCCAGGATGCGGTCGCCCCGGCGAAGGGCCAAGGTGCCGTCCTCGCCGGTCAGCGCCGTCGAATCCGGCATGGTGGGCCACGGTGAATGCGAATCCGCCCGCGGCCCCACCAGGAGCCGAGCCACGTCGGTGGCCGGGCCCTCGATGGTGCGGATCATCTCGCCGGAGCGCAGCTGCTGCGCCACGATCATGGTGGGCTTGCCGTTGGAATCCCGCGCGGCGGCTACCTGCACTTCCACCACCGGAAGGCCCTGGATCCGGGGCACCGATTCGCCCCGCTCACGGCGGGCGTTGTCCCACGACAGCGTGCGCCACACCCCGTCGCCGACCAGGTCGAAATCCGACTGCGGCAGGCGCCCCGAGGAGAAGCTGGCACCCACCGGCTCACCTGGCGTCTTCGTCGCGGCCGGCCGGGTCGGCGTCCGCGCCTCCCGATCCGCCGCATGAGAGGCCTGCGGTGACAGCGCGACGGGGGCCGGGGCCGTGGTCGTTTCTGCCGCCGGCACAGGGGCGGGGTCTTCGTGCTTCACCGGCCGCGCCGTGCCAGCCGGCAGGCCCGGCGCCTCGGGCGCCGCCGATTGTGCGATATCATGTGCCGCCGGGTTCCGGTGGGTCAGCGCCTGGGCACCCCAGCCCAGGCCCAATGCCGCCATGATGCTCGCGGCCCAGATCAGCGCCTGCCGGCGGTCGCGCGAACGCGCCCGCCGCTCGCGCGCGACGGTCGAGAGACTCTCCCAGGAGGGCGGAATCCGGCTCCGCTCGGGGGCCAGCGTGGCGAGCAGCGCCGTGGTGCGGTCACGGAGCGCCGCGATGCCGTCCCGCGCGCCCCGGCAGCCGGCGCACGCCGCGAGATGACTCTCGATCTCCACGCACTGGGAACGACTCAGCGCCTGGTCGAGATAGGAGTGCAGTTCGTCTTCAGGAATGTGCCGCATGATCCTGGCTGTGCTGACTGTCATACGCATCGACCAATCGCTTCCGGGCGCGGGCCAGCGTCGTGCCGACCGCACCGACGGCGAGCCCGGTCTGGGCCGCGATCTCCGGGTAGCTGAGCCCGCCGTCCCAGAGCAGCAGCACCTCGCGGTCCCTGGGCGTCAGCGTCGCGAGCGCCTGCTGCACCGCCGCCACCTGCTCGTCATGCTCGACTGCCTCATCGGCGGACTGGATGCGTGAGGGCCCGGGCGTCGGGTCGCTCGAGAGCAGCGTCAGGTGCTTCCGGCGCCGGATGGCCGACCTGGCCTCGTCGCGCGCCAGATTGGCCGCGACGGCGAACACCCACGCGCGGGGCTTCTCCGGGCGGTGCTGGAAGAGCCGCAGGAACACCTCCTGTGCCAGATCCTCCGCCCGGTCGGCATCCCATACCTTCCGGTAGAGAAACCGCACCACGGCGGTGTAGGTGGTCTGGTACAGCCGTTCGAGCTCGTCCACGTGGCTCATCCCGGGCAATGACGGTCTATAAGACGTTTCGCAGCCACAACCTGTGCACACTCACGCGGTGCGGCGCCGGCGCTTTCCGAAGACGCAGCCGGGGTGCAGAATCTGCCCCCTGGGCGGCCACTCGAAACAGAGGTCCGGCTTGGCGGTACGCCCATCCGGCCTCCGCCGCCCGTGGAGGGTACAGTTCACCCCGCCGTGTTCCAGGAAACCACAGGCCGAGATCATCTCCGCCCCGATGGAAAAGGCGCCCTCGCGCTCGATCTTGCAAAGATAGGGGGACTGGCGCGACCGGATCAGCGATTCGAGGCGGGCCTCCCCCGGCCTGCACATGATCTCGACCTGGAGGTCGCGGCAGCAGGCGGCGCCGCGGGTGTGATCGGCGGTGCGGCAGGGAGCGCCGTCGCAGGGATTGGTCCCCTGCACGACCGGCAGGGAGCGCGACCGGGCCGGCTCCGCCAGCAGTCTGCGGCTCACCAGATTCCGCCGTTCCACGACCCGGAACCGCTCGCCGCCCAGCTGGCGTGGTTGTGCGTTCCGGGGATCGGCCGGAGCGCGGCTGCGGAAACCGTGGGCGGAACAGGCCGCTTGCCCGTCCTCGTCATTCTTGAGATACCGGCACCGCACATGGAGCAGGGCGTCCGCGTAGAGATCGCCGCTGCCTTCCCACAGCCGGAGGAATGTGATGTTGCCGGTATGGCCCAGGAGCCAGGTCGCCTCATGATCGAGGGACTCGTCACCCTCCTCCAGGGAGCCTACCCGGAGCGTGACCTTCAGGCGCCGGCACTGCGCGCCAAGGCGGCTGCATGGAGGTGGGGCGGTGGGCACGGGCGATAAGGGCTCCGGTGGGGGACTCCCAATCTGACGATGAGTAATATATACTTGTGAACTGCTTCACAAAGTGGCCGGCTGGCGACCACGGTGCTGGAGCGGGCGGAGAACATTCATCGTTCGGGAGGCTTTTCAGCAATGCGCGTGACTTCGATGGTGGCGGCGGTGGCATTGGTGCTGGCGGCGTGCGGTGGCGAGAAGAAGGCCGACAACACCCCGGCGGCAGCGACCGATTCGGCTGCGGCAACGGCGCCCGCGGCGGCGGCACCGGCCACTGGCGCGACGCACGACGTGGACATGACGATGGTGGACGGTCAGCCCCGGTTCGTGCCGGAGACGCTGACGGTCAAGCCGGGTGACGCGGTGCGGTTCGTGAACAAGGAAGGCGGCCCGCACAACATCCAGTTCTGGGCGGACAGCCTGCCGGCGGGCGGTGCCGCGGCGATCTCGATCGACAAGCAGCTGGCCCCGATGGAGTCGGAGATGATGGTGGACCAGGGCGCGAGCTTCACCGTGACCTTCGCGGCGAACGCCCCGGCCGGCAGCTACGGCTTCACCTGCGTGCCCCACGGCGCGATGGGGATGCACGGCAAGATCACCGTTCAGTAAGTCGTCTGATCGGGCAGTCCGGCGCGGCGGGGAACCTGGTTCTCCGCCGCGCTGTCATTTCCGGCCTCGTCAGGCGCGCGCCGACGAGCCGAGCGTGCCGGCCGCGATGCCGACCGCCAGTCCCGCCAGCGCATCCACCGCGTAGTGCATCTGGCAGTACACCACGGCCACGATCAGCAGGAGCGTCGGCAGGAGCAGGACCAGTCCCAGGCGGCGGGATGCCCGCCATCCGGCCAGCAGGGCGGCTACCGTGGCGGCCACGTGACTGGAAGGGAAGGCGGCGCCGAACGAGCTCCCGCTGCTGAGCGCGTCGTACACCCAGCGGGCGGTAAGCGTCTCGACGAAGGGGCCGTCCGGGCGCGGAAACGCATAGTACGGCCCGGCGACCGGCATGAACACGAAGCACAGGTAGCAGCTCACGAACGCGAGCATCACCGCCAGCACGAACCGCTGGAGGTCGCCCGCCCGCCCGCGGGCCGCGAGCCAGAATGCCGGCAGGGCAAGGACCGGATAGTACGCCAGGTAGGTGCCGTGCAGGATGAAGGACCAGAGGACGCTGGGATGCGTGCGCCACCAGTCGCGGCTGGGCTGGCCCCCGAACAGCGCCTGCTCCCAGTGCTGGACCAGGGTGTCATGTACCACCCGGCCGCTGTTCAGGATGTCGAGTTCGCTGTAGAGCCCGACCAGGAGGAGGAGCGGATAGAGTGCCGCCAGGGCCCGGCCCACCGGCCCCAGTCCCTCCCGCCGCACCAGCCAGATGAGCAGGGCGATGAGCAGGTGTGCCGTGATCAGCCATGGCCACTGCGGGAGTGTTGCCGCTCGCACGGCCACCACCGCCACGACGACGGCGCTGTAGCCCAGCAGCAGCCAGTCAACGGGGAGCAGGCGCCCATGCCGCGGCGCGAGCCCGGCCTCGGGCTCCGGCATCAGAGCCAGCGGGCCTGGCGGTACCACTGCCAGGTGGCGGCAAGTCCCTCGGTCAGGTCGTGGCTCGGCAGCCAGCCGCTCGCCTCCATGAACGCGGACGGATCGGCGGTCCACGCCGGACCATAGAACTCGTTCGCCTTTTCCACGTTCAGGATGGTCGTACGTCCGGCGAGGCGGGCCGCGGCCTGCGTCACGCCAAGGATGGGCATGGCCACCCAGCGCGGCAGGCCGATGACGCGCACGCGACGATGCATGGCAGAGCCGATCCGGCGGACGAGGCCGGCGCTGGTGACGATCTCCGGATGGTTGACGTAGTACGCCGCGCCGGTCACGCCCGGTGCGGTACCGGCCAGCACGGTCGCATCGGCCAGATCGGACGCATAGACCATGGACAGTTCCTGGAGCCCGTCGCCGAACACCGGGACGACACCGGTGCGCGCGATCCGGAACACCTTGATGAGATTGTCCCGGTCGCGCGGACCGTAGACCGTGGGCGGGCGGAGGATCACCCAGGGAACCGTGGCGTGCCGCACGACCTCCTCGGCGGCACGCTTGCTCCGGCCATAGGCGGTCACCGGTGCATCGGGCTGCACCTCGGTGCGGGGAACGCCGCGGTGCGACGGCCCGCCGGCCGCGCCGGAACTCATGAGCACGAACCGCGGCGAGCCCGCCGCCTCCGCGGCACGCAGCAGGCTGGCCGTCCCGTCGCGATTGGCCTTCAGGTAGGCGGCTTCATTCGGCGCGGCAACGGCGCCGGCGATGTGGTAGATGACGTCCTGCTGGCGGACGGCCTCTTGCAGCACGCTGCGGTTCTCGAGATCTCCCTCGACCAGCGTCACTCCCGCGGTAGCGAGCGCCGCGGCCCTGGCGGGCGAGCGGACGAGGGCCGTGACGCGATCACCCCGGGCAAGCAGCGCATCCACGACATGGCCCCCGACAAAGCCGGTGGCCCCGGTGACAAGCGCGTTCACAGCGGGCGATCGTACAGCCGGTAGGTCTTGTAGACGCTGAAGCCCATCTTCTCGAGGCCCAGGTTCATGGCGGTGTTCTCCTCGAGAATCCAGCCGGCCTCGCCCCAGCGCATGCCGATGCGCTGGCCATTGGTCCAGATGTAGTGATACAGCACGGCATCCAGCCCCTTGCCGCGGTACGCCGGCAGGATCCCCAGCAGCGGAATGCGGATGCGCCGGATCTTCCCGGTCTTGAGGGACCAGAGGAGGCGCGGCAGCACGGGAAGCAGGTAGCCACGCCGGTTGTGGATGAAGACCTGGTTCAGGTCCGGCAGCGCCAGCCCGAACCCCACGACCTCGCCGTCCTTTTCCGCCATGCCCACCAGCTCCGGCATGACCACGGGCCGGAACTGCTTCGCGAGGTGATCGATCTCCGCCTCGGTCATGGGGACGAAGCCCCAGTTCTTCTCCCAGGCGGCGTTGTAGATCCGCTTGATCGTGTCCACTTCCTGGTCGAAGCGCTTGAGATCGAGCGGGCGCACCGTGATCCCCATCCGTTCCCGCATGATGCCCACGGCCCGCGACAGGCGCTCGGGCGCCGGCCGCCGCTCCTTCAGGGCGGGGTCGCCCCCCTGATAGGCCAGCAGGCGCTCGGCGCTCGTGAAGCCCGCCCGCTCGACCAGCTGCACATAGTATGGCGGATTGTGCGGCATCATGAGCGCGGGCGGCGTGTCGAAACCGTCCACCAGCAGCCCGCACTCGTCGTTCACGGAGAAGGACGCCGGGCCGCGCATGGTGTCGAACCCGCGCTCCCGGAGCCAGGCGCCGGCGCGGCCGAAGAGCGCATCGGCGGTCTCCTGGCGATCCTCGCATTCGAAGAACCCGAAGAAGCCGACCTTGTCGTGGTGCGTTTCGTTGTGGAGCCGGTTGGCGATGGCCGCGATCCGCCCCACCACCATGCCGTCGCGCTCGGCAAGGAAGTAGGCGGCTTCCGCATGCTCGAAGAAGGGATTCTTCCGGCGGTCCAGCAGCAAGGCCACGTCCCGACGCAACGGCGGGACCCAGAGCGGGTCCCGCTGGTGCAGCCGGTAGGGGAGATCAATGAATTGCCTGAGATCCTTCGGGGTCTCTGCCGTGCGCAGGGTAAGGGTGCTCAGACGACCCCCAGCTCCCGGCCGATCGTGGCAAACTGCTCCAGGCAGAAATCAATCTGGTCGAAGGTGTGCGTGGCCATGACGCTGGTCCGGAGCCGGCACTGCGAAGGCGGCACCGCCGGCGGCATGACCGGGTTGGTGAACACGCCGGCATCGAACAGCTTCCGCCACATCACGAAGGTCCGCTCCATCGTGCCGACCAGCACCGGGACGATGGGCGTCTCCGTGGTCCCGATCTCGAAGCCGAGCGAGCGGAAGCCCTCGTGCAGCCGGCGGGTGTTGGCCCAGAGCGCGTCGCGGCGTTCCGGCTCCTGCTGCAGCACGGCCAGCGCCGCGAGCACGCCCGCGGTGTTCGCCGGCGGCAGCGAGGCGGTGAAGATGAGCGGCCGGCTGTTGTGGCGGATGAAGTGGATGACCGGCTCCGCCCCGGCGATGAACCCGCCGATGGAGGCCAGCGACTTGGAGAACGTCCCGGCGATGATGTCCACGTCGTCGGTCATCCCGAAGTGCGCGGCGGTGCCATCGCCGTTCGGGCCGAGAACACCGAGCGCGTGTGCATCGTCCACCGCCAGCGCGGCGCCGAACTTCCGCGCGACGCGCAGCAGGCCCGGCACGTCCGCGATGTCGCCTTCCATCGAGTAGACGCCGTCCACCACGATGAGCGAGCCGCGGGCGCCGGCCCGTTCCAGCTTCCGCTCCAGCCCGGTCAGGTCGCCATGGTTGAAGCGATCGGTCTCGCCGAACGACATCTTGGCGCCGTCCACGATGGACGCGTGGTCCAGCTTGTCGAGGAAGACCATCTCGCCCCGGCCCACGAGGGCGCTGATGAGGCCGAGATTGGCATTGTACCCGGTGGAGAAGACGAGGCAGTCTTCCTTGCCCAGAAACTCCGCCAGGGCATTCTCGAGCTGCCCGTGCAGGTCCAGGGTGCCGTTGAGGAAGCGGCTGCCGGTGCAGCCGGAGCCATAGCGGTGCAGGGCGCGCTGGGCGGCGTCCAGGACCTGGGGGTGGTGCGTCAGCCCGAGGTAGTTGTTCGAGCCGAGCATGATCCGCTTCTTGCCCTCGATGGTGACGACCGTGTCCTCGGACTCGGAGATCGGCTTGAAGTACGGGTAGAGCCCCGCCGCCTGGATCTCGCGCGCCTTGGTGAACTGCCGGCACTTGTCGAAGAGCGCAATGTGTTGAAGCGTCTGCGTATCCACTGGGCCTCGACGGAGAAAAGTGTGAGGAGGGCAGGCAACCCCACATCATCTTGTTACAGAACGGTTTAAAGTAAAAGGTGGGGCCGGTCCGGACAAGCGATTGCACCCAGGCCCATTCCGGCGCCCCGACCGGCGGATGTCCGGTAACCTGCCGCACGGCAAGGGGTTGGAGTGCCGGACTGTCCGTAATGCTTCGGATTTTCATCCGGGCGCCCTGGCCCTACCCTTCGCCCGTGTCTCGAACTTATCCAGCGGCCAGGCCCCGCCGGCTTCGCCGCACCGAAACGCTCCGCTCGCTTGCCCGGGAAGCCGAACTCCAGCCCTCCCGCCTGATCCTGCCCCTCTTCGTCTGCCATGGACAGGGGGTGCGCCGTCCGGTCCCCTCCATGCCCGGGGTTCACCAGCTCTCGGTGGATGACGCGCTCCGGGACGCGGTCCGTCGCGCCGCCGGGGCAGGGATCGGCTCCGTGCTGCTGTTCGGGATTCCCGCGCGCAAGGATGAAGCCGGCTCGGAGAACTGGGCCGACGACGGCATCGTGCAGCAGGCCCTCCGGCTGCTGCGCACGGAGTTTCGCCAGCTCACGCTCATCACCGATGTCTGCTGCTGTGAATACACCGCGCACGGGCACTGCGGCGTGATCCGGAATGGCGCCGTGGACAACGATGCGACGCTCGACGTGCTTGCGCGGGTGGCGGTGAGTCACGCCTCGGCCGGGGCCGACATCGTGGCGCCAAGCGCCATGATGGACGGGATGGTCGGGGCCATCCGGCGCGGTCTCGATGCCGCGGACCGCGCGGACTGCGCCATCCTCAGCTACGCCGTGAAGTATGCCAGTGCCTTCTACGGTCCCTTCCGCGATGCGGCGGGAAGCGCCCCCTCGTTCGGCGACCGGCGCCAGTACCAGATGGACCCCGCCAATGCCCGCGAGGCGCTCGCGGAGGCCGCCATGGACGAGGCCGAGGGCGCCGACCTGCTGATGGTCAAGCCGGCGCTCGCCTATCTGGATGTGCTCCGGCAGGTTCGGGACCAGACCGTCCTGCCGCTCGTGGCGTATAGCGTGAGCGGCGAATACGCGATGATCAAGGCCGCCGCCGCCGCCGGCTGGCTGGACGAGCGCCGGGTGGTCCTGGAGACCCTGGTCGGCATGCGTCGCGCGGGCGCGGACGCGATCATCACGTATCACGCCGTCGAGGCGGCCGCATGGCTGGACGGGGCCTCGTGACGGCCGCAACGGGCGCCAGCCGGAGCGTCGAGCTGTTCGAGCGGGCGCGGCGGATCTTGCCGGGCGGTGTCAGCAGCCCGGTGCGAGCCTTCGGGGCGGTTGGCGGCGCGCCACGATTCCTCGCACGCGGCGAGGGGGCGTGGCTCACCGACGTGGACGGGAACCGCCTGCTCGACCTGGTGCTCTCGTGGGGCCCCCTGCTGGCCGGCCACGCCCATCCGAGGGTGATCGAGCGGGTGCGCGCGGCGGTGGATCGCGGAAGCTCGTTCGGCGCGCCGCACGAGCTTGAAGTCGAGCTGGCCGAACGGATCCGCGACACGATGCCCTCGATGGAGCTGGTGCGCTTCGTCAGCAGCGGGACCGAGGCGGTGATGAGTGCCGTTCGCGTGGCCCGCGCAGCCACCGGGCGGAACGGTATCGTGAAATTCGAGGGATGCTATCACGGCCACGGTGACGCGCTTCTCGTCGCGGCGGGCTCCGGCGTGGCGTCGCTCTCGCTGCCTGACAGCCCCGGCGTGACCGCGGGCGCGGCGGCGGATACCTGGGTTGTTCCGTTCAATGCGCTCACGGCGATGGAAGCGCTCTTCGCGTCCTCGGGAGACCGGGTCGCGGCGGTACTGGTGGAGCCGGTGGCGGGGAACATGGGCGTGGTGCCTCCCGACCCGGGGTTCCTGGACGGGTTGCGCCGCATCACCCGCCGGGCCGGTGCATTGCTGGTGTTCGACGAAGTCATGACCGGCTGGAGAGTGCATCCGCGCGGTGCACAGGGCCGGTTCGGCGTGGTGCCCGATCTCACGACGGTCGGCAAGGTGATCGGCGGTGGGTTTCCCGCGGCGGCCTACGGCGGGCGCCGCGAGATCATGGAGCTGGTCGCTCCTGCCGGGCCGGTCTACCAGGCCGGAACCCTCTCGGGGAATCCGGTGGCGATGGCCGCGGGGCTCGCGACACTCGACATCTCGGCGGAGCCGGGCGCCTGGGCCGGAGCGGAGCAGTGGGCCAGCGCGGCGTGCGCGGTGCTTGTGGAGGTGGCGCACGAGCGGGGCGTACCGCTGACGGTGCAACGGGCCGGCACCATGTTCACGCCGTTTTTCTGCGAGACTCCGGTCCGGAACTTCGCCGATGTGCAGGCGGCCTCGCGCGCGGCCTATGCGCGCTTCTTCCACGCCATGCTCGACGCCGGCGTCTATCTCCCGCCGTCACCCTTCGAGGCCTGGTTCGCATCCACGGTGCATGGCGACGCGGAGCTCGAGCACTTCCGGCGCGCCGTGCGGATCGCCTTGCAGTGATCTCCCCGGACGTGGTCGTCGTCGGGGCCGGCCTGAGCGGGCTCGCTGCGGCGGTCTCCCTTCAGCAGGCCGGTGCACAGGTCCAGGTGATCGAGGCTGCAGAGGCGCCGGGCGGGATGGTGGCGAGTGCGTGGTGCGACGGATTCCTGGTCGAACGGGGGCCCGCCACGATGACGACACCGGGCGCCGCCGTGATGGAATTGCTCGAGGTGTCCGGGGTCTGGAACCGGCGCATCGAAGCCGCACCGGCCGCGCGGCGACGCTGGGTGGTGCATCGCGGTGGCCTCGCCGAGGTGCCGCGCAGTCCGGGGGAGTTCCTGCGCTCCGGCCTCCTCAGCGGGCGAGGCAAGCTCCGGTTCCTCTCCGAGGCGCTGGTGCCGCGGCGGCCGGCCACCAGCGAGCGCTCCTATGCGGCACTGGTGCGGCGCCGCTTCGGGACCGAGGCGCTGGCTGTATTGGGCGATGCGTTCCAGGCCGGCATCTATGCCGGCGATCCCGACACACTCTCCGCTGAACATGCATTCCCGCGGCTCTACGCGGCTGACCGCCAGTACCCGTCGCTCATCCGGTCCCAGCTCGCGGCGCGGCGCCCGCCCGCCGGCCTGTGGAGCTTCCCCGACGGCATGTCGGACCTGGTGACCGGACTGTGCTCCCGCCTTGCCCGCCCGGTTCAGTGCCCGGCGAAGGTCACCGGCGTCGTGGCGGACGGCGGCGGCTGGCGCGTCGAGTCCGACTCCGGGTTGCGAATCAGCACCGATGCCGTCGTGCTGGCCGTGCCTCCCCATGCCCTGAAGGGAATCCTGCGAGCTGCGGCGCTGCCACCGGACTGGGGTCGCCTCACCCAGCTGCCGCATGCGCCGGTGGCAACCGTCGCGCTGGGTTACGCGCGGCGCGCCCTGAAGCGCGAGCCCGGCGGCCTCGGGTTTCTCGTTCCGCACGAGGAAGGCCTGGCGCTGCTCGGCGTCGCATACTCGTCCGCCGTGCATGGGCACCGCGCGCCGCCGGATCATGTTCTCCTCACCGCATTTCTGGGCGGCATCCGCCGGCCGGAGATCGTCTCGCAGGATCCCGATGCGATCGTCGCCACCGCCATCCGGGAACTCACCCCGTTGCTTGGCA
The DNA here is from genome assembly GCA_035712285.1 of Gemmatimonadales bacterium. Classification (GTDB taxonomy): domain Bacteria; phylum Gemmatimonadota; class Gemmatimonadetes; order Gemmatimonadales; family GWC2-71-9; genus CAMLHP01. The sequence goes on along the minus strand of DASTBA010000084.1, from coordinate 6,371 downwards.
TCCGGGGAGCTCCGCGGCTGGCGTGCGCGACCCGCTTTCCGCTGGGGATCCCGCAGCCGGACCTGGAGCACGCGGAACGGCTGCGGACGGCAGCCCAGGTCGAGCATGATTTTCCCGGGCTGGTGCTGGCCGGTGCCTGGCAGCGCGGTACCGGGGTGACGAACGCCCTCGAGAGTGGCCTTGCGGCAGCGGCGCGGACCGGCGCGATGGTGGCCGCATGACGGGCCCCGTGCGCATCGGGACGCGGGCCAGCCGCCTGGCTCGCTGGCAGACCGCGCATGTGGCCGAGCTCCTGCGGACGGCGGGCATCGAGAGCGAGCCGGTACCGATCCGCACCACCGGCGATCTCGTCACCGACGTGCCGCTGCCGCGGATCGGGGATCGCGCCCTCTTCACGCGCCAGCTTGACGAGGCGCTGCTGGACGGCCGCATCGATCTGGCCGTGCATTCGCTCAAGGACCTGCCGACAACGCTCCCGGAAGGGGTGGCGCTCGTCGCGGTTCCGGGACGGGCCGACCCGCGGGACGCGCTGGTGGGGCGGAGCAGCCTGGCGCTGCGGGACCTGCCGGCCGGCTCCATCGTTGCCACCAGCAGTCTGCGTCGGCGGGCGCAGCTGCTGCACGCCCGTCCCGATCTGACCGTGCCGGATCTGCGCGGCAACGTCGAGACCCGGATCGGCCGGCTCGATGCAATGCCGTCCTGGGCAGCGATCGTGCTCGCGGCGGCCGGCCTCGAGCGACTGGACCTCACCACCCGGATCACGGAGCGGCTCCCGCTCGATCTCATGCTGCCGGCGCCGGGGCAGGGTGCGCTCGCCGTGACCGCGCGGGGGGAGGATTCCGCGCTCCGTGCCGCACTGGCGCGCGCGCTGGATCGTCCCGATATCGCGCGAGCGGTGGCGGCCGAGCGGGCCGTGCTTGCGACGCTGGAAGGCGGCTGTCATGCGCCGATTGCCGCCATCGCCGAGGAGGCGGGCGGCACCCTGTATCTGCGCGCGCGGGTGTTGTCGCTCGATGGGCGGCAGCTGATCGAGGAAACGGCGGTCGTGGACCCGTTGGACGATGCGGCCGCCGCGGGACGCGAAGTGGCCGGCCGGCTCATGGCGCGCGGCGCCGGAGAGCTGGTGGAGGCGTCACGCGCACCGTTCGGGATGCCATCATGAGCATTCCGCGACTGGTGATCACGCTGAGCCGCGGCACGCTCGATGGCCTCGACCAGTCGCTCGGGAAGCTCGGTGCCGACTGGGTGCACCTGCCGCTTCTCGAATTCGAGGAGCCCGATGGCGGACAGGCCCTCGTGGCCGCCGTTGCGCGGCTGGGGAGTTACGGATCGGTTGCCATTACGTCGCGGCACGCCGCGTCGCTGTTCGCCGCTGCCGTCGCACGGGCCGGCATCAGGCCGCCGGCGGTGTGGGTGACCGGGCCCGGATCGGTGACCGAACTTCGCCGGTTCACGCCGCTCCACTGCGTCGAATCGCCCGCTCCTGACGGGTCGGCCGCCGAGCTTGCCCGGATGATGCTGCAGGCCGGTGTGCGCGGCCCCGTGCTCTTCCCCTGCGGGGAGCGGCACCGGACCGAGCTGCCGCGCGCCCTTCGCGCCGCCGGGGTGCTGGTGGATGAGCTGGCGTGCTATCGGGCCGTCGTGGCCGGCGCGGCCGCCCTCCGGCACGCCGCCGCCAGCGGGGATGTGCTCGTTGCCGGAAGCGGCGCCGTGGTGGAGGCGCTGGCCGGCGCCGTCACGCCGGGACAACGGCCCCTGCTGGTCACGCTCGGACCGATCACCGCGGCGGCGGCGCAGGCCGCCGGATGGTCTCCAGCCGCGGTGTCGCTCGAGCCCACGGTCCCATCGCTCTTGCAGGCACTGCACGGGGTACTCAACGTCTTCCCGGTCTCGCATCGAACATGAACGACCTCCTGCTTCGTACCATCAGGGGCGAACCGGTTCCCCGGCCCCCGGTGTGGATGATGCGCCAGGCCGGACGCTATCTGCCCGAGTACCGGGCCGTGCGCGCGCGCCATGATTTTCTCACGATGGTGCGGACACCGGAACTCGCGGCCGAGGTCACGATCCAGCCGGTACAGAGCGTCGGTGTGGATGCCGCCATCATCTTCAGTGATATCCTCGTCATTCCCGAATCCCTTGGCCTCCAGCTGGTCATCGAGGAAGGCTCCGGCCCGAGGTTTCCCGAGCCGCTCGCCGGCGTGGGTGACCGGCGCCTCCGGCCGTTCGATCCATCCGCGCTCACGTACGTGTACGAGGCGATCCGTCTCACGGTCCGGGAGCTTCAGGGACAAGTGCCGGTCATCGGCTTTGCCGGTGGCCCGTGGACGCTGCTCGCCTACATGGTCGAGGGCGGGGGCAGCCGGCAATTCGCCCGCGTGAGACGATTGCTGGCCGAGGATCCGGCATCCGCCGTGGCGCTTCTCGAGATGCTGGCCGACGCCGTGGGAACGCATCTCGTGGAGCAGGCGAAGGCTGGGGCGAGCGTGGTGCAGCTGTTCGAGTCGTGGGCCGGCGCGGTGGCGCCGGCGGAGTACCGCCGGTTCGTGCTGCCGGCACTGGCGCGCGCTGCGGCACATGCGCGCGGAGCTGGTGTGCCGGTCATCGTGTTCACGCCGGGTGCGGGCGCACTCCTCGGCGAAACCATGCGGGTGACGGGTGCCGACGTCGCCGGTGTGGACTGGCAGACCGAGCAGCCCCCTCTGCTGAAGTCTCCGTCCGGCCGCCCGCTCTGCCGCCAGGGCAACCTGGATCCATCCGCACTCTACGCGCCGGTTGCGGAAATCGAGCGGCGGACGGAAGCGATGCTGCGCACATTCGCTGACGCGCCGCACATCGCCAATCTCGGCCATGGCATTCTTCCGGATACTCCGCCTGACCACGCACGGGCCTTTGTCGAAGCGGTGAGGCGCACCACCCGGACACCGGCAGCGGCCGGAGCGCCGGGCCGATGAGTGACGCCGCCCGCGACTGGGTGACCGGCCTGCACACCGCCGCGGTGGAGTTGTTCACGACCCTGGATGGCGCGGGCCGGGTGGAGTCCACGCCCTGGGAGCGTCCGGGTGGTGGTGGAGGGGTGGCATGCCGCTTCACCGGCGGTCTCTTCGAGAAGGCCGGCATCAATCGGTCTGCCGTTCATGGAGAGCTGACCGCGGAGCTGGCACGGGTGCTGGCCAGCAGCGTCGGCGGCGCGACTCACTTCTTTGCCACCGGGCTCAGTCTGGTGGCGCATCCGTGGAGTCCGCGGGTGCCCACGGTGCACCTGAACGTGCGCTATTTCGAGCTGCTGGGTGCCGATGGTACGCTGATGGACTGCTGGTACGGCGGCGGCACCGACCTCACGCCGACGTGGCCCCATGCAAGCGACGCCCGGCATTTCCACACGGTGCTGCGCGATCTCTGCAACCGCCACGCCGCCTCGTTCTACCCGCGCTTCAAGCAGGCCTGCGACGAGTACTTCGTCAATGCGCATCGCGGGCACGAGCCCCGCGGCGTCGGTGGCATCTTCTTCGACCACCTGCGGGCGGAAGCGGAAGGAATGCCGGCGCCCGCGCTCCATGCGTTCGTGGATGACGTGGGACATGTCCTGGACGCGGCCTATCGCCCCATCGTGCAGCGGCGCCGCGACGAACCGTGGGACGAGTCGGACCGCGCGCTGCAGCTCTTCCGCCGCGGGCGCTACGCCGAGTTCAACCTGCTGCATGACCGCGGCACGCTGTTCGGCCTCCGCACCGGGGCCCGGATCGACAGTATCCTGATGAGCCTGCCGCCGCTCGCGGCCTGGCCGGCGGAGCCGGAATTTGCGGCCGGTTCTCCCGGCGCCCGGCTCGCGGAGATGCTGGCCCCGCGGGTGTGGGCGGACCTGGGCACCGGCTGATTGCCATGGCGCCCGGCGCGTCGCACGGCTTGCGCCGTACCGCCGATGGGCCGAGTGTTGGAGACCGGAGCCCCGCCTGATTTCCCTCGCCGGAGGCGCTGTGCAATTCCGACTCATCTTCTGTGCATTGGCAGGGCTTGCCGCATGCCGCCCCGGTGGCAGCGGGAAGCAGCCGGCGAGGCAGGCGCCAGCGGCTGCGGGGCAGGCGCCGCCGGCCATCGAGCATCCGCCTGCCGCCATGTCCCACGGAGAGGCGGCGGTGGGCACGCCCTCCGAGCCGGTGGAGCACACCGCAGACGCGCCACCCCGTTCCACTACCCGGCATCGCTCCATCCGGTTCGAGACGCGGCACGCCATTCACCTGATCTCGCAGGGCCGCCCATACGACGCCTGGACATTCAACGGGCAGGTCCCGGGCCCGATGCTCCGGGTGACGGTCGGCGACACCGTGGACTTCACCATCGTCAACAAGGCGCCGATCCCGCACTCGATGGATTTCCACGCGGCCGAGATTGCCCCGAGCCGCGCCTATGTGAACGTCCTCCCGAACGACTCGCTCCAGTACCGATTCGTGGCCCGGGTGCCGGGTGCCTTCCTGTATCACTGCGGCACGGCGCCGGTGGCGGCGCACATCGCGAACGGCATGTACGGAGCCCTCATCGTGGATCCGGTGCGGCCGCGGCCGCCGGCCAAGGAGATCGTGCTGGTGCAGAGCGAGTTCTACCTGGGCCCCAGGCACGGACCCGATTCGGTGTCGTCGCTCGACTGGCAGCACATGCTGGATCTGGCGCCGAACTATGTCGTGTTCAACGGCGTGGCCAACCAGTACGCAACTCATCCGCTGGAGGTGAAGGTCAACCAGCCGCTCCGGATCTACCTGGTGAACGCCGGCCCGAACCGCGTCTCGGCGTTTCACGTGGTCGGGGCGATCTTCGATCGTGTCTTCCTTGACGCCACGGATACGCCGCTCCGTGGCGTGCAGACGTTCTCCGTGCCGGTGGGCGGCGGGATGATTTTCGAAACGCACCTCGCCGAGGCGGGCATCTATCCGTTCGTGTCGCACGCATTCGCGGATGCGACCAAGGGTGCGGTCGGGATGTTCAAGGCGGGGGATGTCCGGGGCACCATGAGTCATTGAGGCATCCGGCCGGTGCCGTTAGGTTTGGCCGCGTCGGGGGCGGTAGCTCAGCTGGGAGAGCACCTGCTTTGCAAGCAGGGGGTCGCCGGTTCGATCCCGGTCCGCTCCATCGGTGCAGGTTCGTGCAGTACCCTCCAGGTTTGCGGCATCCACCCTACGATCCCGGCCTGCTGGCGAGGCGGCGCCACATCGCCCGGCCCGCCATCCCTCCCGAAATCAATTCATTCCTCGTAGCCAACGTGTGACCGGCCAAACAGTTGGACGTGCGGCACCGATGTGGCCCGGTGGTTGCCTCTTTCGGTGGCGACCTCAACCACGAGTCACCGATGCGCGTTCGTCTCCCGATGGCCCTCCTGGGCCTGGCCCTCGCCGTGGCACAGCCGGCGCAAGCGGAGGGGGTGCGCGTGCCGGTTCATCCGGACGGTACCTACACCGCCAAGGCGCATCAGGCCGCCGCTACACAGCAGGGCCAGCGGGTCGAGCGGGACAGCGTGAAGACGCCGCCGCTCGCGCTGCTCGCCGGCGGCGCCGCGCTGGGCCTGGCATCGATATTCGTGTTCGGCGGCGGCCACACGCCGACCATCGGGAGCCCGCACCAGTCCGATCCCGGTCTCTACATTCCGCCGCAGACACAGTTCAATCCGCCGGGGCCAACTGGCCCCACCGGCGGAACTCCGCCAGGGCCAGGCGGACCGATTGTCCCGACATCGAACACGCCGACGTTCGGTCCGGGTGGCGATCTTCCGACGACCACCACGCCGGAGCCGGTCTCGATGGCACTCCTGGCCACCGGGCTCGCCGGCATGGGTGGCGCGTCGCTGCTGCGCCGCCGCCGCTCCCGCTGAATCGGTCACCGTGACATGGCGAAGCGCCTCCAGCGGTCAGGGAGGCGCGTTCGTTTCCGGCCGGGGCGAATCCGGCTATTCTACACCCTGCCATGCAGCTCCCTCCCGAGGCCCCGGCGCTGGTCCTGCTCGGCGCGGCGGCGGCGCTTGCCCCCGCGCGCCAGGCCCGCATGCTGGCCTTTGCCGTCGTCATGCTGGGCTTCAGCCTGGCCAGCGTGCGTGTCGCCGCCGGCCTGCATCCGGTAACGCCCATCCAGGCGGTCGCTCTCGCATCACTGCCGGGTCTGACACGCGGCATTGATGGTGGCATGGCACTGGCCGGCCTCATCGCTGCCATCGCGGCACTTCCCCTGGCCCTGCGGTGGACCGCCCAGCCACTGCACTGGCTGCTGGCGCTGCTGCTCCTGACCGGTACGGTCCTGGCGGCCGATGCAACGGTCGAGGCGATCCGCGCCGCCGGCTGGCCGGTGCTTGCTGCCGCCACCGTCGCCGCGCTGCTGCTGGGTGTCGT
>DASTBA010000083.1:0-2703 GCA_035712285.1 Gemmatimonadales bacterium | reverse complement strand
AAGCCCGGAACCTAGCTCTTGCGCCGGGCCAGCATCCGGTCCACGATTGGACCGGCCATCAGGGTGATCATGGCATTCACCAGCACGCCGATGACCGTGCTCACGAACGGCAGCGCAAAGAGGATGGCGCTGGCACCGATGATGGCGAAGATCATTCCGAAGTAATACAGCAGCATCCGGCGCTCCGGGCGGAAAGGCGAGGCCTACGGGTACCGCCCGAAGCATACCGCCCGGCCGATGGACCTTCAACCCCCTTGGGAGAGATACCGATGAAGTCCCTGACCCTGATCGCGGCGGCGCTCCTGGCCGCCTCCCCGGCCCTGGCCCAGCAGGCCCCGGCCAAGCCGAAGACCGACGCCGGCCATGAGAAAATGGAAGGCATGAAGCATGACATGGGCGGCATGAAGATGGACGACCCGGACAACAAGGTGCAGGGTGGCGGCATCCTGCCGGCCGGCTGGGCGGCCCGTACCGACCGCGACGCCCCGCTTGCCAACGTCAAGTTCGTGAGCATGGGCGACGGCGTGCATGCGACCATGGGACCGGCCGCCATCTTCTACCGCGCGGCCGACAAGGTGAACGGGCCGTTCCATGCAGTCGCCAGCTTCACCCAGACGAAGGCGCCGATGCATCCCGAGGCCTACGGCCTCTTCTTCGGCGGCAAGGCGCTCGATGGCGCGGGCCAGCAGTACACCTATTTCCTCGTGCGCGGCGACGGCAAGTTCCTCGTGAAGCAGCGGAACGGCGACGACGTGAAGGCACTTTCGGGCGCCTGGGCCGACAATGCCGCCGTGACCAAGGCGGATGCCAGCGGGAAGGCCACCAACAAACTGGAGATCGATGCGCTCACCGCGGGGAAGGTGCGCTTCCTGGTCAACGGCACCAGCGTCTACGAGATGGATGCCGCACCAGCCGACATCAACGGGATCGTCGGCCTCCGGATCAACCACAACCTGGATGTGCACGTGGGCGGGTTCGGGGTGCATCCCAAATGATCTGAGTGCGGTACCGGATCCAGGTAGGGGCCGCCTGCAGGCGGCCTCTACTGTCTTCGGATGCTCAGTGCCTGGTCCGCCGCCGCCTGGACCGGCCGGTCACCTTCGCGGGCAATCCGGTCCAGGCAGCGCCGCGCCGCCGGGGTCCCCGCCGCGGCGAACCCCGCCACGACATCCAGCCGGGTCTCGAGCGGGAACCCGCCACCCAGCAGGCGTTTCCGCGCCAGCGCCATGCGGACCAGCTCCTCGGTGGCCTCGACGGTGCCGAGGCGCGCCGCCGCGGTGGCGAACGCACGCCGCACCGAACTGTCCGTCTCCTCCCTGAGAACCGCCATCACGCTGGGCGAGAGCGCCAGCAAGCCGGCATTGCCCACCGCCTGCGCTGCCGCGATACGGGTCGCGGCGCTGGCGTGCTTGAGGCCCTGCATCACCGCGCTGCGCGCCGCCGGGTCGTCGAAGCGCACCAGTGCACGGAGGATCTCGGCGCGCGTGGCTTCATCCCCGTGGTCCAGTGCCGCCGCCAGCGGGGCGATGACGCGGGGGTCACCGATCCGGCCGAGAATTGCGGCGGCGTGCCGGGCCTGGATCGAGCTTCCGCGGGTGAGCAGCGGCAGCAGCAGCGGCACGGCTTCGGGAATCCGGCCGAGCTGATCGTGGAGAAAACGGCGGGTGGCGAAGGACTCGCTCGCCGCCACCTCCACCACCATTACTTCATGGCCCTCGGGACCCACTCCCGCCAGCAGGTCGGCCGCGGCCAGCTGGGCTTCGGGATGCCGGAGCGCATGCTCCACGATCGCCTCCAGCACCGGGCGCGCCAGCACGCGGCGGGCCCTGATGATGCGGGAGCGCCCGCCGTCGGGCTCGCGGCGCGCGTAGTCCAGCAGGTCCTTCCCGCGCGCGATGACCTCGGCCCAGGTTCCCGCTTCTGCCACGTCACTCACCCGGTCCATGAGCCGCTCGAGCTCGGCGTCGCGGGGTTCGTCGTCGTCCATGCGCCGGCCTGAGGCGGGGCCGCCTGACGCCGGTACCCGCATGTCGGCGAGGACGATGGTGGCGGGCTCGGGCGGGAGCGGGACCGGCACGAGCGTGACGGTGATGCCGCGCACCAGCGGCATCGGCTCGTCTTCGCTGGCCAGGGCGTGAGCCAGCGAGAGCAGCCCGTCGGCGGTGGCGTCCGCCCCGATCTCGATCCAGTCCACTGCACGGGCCAGCATCCGCCCCTGCAGCGTGGTGCCCTCGGCGATGGCCGAGCCCTCCACACCGGCCTCGATCCGCTCGGCACGGCCGAGCGCTGCCGCCGCCCGGGCGGCGGTGGCGGCCATCGCACCGTGGACTTCAGCGGCACGCGGTGTCTCGCGCGTCACGATCACCAGGCGCTCGAGCGCCTGGGCGAGCGGTGTGGCGTTCATCGCCGGAAAAAGTAGCCGGTCCCCGCGGTCCCCGCCTAGCTTTGTGGCATGCTGCAGGTCTCCATCCCCGTGCCGGCCACCGATCCGCTGGAACTGGATGCGGCCTTCCTCCAGGCCGTGGTCACCGCGGTGCTGGCCGTGCTGTCCGCCTTTCTCTATCGCCGGTACCGGAAGCCGTGGTTCGCGTGGTGGACGGTCACGTGGGCCATCTACATCCTGCGGCTCCTGGCGATCATCGCGTTCCTGGTGACCGCCAACCGGGGCCTGCTCTTCGCGCACCAGGTGCTCACCGGCGCCAC
>DASTBA010000082.1:0-15907 GCA_035712285.1 Gemmatimonadales bacterium | reverse complement strand
GTGCAGGTCCAGCGCTTGCCCTGGATACTGAAGGTGATGGAGCGGCCATCCGCCGAGTACTCGATGGCCTGGAAGGGGAGACTGTCGGCGCTGTAGCTGGTGCCGGCGGCCTTCGAGAGTGCTGCAGCCAGCCGGGTGCGGTCGAAGGCGTCGGCGCGGCTCTTCTTCGCCGGGTTCACCAGGATGAACGTCGGCCCGGCCGCCGTGTTCACCCGGTACCAGAACCGGTCGCCCGGCAGCCAGTTGGCGCGCACGCCGCTGTTGTAGACCAGCGGTGTCGTGGCCTGCGCCAGGAACTGCTCGGCGTGATGGTAGTCGGCGGCGGTGACCGAGTCGGGATGCCAGGGCTGCTGGGCCGCAAGGGGAACCGGCAGGGCGAGCAGAAACACGAAACGGGCGAGCCGGACGAGCGTACGGCGCATGACGTTCTCTCCTGCGGGCGTGCGGGGGTCGTGTAGAATATCATAGATTGGGGACATGGAGCCAGACCGGCCGGAAGCCGACCAGCTCTTCGCCCTCCTCTACGAAGAGCTCCACCGCCTGGCCGAGCGTCAGCTCGGCCGCGACGGGAGCCTCACGCTCGGCACCACCACACTGGTGCACGAGGCCTACCTCCGCATTGCCGCCGCCGACCACGCCGCCTTTCCCGACCGGGCCCGGTTCTTCGCGTACGCCTCCCGCGCCATGCGGCGGCTGGTGATTGACTACGCCCGCCGTCGGCAGGCCCTGAAGCGCGGACGGGAGTTCGAGGTTACGCTGGCCGAGGAACAGGTGGCTGGAGCCGGGTCCGATGCCCGGGCCGGGTTGGAGGCGCTGGACGGGGCGCTGGAGCAGCTCGCCCGCATCTCGCCCGGGCGGGCGGAGCTGGTGGACCTGCACTTCTTCTCGGGGTTCACGCTGGGCGAGATCGCCGAGCTGCGCGGCGTCTCGGAGCGCACCGTGCAGCGCGACTGGCGCAAGGCGCGCCTGCTGCTCAGGCAGTGGGTGGATGACGCGGTGATCGGCTAGCGCCGCGCGCCGCTCGGAACGGCCGGAAGGCGTTTATGTTCCGGCATGCCTCCCGAACCGAAACGGCGGGTCTCGGCGCAGAGTGCCTGGCGCGAGGCCCGCGAGCTGGTCTGGAAGTACCGCAGCCGCCTGGCGCTGGGCCTGGCGCTCATGCTGGTCAACCGGCTGGCGGGCTTTGTCCTCCCCGGCAGCTCCAAGATCCTCATTGACAAGGTGCTGAACGGGCACCAGCCGGAGCTGCTGGTGCCCCTGGCGGCCGCCGCGGGCGTGGCGACGCTGATCCAGGCGGGCACCGGGTACCTCCTCGCGCTGGTGATGAGCGTCGCCGCCCAGCGCGCCATCACCGAGATGCGGAAGGACGTGCAGGAGCACGTCCTCCGGCTCCCGATCAACTTCTTCGACTCCACCAAGAGCGGCGTCCTGATCTCCCGCATCATGACCGATGCCGAAGGGGTGCGGAACCTCGTCGGCACCGGGCTGGTCCAGCTGGTGGGCGGGCTCTTCAGTGCGGCGCTGGCCCTGGGTGTGCTCTTCTGGCTCAACTGGAAGCTCACCACCATCACCGTCGGCGTGATCGTGATCTTCGGCGTGGTGATGATCGTCGCCTTCAAGCGCCTGCGCCCGATCTTCCGCGAGCGGGGCGAGATCAACGCCGACGTGACCGGGCGGCTGGCGGAGACGGTGGGCGGTATCCGGCTGGTGAAGACCTACACCGCCGAGCGGCGCGAGAAGCTGGTCTTCGCGCGCGGGGTGCACCGGCTCTTCCGGAACATCGCGAAGAGCATCGTCGGCGTGAACGCGGTGGGGAGCTTCACCACCGTGCTGATCGGCGTGGTGGGGGTGCTGCTGATCCTCTTCGGCGGGCGCGCCATCCTGGCCGGCCAGATGACGGTCGGCGACTTCGTGATGTACGGCATCTTCATCGGGCTGGTGGCGGCACCGCTGGTGGGCGTGGCCTCGATCGGCACCCAGATCAGCGAGGCCTTCGCGGGGCTCGACCGGATCCGCGAGATCCGGCAGCTCGCCACCGAGGATGACCAGGACCGGGAACGGCACCAGGTGCCGGAACTCAGCGGCGCCGTGGACTTCACGGACGTCTGGTTCGAGTACGAGAAGGACGTGCCGGTACTCCGGGGCGTGAGTTTCCACGCCCCGGCGGGGAGCACCACGGCGCTGGTGGGCCCCAGCGGCTCCGGCAAGAGCACGCTGATCTCGCTGGTGATGGCGTTCAACCGCCCCACCAGCGGCCAGGTGCGGGTGGACGGGATCGACCTGACCGAGCTCCGGCTCCGCGACTACCGCGCCAACCTCGGCGTGGTGCTGCAGGACAATTTCCTCTTCGACGGTACCATCGCGGAGAACATCGCCTACTCGGCGCCGGGGGCCACGCGGGAGCAGATCGTGGCGGCGGGGAAGGTGGCCCACTGCGACGAGTTCGTCTCCCGGATGGAGAAGGGGTATGACACGGTGGTGGGGGAGCGGGGCGTCAAGCTGTCCGGCGGCCAGCGCCAGCGGGTGTCCATCGCGCGGGCGATCCTGGCGGACCCGCGGATCCTCATTCTCGACGAGGCCACGTCGTCGCTCGATTCCGAGAGCGAGGCGCTGATCCGGGACGGCCTCCGCCGGCTCCGCGAGGGGCGCACCACGTTCGTCATCGCGCACCGGCTCAGCACCATCGCGAGCGCCGACCAGATCCTGGTGATGGACGGCGGGCACATCGTGGAGCGCGGCTCCCAGCCGGAACTGCTGGCGCTCAACGGCCGCTATCGCCAGCTCTACGACAAGCAGTACGGCGTCGAGAAGGACCGGTTCGTGAATCCGGGCGAGGAGCTCCGGCCCGACGGGCTCATGGTGGCGGAGTCGCGCTGAGTCTCGTGCGGTACGCCGGTGCCTGAGCTTCCCGATGTGACGGTGTACGTCGAGGCGCTGGAGCGCCGGGTCGGCGGCCAGGTGCTGGAGCGGCTCCGGATCGGCGGGCCGTCGGTGCTCAAGACGGTGGATCCGTCACCGGCGGATCTTGCCGGGCGAGCGGTTGCCGGCGTCCGGCGGCTGGGGAAGCGGATCGTCCTGTCCCTCGACGGCGACTTCCACGCCGTCATCCATCTCATGATCGCGGGCCGGCTGCGCTGGCGGCCGAAGGGCGCCACGCTTCCCCGTGGGCGCGGCCTCGCCGCTTTCGACTTCCCTGACGGAACCGTCCTGTTTACCGAAGAAGGGAAGAATCACCGCGCTGGGCTCTGGCTCGAACGCGGGGAAGTGGCGGTGGCGAGCCACGACCCCGGCGGGATCGAGCCGCTGGCAATGTCGCTGGAGGAGTTCCGGGCGGCGCTGGTGCGGGAGCGGCATACACTCAAGCGCACGCTCACCGATCCGGCGATCATCTCTGGGATCGGCAACGCCTATTCCGACGAGATCCTGCACGCCGCCCGTCTCTCGCCGCTGCAGCTCGGCACCAATCTGGATGATGAAGAAGTCGCGCGACTGTATGCCGCCATCGGCGGAACGCTCACCGGGTGGACGGCGCGGCTCCGGGCCGAGGTGGGTGACGGCTTTCCGGAGAAGGTGACGGCGTTTCACGAGGGAATGGCGGTGCATGGGCGGTTCCAGCAGCCCTGTCCCGACTGCGGCGCGCCGGTGCAGCGGATCCGGTATGCGGAGAATGAAGTGAACTACTGCGCGCGGTGCCAGACGGGCGGGCGCCTGCTGGCCGACCGGGCGATGTCCCGCCTGCTCAGGGAAGACTGGCCCCGCACCCTCTAGAGCTTCTGCATCACCGCCTTGAACCGGGGCTCGTTCCGGAGCGAATCCAGGTCGCTGTCGTTCTCCAGCCAGGCGCGATGCCCGAATCCGTTCTGCACCGCCTTCTCGATGCAGGTGAGGGCATCCTCGGTCCGCCCGCCCATCGCATAGACGCAGGCGACGTTGTACAGCACCCCCGAGTCCTCCGGGTCCAGCGCCAGCGCACGGCCGGCCCACTCGATCGCGCGTCCCGTGTCACCCAGCTGGATGAGGCCGCCGGCGCCGAGATAGAGGGCGCGGGCATCGTCGGGATTGAGCTCGATGTGGCGCTGGGCCACGGCCACGCCCTGGCGCAGGACATCGTGCGCCTCGTCAATGCGCCCCAGCTTCCTGAGCGGCATGGACTCGAGGAAATAGGGCTGGTATTCCTCGGGGCGCACCCGGGCAGCGTCCTGCAGGAACTTGACCGCATCCTCGTTCTTGCCCTGCTCGAAGGCGGCCCGGCTGGCGAAGTAATGGGCATCGAAGAGCTGGGGGTCGAGCCGGATCGCGGTCTCGAACTCGCGCTCCGCTTCCTCGTACCGCTTGCTCAGCGTGAGGGCCAGGCCGCGGGAGGCATGCGCCTCCGCCACATCGGGCCCCAGTTCGAGCGCTTTCCGGCTATTGGTATCGGCCCCTTCGAGGTTGGCCTTGCTGCTGTCCCAGAGCATGTAGAGCAGGCAGCAGCAGTCGGCGGCGCCGGCCCAGGCCTTCACGAAGCCGGGATCGATCTCCAGCGCCCGCTCGAACATGCGCCGGGCGAACTGGATGCCGGTCCGGCGCAGCTGGTGCATGAACTGCCGCCCGCGGAGGTAGTAGTCGTACGCCTCTACGTTGGCGTGCGGGGCATTCTCGATCGCCTTCTTCTCCCCCTCGCTCAGCACCACCTGCAGCGCCTGCACGATGCTCGCCGAGATCTCGTCCTGGATCGCGAAGACGTCCTCCAGCTCCCGGTCGTAGCGCTCGGACCAGAGCTGGTAGCCATCCGCCATGTTGACCAGCTGGGCGGTGACCCGGAGCCGGTTGCCGGACTTCCGGACGCTGCCCTCCAGGACCGTCGTCACCCCCATCTGCTGGCCGATGGTCTGGGCGTCGAGGTTCTTCCCCTTGAGTGCGAAGGTGGAGGTACGGGACGCGACGCGGAGCGAGCGCACCTTGGTCAGCGCGTTGATGATCTCCTCGGCGATCCCGTCGGAGAAGTACTCGTTCTCCTGGTCCGCGCTCATGTTGACGAACGGCAGCACCGCGACCGACTTGGTGTTCTGCGCCGCGGGCACTTTCATGGGTGACGTCACGATGGATGGTGGAGTCGAGCCGCCGGTCACGGTGCCCAGCGCCTGGGAGAAGGCCGCGGCGGATCCGAACCGGTCCGCCGGCGCCTTGGCCAGCGCCCGCATCACCGCCCGGTCCACCCAGTCCGGAATCCGGTCCCGGGCCCCCTTGAGCGGCGGTACCGGCTCGGTGAAGCTCTTGGCGATGATCGCCTGGCCGTTCGGGCCGGTGAAGGGCGTCCGTCCCGCCAGCATTTCGTAGAGCACGCAGCCGAGACTGTACTGGTCGCTCCGGCCGTCGAGGTTGGTCTCGCCGGCGGACTGCTCCGGGCTCATGTAGGCCGGCGTGCCCATCGAGGTGCCGGTCTGCGTGAGGTTCTCGCCGGCCGCGGCGGAGAGCGCCTTGGCAATGCCGAAGTCGGTGACCATCGCCTCGCCATGGTGCAGGAGCACGTTCTCCGGCTTGATGTCCCGGTGCACCACCTGGCGGTTGTGGGCGTAGTCGAGCGCCGCCGCCACCGACCGGGTGATCCGGAGCGCGTCCTCCAGCGGCAGCGCCTTCTCCCGCTCCAGCCGGTGCCGGAGCGATTCCCCCTCGATGTACGGCATCACGTAGAACAGCAGCCCCTCGGCCTGGCCCGAGTCGTAGAGCGGCACGATGTGGGGATGCTGGAGCGAGGCGGCGAGGTGAATTTCGCGGAGGAAGCGTTCGGGGCCGAGGTTGGCGGCGAGGTGCTGGTGGAGGACCTTGAGTGCCACCTGGCGCTGATGCTTCCGGTCCTCCGCGAGATAGACCGTGGCCATCCCGCCCCGGCCGATCTCGCGCTCGACGAGGTAGCGGTCGCCCACCGAGGCGGCGACCCGCTCGAGGTCATTCATGAAGAGCATCTGGCTCCAGCGGACTGGCGGCGGAATTGACGACAGCCCGTAACGTACCCAGAAACCTGCCCCCGAGCCAGCCGCCGGAATTCCCGTCCTCCCGTCCTCCCGCCTTCCCGTCTAGATTCTTCCCGTCTCTCATGGGAGCCTTCCAGATGCGCGGGTTGTCGCTGGTGCTGGCCCTGATCGGGGTAGCCGGAATCGTGTTCGGGGTGATGGACATGGTGGGCGGGCTCACCGGACCGCACGCCATTCCGTTCCAGTTCGAGGACTACGGCGGCCCCGGCCCGATCCTCGGCGGCCTGCTCCTCCTGGCGTGCGCCATCTTCATCAAGGGTCCCGGCAAGCAGTCCAAGTAGCGCACCACTGCAGTTTCCCGCACTGATCCCGATGTCGGGGTTTTCCGGCCTTTTGCGTTTGTGAGATAGCCACGTCCCGCGGCGGCTGGTCGTCCAGCACGCCACGGGAGGTTGTGGCATTCCTCCCATTCCCGAAGGGTACGAACATGGCACCTCGGCGACGGCTCGCCCCCTGGCTTGCGTCCGTGCTGCTCGTGGCAGTGGCGGCCTGCGGCACCGATTCCACCAGTCCTCCCGACCTGGCCTCCGCGCGAGCGGGCGGTCTTCAGCGCGACACGCTGGCGGCCCTCGTCCGCCGGCTCACAGCCGGCCGCGGGATCACGGCCCTGCCCCCGGCGCCCCACGTGCGGCCCGCCCTCGTCCGGCTGGGCCAGGCGCTCGCCTTCGACAAGATCCTGAGCGGCAATCACGACATCTCCTGCATGAGCTGCCACCTGCCCCAGTTCGCCACCGGCGACGGGCTGAGTCTCTCCATCGGGCAGGGCGGGGTGGGACTCGGGCCGAACCGGACCGGCAGCTTCATCGCGCGCAACGCTCCTGCGGCCTTCAACCTCACCGCCATCAAGCCGCTCTTCCTTGACGGGCGCGTGGAGCAGGACGCCGCCGGCAACTACCACACGCCGGCCGGCGCCGACCTCACCCCCGCGATGACACAGGTGTTCGAGTTCGGCTCGCTCTCCGCGCAGCCGCTCTTCCCGATCCTCTCGCGCGCCGAGATGCGCGGCGACGCCGGCAACGAACTGGCCGCCTTTCCCGACGCCGACAACACCAGTATCTGGAACGCGATCATGGCCCGGCTCGGCGCCATTCCCGAGTACCGCCGCATGTTCGAGGCGGCCTATCCGGGGACCCGTTTCGATGACATGAACATCGCCTACGCCAGCAACGCGATCGCCGGCTTCCTGGCGGCTGATTTTGCCTTTGCCAACTCTCCGTGGGACCAGTTCCTCCGCGGCAGCAACGGCGCGCTCAGCGAGCAGGAGCTGCTCGGCGCGCGGGACTTCATGACGGCGAAGTGTTCCGTCTGCCACAACGGGGCGGCCTTCACCGACAACAAGTTCCACAACGTGGCCGTGGCGCAGATCGGGCCGGGCGAGGGCGACGGGGCCGGCGGGACCGACGACTTCGGCCGCATGCGGGTCACCGGCCTTGCCGCCGACCAGTACGCCTTCCGGACCCCGGCGCTCCGGAACGTGGAACTCACCGGCCCCTACGGGCACGATGGCGCGTACGTCGGGCTCCGGATGTTCGTGGATCACTACAGCGAGTCGGACACCAAGCTCCGGAACTTCGACCCGGGCGGCCTGAGCCCCCTGCTGCAGGGCACCCTGCAGACCAACGCCGAGGAGATTCTCGCCACCCGCGACACGCTGCTGAACGGCGTGGTCTTCGATGCGAAGACGGTGGACGAGGTGACCGACTTCATGAAGGCGCTCACCGACCCGGCGGCACGCGACCTGAGCCGTACGGTGCCGCGCTCGGTGCCCAGCGGATTGCCGATCGACTAGCCGGAGCTGCGGTGGGATGCATCACGAGGGCCGGATCGCCTAGATTCGGCCCTCATGATTTCCGTTTCCAATCTCTCCAGGGCATTCGGCGACCGGACACTTTTTGCCGATGCGGCCTTTCAGCTCCAGGAAGGCGAGCGCTACGGGCTGGTGGGCGCCAACGGCTCCGGCAAGACCACCCTGCTCAGGATCCTGACCGGCGACCTGCCGCCCTCCAGCGGCACGGTGTCCATTCCCAATCGCGTCACCCTCGGCGTGCTGCGGCAGGACCAGTTCCTCTACGAGGGCGAGGAGGTGCTGGCCGTCGCCATGCGCGGCAATCCCGAACTCTGGAAGGCGATGGTCGAAAAGGAGCAGGTCCTGGCGCGGGCGGCGGACCACTTCGATGCCGACCGGTACCAGCAGCTGGAGGAGGTCATCGAGCGGCACGATGGCTACGCCGCCGAGGCGCGGGCCGCCGAGATTCTGGAGGGGCTGGGCCTGCCGGCGGTGGTGCACCGGCGCCCGCTCTCGACACTCTCCGGCGGCTTCAAGCTGCGGGTCCTGCTGGCACAGGCGCTGGCCGGCCGGCCCGATGCGCTGCTGCTGGACGAGCCCACCAACCACCTCGACATCCTCTCCATCCGCTGGCTGGAGAAGTTCCTCCGGGCCTTCGCGGGGCCGGTGGTGGTGATCTCGCACGATCACCGGTTTCTCGACAACGTCGCGACCCACATCCTCGACGTGGACTACCGGACCGTCACGCTCTATCCGGGCAACTACACGCGATTCCTGCAGTCGCGCCAGGAGGAGCGGGAGCGGCGCGAGAAGGCGATCGAATCGCGGGAGAAGGAGATCGCCCATCACCAGAAGTTCGTGGACCGCTTCAAGGCCAAGGCCAGCAAGGCGCGCCAGGCGCAGAGCAAGCTCAAGCTGATCGAGAAGAAGGCGGAATCGCTGGAGGAACTGGCGCCGTCGTCCCGGCGCTGGCCGAATTTCCGGTTCGCGCCGAAGCGGCCCAGTGGCCGGGAAGTGCTGACGGTGCGGGGGATCCGCAAGTCATACGGCGGTGCCGAGGTATTGCACGGGGTGGATCTGTCGGTCTTCCGGGGCGACCGCCTCGCCATCCTGGGCCCCAACGGCATCGGCAAGTCCACGCTGCTCAAGATCGTGGTCGGCGCCGTGCCGGCCGATGACGGCACCGTGTCCTGGGGCTACGAGGCCCAGCCCGGATACTTTGCGCAGGATCACCGGGACCAGTTCGGCGCGGCGTCGCGCACCGCGGCGGAATGGATCGGGGAGGCGGTGCCGGGGGCCACGCCGGGCCATGTGCGGTCCGAACTGGGCCGCGTGCTGTTCAGTGGGGACGAGGCCGAGAAGCGACTCGAGGCGCTCTCCGGCGGCGAGGCGGCACGGCTGGTGTTCTGCCGGCTGGCGGTGGAGCGGCCCAATGTGCTGCTGCTCGACGAGCCGACCAACCACCTGGATCTCGAGTCCATCGAGGCGCTGGTCGAGTCGCTGCAGGCGTACGAGGGGACGCTGGTCTTCGTGAGCCACGACCGCTGGTTCGTGAGCCAGCTCGCAACTCGTGTCGTGGAGATTCGCGCCGAGGGGATTCGGGACTATGCCGGGACGTACGAGGAGTATCTGGCCCAGTGCGGCGACGACCATCTCGACGCGGAGGCGGTCATCCGGTCGGCGCGCCGGGAGCGCAGGACGCAGACGGCGGCCACTGCCCGTCCCGCCCGCCCTGCCCATCCCGCCCATCCTGTCCATCCCGATCTCACCGCCCGCCGCGACGCGATCACCGCAGAGTTGTCGGACGCCGAGGCGGCACTGGCCCGGATTGACGCGACGCTCGCGGATGGTTCACTCTATCAGGAGTCGCGTGCCGGCGAGCTGCGGGCGCTCGCGCAGGAACGGACGACGCTCACCGGCACGATCGAGCGGCTGATGGGCGAGTGGGAGTCGGTGGAGCGGAGCATCGAGGCCGGTGCCGAGCCACAGTAGTCAGATCGGCTGGAAGAGCTCCGCGAGCGACATCCGGAAGGGCGGGAATCCCGCCGGTGCCCAGACCAGTTCGTCCATGGCAGCCGTGGGGAAGGTGTGGTCCGGCGTCCAGATCTCGACCGACTCGGCGTCGGCGTCCACCACCCAGTAGAGCCCGATCCCGACCTGCTGGTAGAGACGCCGCTTGGTGAACCGGTCGGCGCGGATGCTGCTGGGGGAGAGCACCTCGATGGCGAGCAGGAGCGTCTGCATCCGGCGCCAGTCCATGGTGCGCGCCTCGTCCAGCGCCACGACGAACAGGTCCGGCTGCACCAGCGTATCCTCGCTCCACGAGATATCGGCCGGGGAGGCAAACAGGTGGCCAGCCCGGTGTTCCCGCAAGTAGAGTGTCAGGGCAACCTGGAGTCGGGAGATGGCCTCCTGGTGCCGTGCCCGCGGTGCCGGAGTCACCAGCAGCTCGCCGTAGACGGTTTCGTAGCGGTTGCCGTCGTCCGGCAGGGCCCGCACCATCTCCGCGGTGTAGAATCCAGGGGCAGCCATGCGCATATGATGCACTCTCGGCGCGGGGGTTGGCAACTCGGCATGCGCCAGAATAGGAACGGCCGCCCCGGCCCGATAACCATTCTCGTGCGTACGTGACCCGATGCCCGCGCGGCGCCCCCGGGCACGCTGTCACACACCGGCGGTAGCTTGGCCCACGACCCAGGACCCGCGACGTACGACTCACCACCCACGACGGCCCTGATGCATACCCTGTCGAAGTCCGACTACAAGCTGGCGCGGGACTGTCCCACCAAGCTGTACTACCGTGAGCTTCGCTATCCGGACCGGCGGGCGGAGGATCCGTATCTGGCCCTGCTGGCGGAGGGCGGCTACATGGTTGAAGCGCTGGCGAAGGCCCAGCGCCCGGCCGGCATCCCCTTGGAGTACGGGCCGGATGTGGCGGCCAACTTTGCGCGGACCATGGAGCTGCTCGCGCGGGACCAGGTCACGCTCTTCGAGGCGACCCTGCTTCTGGGGCGCCGGCTCGCGCGCGTGGACATCCTGGAAAAGAACGGCTCGGTCATCCGGCTGATCGAGGTCAAGGCCAAGTCGTACGACCCCGGCGAGGAATTCCGCTCGTCACGCGGCATCAGGCCGGAGTGGCGCGAATACCTGGAGGACGTCACCTACCAGACGCTCCTCCTCCGCGGACTGCTCCCCGGCTGCACGGTGGAGCCGTACCTGCTGCTGGTGGACAAGACCAGGCGGGCGAAAGTGGACCGCGTGCCACTGCTCTTTGATCTCATTCGCCGGCCTGACCGGAACGGCGACTTGCGGCTGGTCACCGCCCGCTACACCGGCCCATCGGAGCTGCTGCCGGACCTCGATCTCCTTACCGCCGTCAGCGTGGCAGCGGAGGTGGATGCACTCTCGGCGGAGGTGGAGGAGCTCGCGTCCGGGTTCGAGGAATCGCTCGCTCCCCTCCGGCGGATCGAGCCCGTGTATACGAGCAAGTGCCGCGACTGCGAGTTTCGCGGCGACGAGGGGGATCCGCGCGACGGCTTCCGGGATTGCTGGGGGCGGATGGCGGACGCGGACCCTCACCTGCTCGAGTTGTACAAGATTGGTCTGGCGAAGGGCCCCGGCGGCGGCCCGCTGGTCGAGGAACGAGTCCGCACCGGCGACGCATCGCTGCTGGGCATTGACGAGTCGCGCCTGGTCAGGAAGGACGGGACGGTCGGGAAGGACAACGCAAGACGCCGGCTCCAGATTCGCCACACACGAGCAGGCACCACGCTCCTCGGCGAGGCGGTCGCCCGCTGCTTCGAACAGGTGGAGTATCCCCTCCACTTCGTGGACTTCGAGACCTCGCGCCTTGCGCTGCCGTACCACACCAACATGACCGGCTACGGCCTCGTGGCATTCCAGTGGAGTTGTCACACCGTCGCGGCGCCGGGAGCGCAGCCGGCCCATTCGGAGTGGCTGAACGACACCGACCTCTGGCCCAATGCGGAATTCGCGATGGCGCTCCGGAATCAGGTGGGAGACCGGGGTACCCTGCTGATCTGGTCCCCGTACGAATCCAGCATCATGCGGGAAGTCGCACGGCAGCTGGCCGACTTCGGCCGGCCCGACCGCGATCTCCAGCACTGGCTCGAGGTCACGGCCCGTGATCGTGTGCTCGACCTCAATGCGGTCACGCGGGAGGCGTTCTTCCATCCCGGCATGGGCGGGCGCACGTCGATCAAGGTGGTGCTGGACGCGCTGTGGCGGGCCGATCCGGCCATGCCCCGCCAGTTCGAGGAATGGACCGGAATGCCGCACGATGCCGGGCAGGGCCCGTACACGTCACTGCCGCCGGTGACGATCGCGGGCGTCGCGCAGGATGTGCATGAGGGCACCGGCGCCATGCGGGCCTACCAGGAGATGATGTATGGGGAGCACCGGGGCGATCCGGCCGCCCGGGATGGCTGGAGCCGCCTCCTCCGCCAGTACTGCCGCCTGGACACGATGGCGATGGTGCTCGTCTGGGAGTACTGGCGCCGGAATGTCTCCGGCGGCTCGCCGGCGGCTGGGGTGCCGCGCTGATGGCCACCCCCAAGCTGCAGCGCTGGATGGATCTCCTCGCGGCGCTCCTGCGCCACCGGTATCCGCTCACCTTCGAGGAGATCAAGCAGCAGGTGCCGGCCTACCAGAAGGGCCAGCCGGAATCGGTGCGCCGCACCTTCGAGCGGGACAAGGATGAGCTGCTGGAGTTCGGGGTGCCGCTGGAAAAGGTGCTGGAGGGCGGCGAGGTCTCCGGTTACCAGCTCCGCACCCGCGACTTCTACCTCCCGTACCTGTCGGTGGTGGACGACGAGCGCCGCTCGGAGCCCAGGCGGGTCAACCGGGACGGCTACCGGGCGCTCGAATCGCTGGAGTTCACCGCCGACCAGCTGGCGGCGGTGGCCATCGGCGGAGGGCGGGTGCTGGCGCTGGGCGACGCGCAGCTCGCCGGCAACGCCCGGAGCGCCCTCCGCAAGCTCGCGGTGGACATGCCGATGGACGGGGTGACACCCACCTCACGGAGTCTCCCGGCGCCCCATGACGAGAAGGTGCTCGACCTGCTCTCCACGGCGCTCGAGCGCCGCAAGCGGATCACGTTCGACTACGAGGCGGTGGCGACCGGCTCGAAGAGCATGCGCACGGTGGAACCGCTCGGCCTCTTCTTCCTCAATCGCCACTGGTACCTGGCCGCACGCGCGCCGGGCGAGACACTGGTCAAGAACTATCGCGTGAGCCGCATCAGTACGGTCACCGTCAACGGGAGCAAGCCGGGCACCGCGGACTTCGCACGGCCGGAGGGGTTCGACCTCCGCGCGCACGCGCGCCAGCGGAGCGCCTGGGAACTGGGCGAAGGCCAGTACCTGGATGTAGTGGTGGAGTTCGCCCAGGCGACCGGTGTCACCGAGTCCGCCCGGCGCCTCGGCGGCGAGGTCGCCGGCTCACCTCGCCGGCGCCGGTACCAGGTGCGCCGCCTCGATGCCTTCGTGCGCTGGCTGCTGCCGCTGGCGGGACAGGCTCGGCCGGTCGAGCCGCCGGAACTGGTGCAAGCCTGGCTGCAAGCGGCGAACGCGACACTTGCGCTCTACCGGGAGCCCGCATGAGCGACACCGCCGCGGAACAGCTGCGCCGCATCCTGCACCTCATCCCGGCGCTCGAGGACGACAAGCCCCACAACGTGGATACGCTCGCCGGGCTGCTCGGGGTGAGCCGCGCGGTCCTGATCCGGGACCTCAAGTCGCTGGCGGACCGGTTCGACGACCCCGGCGGCTTCGTCGAGGGCGTCGGGATCTTCCTCGATGGGGAGACCGTCTCGGTACGCACCAGTCTCTTCCTCCGCCCGATGCGTCTCACCCTGGGTGAACTGGCGGCGCTGGAGCTCGGCCTCGCCATGCTGCGCGGCGAACGGCCGCCCGACGAGTACGCCGTGATTGACGGCGCCCGCGAGCGGCTGGGCCGCGCGCTGGCACTGGTGGAGTCGGACGAACCGGCGGAGGACGCCGGCCCGCTCCGCAGCGCGGTGCTCGCCGAATTGAGCCCGGAAGCGCGCCGGATCAGGGAGACGCTCCGGCTGGCGACGCGCGACCACCACAAGGCCCGCCTCCGTTACTGGAAAGCCGACGCGCCGGCGGCGGCCCCGCGCGTGGTGTGTCCCTACGGGCTCCTCTTCACCAGCGGCATGTGGTATCTCGTGGCGCACTGCGACGACAGCGCGGGGCTCAGGGTCTTCCGCCTGGACCGGATCGCCTCCGCCGAGCAGCTGCCGGAGTCGTTCGAGGTGCCGGCGGCATTCCAGCTGGAAAGCGTGGTGAAGGAAGGCCGGGTCTTCCACGTGGAGGATCTGGTAAGACCCGTCATCATCCGCTACTCGGCGAGGATTGCACGCTGGATCGCCGAACGGGAGAACGTGCCGCTCAATGCGGACGGATCGCTCACGCGGGAATATCCGCTGGCAGATACCGACTGGGCCGTACGGCACGTGCTGCAATACGGCCCGGATGCAGAAGTCCTGGGGCCGGCCTCGGTCCGGAAGGCCGTGCGGGAGCGGCTCGAGGCGGCTCTGGTTCCTGATCCCTAGGCCTCCTGCTTCTCACCTCGCCACGCCGACTCGATCTCTTCCGCGGCGCGCTTGAGGATCTCCGCCACCCGTGCCAGCGCCGGATCATCCGGACCCCGCCGCCAGGCGGTGCCGAACGTCACCTTGGCCGTACGGGCGAAGGCCCGATGCAGGTCTCCCATCGCGCCGCCGGCCACATCCCTCACTGTTTCCCGTACCCGGTCCACGATCTCCTCGATCACGTCCTTGTGCTCGGCGAGGAACGCCTCGCCCTCGGACGTGATGTGATAGACCTTCTTGCCGTCCGTCGTCTCCACCCGCACGTAGCCCTCGTCCTCGAGCAGCTGGAGGGTGGGGTAGACGGTGCCGGCTGACGGCGTGTAGCAGCCCGCCAGCTTCTCTTCCAGCGCCTTCATCACCTCGTAGCCGTGCATCGGCTTTTCCTTGAGCAGGCGGAGGATCACGAACTTCACCTCCCCCGACTCGAACATCTGCCGTCGCCGCCGGCCGCCGCGGCGCGGGCCCCATCCCCCCATTCCGAACGGGGATTCGCCGCCGAAGGGCCCGAAGCCCCAGTCATTCCGTGAGTTACGCATCTTACATCCTCCATATGTCGCGCGATGTATCACACGATATATCGTAAGATACGTCGTGCAGGTTGTCAAGACTGGCTGCCGAGACTAGGTATTGCGGACATGCTCCGTGGCTTTGCCCACCCTCCGATCCCGGACGCGCCATGACCTCTCGCCTTTCCTGCGTGGTGCCGCTGCTTGCCGTGATGACCATCGCCTGCACCGATTCACGCCCGCGCGGCACCGCCACCGTGACCGACAGCGCTGGTATACAGATCGTCACCAGCACGGGGCCCATGTGGACCAAGGGCCAGGCATGGCGTGTAGACACGACGCCGCTGCTTGATGTCGGTGGCAACGAGAGCGATCCGCATTATGACTTTCTCGAGGTATCGGGCGTCGTCCGCCTCGGTGACGGTCGCCTGGTGGTACTCAATTCCGGGACGTCGGAGGTCCGGTACTACGACTCGACCGGTCACTGGCTGGCGTCCAGCGGCCGCAAGGGGAAGGGGCCTGGGGAGTTCGAGGGTGCGGGCGCGTTGTTCGGTTTGCCGGGCGACACGCTCCTGGTCTACGACTACCAGCTCCGCCGCATGAGCCGTCTGGCCCCGGATGGCGCGTTCCTGCCATCTATCTCCTTGGCCGGAACGGCGGGCGGTGCAATCGTCTTTCCCTTTGCCCGGCTCGCGGATGGATCGTGGGCGGCCACGGTCGATCACTTCTTCTCGACCGCCGAATCCGGGAATGGGGTAAGCCGACCGGCCATGGCCGTGGTGCATCTCCCGCCCGACCTGGGTCTCACGGCCGACACCGTGGTCACGGTACCCGGTTCCGAAGCGTGGGTGGAGAGCGGCGGGAGCGACGGTCGCCGCTTTGTGTCGGTCCGGGGCCTTCCGCTCGGACTCGATTCGCCCCATGCGGCGGGCGACTCTCTCATCTACGTGGGTGACGCGGCGCAGTA
>DASTBA010000081.1:0-3378 GCA_035712285.1 Gemmatimonadales bacterium | reverse complement strand
TCATGCCGGACGCAGTGCGAGCCGTTCACCACCGCCTGGCCGGCGCTCGGCATGCCAAGCACGCCGAGCACCAGCATCAGGGTGCGAAGAAACAGTCGTGTCCGTTTGCGCAACAGCGCGCGGGGCGGCCGGTACATGGCCAGAACGTATCCAGGGCGTCACGGCGCACGCAAGCTCAGTCGATCGGCTTGAGATTCGCCACGATCGCCTCGCGCCGCCCCTCGAGGAAGGGCGGAAGCGAGAC
Source organism: Gemmatimonadales bacterium (assembly GCA_035712285.1). GTDB lineage: Bacteria > Gemmatimonadota > Gemmatimonadetes > Gemmatimonadales > GWC2-71-9 > CAMLHP01. Next base: position 3,134 of record DASTBA010000081.1, on the reverse strand, counting down.
CTTCTCCCCCAGTGTGGCCACGTCTTCGTCCGCGGTGAAGCCGGGCCCTTCGGTCGCCAGCTCGAAGAGGATCCCGTTGGGTTCCCGGAAGTAGAGACTCCGGAACCAGTAGCGATCCACCTTGCCGCTGTTGCGGATGCCGAGCGTGTCGAGGCGGTCGGCCCAGGCATCGTACTGGTCATCCGACACCCGGAAGGCGACATGATGCACGCCGCCGGCGCCCTGTCGTGTGGGCGCAAGGTCCGGCTGAACCGCGACATGCAGTTCCGCACCAGCCCCGCCGGGACCCATCTCGTAGACATGCACGACATCCTTGCTCCGTTCCGGGTGCGGATACTCCCGCACCGGGCGCATGCCCAGCGACTCGCGCAGCATGCGATCGGTCGGCGCCAGGTCCGGGACGCTCAGCTGGATCGGTCCCAGTCCGCGGATCTGCCGGGCCGCCGGCACGGGACTCCGCTCCCAGGGCACGGACTTCCCCGCCCCGCTGTCATCCACGAGTGCCAGGCGCTGGCCCTCACGGTCCTCGAAATCGAGGGTGAGCCGGCCGTCCCGCTCCGTCACCGGTGCGGGCGTGATGCCCTGTGCCCGGAGCCGGTCGCTCCAGTAGTCGAGCGTTTCCGGACCGGCGACCCGAAGATGGGTCCGGGTGATGGCCCGGGTTCCGCGCCGCTCCCCCGCCACCGGCCAGTCGAAGAAGGTCAGGTCGGTGCCCGGGCTCCCGACTTTGTCGGCGTAGAACAGGTGGTAGGCGCTCACGTCGTCCTGATTGACGCTGCGCTTGACCAGGCGCATGCCGAGCGCGCCGGTGTAGAACTGGTGATTCTCGCGGATGGCCGCGGAGATCGCCGTCAGGTGATGAATACCATGAAGATCCATTGGAGTCCCCAGTCGCATATATGCAGTCTCGAGTCGCACACGAAGCCACGAAAGCACGAAAGGTCGGAGAATCGGTCTTCTGCGTTTTCGTGCTTCCGTGCTTTCGTGTGGATCACTCGGATCCGTCCGTCACGCCGTCACTGCCGCTGGCCGGCGGAGCGCAAGGTTGGCGAAACCACCCACCACACCCAGCCCGAGAATGACAGCGACCAGCGCCGGCGTCCAGAGGGCGGTGAGACCGAGGACCGCATCGAGCGAGAAGGCACCAGGGCCGGTAAAGCCCAGGGCCAGCGCACCCACCGCGTACAGGAAGGGCACCTCGATGCCGTTGGTGGCGGCGAAGAGCCCGTTCTTCCAGTGCACGCTGCCCATCGCCACGACCATGACCGAGATCATCAGCGCCGAGGCGATCGGGCTCAGGAGGCCCAGGGCCAGCAGCACGCCGCTGGTGAGCTCGGTGGCGGCGGCGGTGACGGCGAAGAGCCGGCCGGGCCGGAAGCCGAGCTGCTCGAAGAACCCGGCGGTGCCGTTGAGACCGTGGCCGCCGAACCAGCCGAAGAGCTTCTGGGTGCTGTGCGCAGCCATCAGGCCGCCCAGGACCAGCCGGCCGATCAGGAGGCCGAGACTCAGGGTGGCGACGTCAAAGGCAGAGAACGTTGACATGTCTTGCTCCGTGAAAGTGATAACGTTAAATGTTATAACACCTAATGGTTCCGCAAAGTTCAGCGCCCGGTGCGCACGGCGTCCAGCCCTGCCACCAGGGCCGCCAGGCTCCGGTCGCTGAGTCCGCTGGTCCGGTGGCGCTCCACCTCCCGGAGCACCGGCTCGATCCGGTCCAGTAGCTCGAGTCCCTTCCGGGCGATCCGGGCCGTCACATGGCGCCGGTCCTCGGCGTCCCGCTCCCGGGTGATCAGCGCCATGGCCTCCAGCCGCTCCAGCATCCGGGGCACATCGGGCACCCGTGCCACCATCCGCTCCGCCACTTCCCGCCCGCAGAGCCCCGCCTCCCCCGCCCCGCGCAGGATGCGAAGGACGTTGTGCTGGGTAGGCGTCACCCCGAACGGCTTCATGGCATCCTGCAGCTCATGATCCAGGACGGCGGCGGTACGAAGGATTCCCAGCAATGCTTCCGCTCCCCGGGTCGCAAAGGGCTTGGACTGCTTGATTTCGGCCTGCAGCAGGCTTGGCATGGGATGAATGTATATGTTATAACATCTATTGTCAAGAGGGGTCGGCCGGCGGGTCAGTCAGCCCGTCCGGGGGCCCAGCGCCCCCAGGCTGGCCAGGATCACCGGCACCACCAGCAGGGTGACGACGGTGGACACGACCAGCCCGCCGATGACTGCAAGGGCAAGCGGCCGTTGCAGCTCCGCCCCGGCTCCGAGTCCCAGCGCGAGCGGCGTGAGCCCGGCCAGGGTGCAGACCGTGGTCATGAGGATCGGGCGGAGCCGCACGCGGCCGGCGCGGATGAGGGCGTCCACGGGCGCCGCACCATCCCGCGCAGCGTGCCGGGCGGCATCCAGCAGGAGAATCCCGTTCTTGACGATGAGCCCCACCAGCAGGATCACCCCCATGAAGCTGGAGACGTTGAACGGCACCCCCGTGGCCGCAAGCACAAGGACGGCACCGGTGAGGCCGAGCGGCACCGCCAGCATGATGGCGAGCGGTCCCCGGAAACTCTCGAACTGCACCACCAGGACCAGCAGTACTGCACCCAGCGCCAGCGCAAGGATGGCGAGCAATTCGCGGAACGCCGCCTGCTGGCTCGCGTACTGGCCGCCCACCTCGAGCGAGACGCCCGCCGGAAGCGCCACGGCGCGGAGCCGCTGTTTCACATCCCGGATCACGCTCCCGAGACTGCGGCCGCTGGTGCGCCCGGTCACGGCGACATAGGGCCGCAGGTTTTCCCGCAGCAGTTCGCTGGACCCGACGGTATCGGTCACCGTGCCGAGCGAGCCAAGGGACAGCCAGCCATTCGCCCCGGTCACCGGCAGGCGCTGCACGATGTCGGGCCGGTACCGCACGCTGTCGGGAAGCCGGACGCGGATCGGCACCAGCCGGTCCGGCTCGCGGGCCGAACCGGCCACCGCGCCGAACAGCGCCGCCCGGGCCTCGGCCTCGACCTCTGCCGTCGTCAGCCCGAGCGTCGCCACCCGCAGCGGATCGAGTTCGACACGCACTTCGGGATTGGGCCCCGGAACGCCGTTGAACAGATCCACCAGCCCCGGCGTGGGCTCGATGGCATGCGCCACCGC
>DASTBA010000080.1:0-18369 GCA_035712285.1 Gemmatimonadales bacterium | reverse complement strand
CCGCCGCCGCCCGGGCATGGCCCAGCACCAGCGTGATGATGGCGGCCCGGAACGCCGCGTTCGGCGCGAGACTCGCCGAGGGGTACCGTGCGGCCATCGAATGAAAGGCGTCGTGCGCCGCGCGCTCCCGCCCTTCGTCGGCCGCCAGATCTCCCAGCAGGTAGAGCGCCGTGGCGGCCGGCTCCACTTCCTTCGGGTAATCCCGCAGCACGGCGCGGAGGGCGGTGCGGGCGGCGGCGACCTGCCCGTCACGGACCAGCGCGCGGGCCCGCTGGTATGCGGCCGAAGCCGCCAGCGCCCGCGGCGCCCTCACCTTCCTGAACTCGGCGGCGGCCTGGGCGTACTGTCCCAGTGCCGCGAGGGCCCGGCCATAGGCAAAGTGATCGGATGACTCGCCCAGGCCCGCGGACATGGCGCGCTTGAAGGCATCGGCGGTGCGCTGCGCCGGACCGCGGTCGGCGATCGCCCTTGCCACGAGGAGCTCGGTCGGCGGATCGAGCGGCGCGAAGCCGGCATCGAGCACCTCCACCGCGCTGCTCGCCGAGGCGGTCCCCGGTGCGCCGCGCAGCACAGCCATCAGTTCATTCCGCAGCGAGTCACGCCGCGCCCGGTCGCTGTCGGCCAGTGCCAGCCGGATACGCCAGGCCGAGCGGGCATCGCCGAGAGCGGCGTAGGACGCCGCCGCCGCCAGGGAATCCCCGCTCCGGAGCAGGCCGTCGGCGCGAGCGCCGGGAAGGCGTGCCGTCACCACCGGGCGGGCGAGCTCGGCGAACCGGGCCGAGCGGGCGGTGGAATCCGCCGTGACGATCGCCGCGCGGAAGATGAGCCATTCGCGAATGCCGGCGAGTTCCTTGGCGGCGCCGGCGTAGGCCTCGGCCGCGGCCGCGAGGGAGTCGAGACGGTCGAGCGCGCGCGCCCGGATCACGAGGCGCCGGCCACGCTCCTGGCCACCTCCACCCAACGCAACGGCTTTCGACGCCTCGGCGGCCGCTGCGGAGTCGGCACCCAGCTCGAGCAGCGCCCGGGCGTAGAGCGCACGCCCGGCACCCGATTCACGCTCGTCCAGCCAGGTCTCGCCCTTGAGAAGGTCGCGCACCTCCGCCCAGCCGCCCCAGCGGCTGGCCGCCTGGGCCGCCAGCAGCACCACTTCCGGCGTGCGCCGGCCGGTATCACTCACCGCCGCGGTCAGCAGCCGGCTGGCGAGCCAGGGCTGTCCCCGTTGCAGCGCAGCCCGCGCCTCCGCCACGGCGGAATCGGTTGCGGCCTGCACCAGCCGGTCCACTGGAGGGGTCACACCGGAGGCCGGCAGGGGACAGACCAGGGCGAGGGAGAGCGCAAACAGGATCATGGTGCTCCAGGCGGGAACCAGTCTACAATGAACGCATGCGGAAGCGACCTGACAACCTCGATGCCGAGGCGGCGCAAGCCCCGGGCCATGTGCGGCTGGATCAGTGGCTCTGGGCGGCACGTTTCTTCAAGACGCGCTCACTCGCGGCGGCGGCGGTGACGGGCGGCAAGGTGGAGCTCAATGGCCAGCGGCCCAAGCCCGCATCGCCGGTGCATGAAGGGGACGACGTCCGGGTACGGCTCAGCCCGTACGAGCATCTTCTGACCGTCCGGGGCCTGGCGGTTCGGCGAGGGCCCGCCAAGGTGGCGGCCCTGCTCTACGAGGAGACGCCCGCCAGCCGCGCGGTGCGGGAGCAGCTGGCCTGGCAACTCAAGCACGCGCCGGCGCCATTCACGTTCGGGGAGAAGGGACGGCCGACGAAGCGGGACCGGCGGCGGATGGACCGGGAGCGTCGTGAGTCGTGAGTCATGTCACTCTGAGGCCGCAGCGCGGCCGAAGAGGCGGAGCGTCGTGCGTCGCCTTGGCCCCCTCGCTTCGCTCGGGGTGACAACTTCTGACAACCGATGTCCCGCGGCCCGCGACTACATGTTCCCCACCACCGCCTCCCCGAACTCGCTGCACTTGAGCAGCGTGGCGCCGGTCATCATCCGCTCGAAGTCGTAGGTCACCCGCTTCTGGCCGATGGTCTTCTCCAGCGCCCGGAGAATCAGGTCCGCGGCCTCGGTCCAGCCGAGATAGCGGAGCATCATCTCGCCGGAAAGAATGACCGAACCCGGATTCACCTTGTCCTGCCCGGCGTACTTCGGCGCGGTGCCGTGGGTGGCCTCGAAGATGGCGTGACCGGTGACATAGTTGATGTTCGCGCCGGGCGCGATCCCGATCCCGCCCACCTGGGCCGCGAGCGCGTCGGAGAGGTAGTCGCCGTTGAGGTTGGGAGTCGCCACCACGTCGTAATCCTTCGGGCGCAGCAGGATCTGCTGGAGAAAGGCATCGGCGATCGCGTCCTTGATGACGAGGCCGGCACCGGGCTTCCCCTCCGGAATGACATGCCAGGGGCCGCCGTCGAGCGCCACCGCACCGAAGAAATCCCGCGCCACCTGGTAGCCCCAGTCGCGGAAGGCGCCCTCGGTGAACTTCATGATGTTGCCCTTGTGCACCAGCGTCACCGACGTGCGCTTCTCCCTGATCGCGAAGGAGATGGCGCTGTGCACCAGCCGCTCGGTGCCGAGCCGGCTCATCGGCTTGATGCCGATGCCGACGTCCACGGCGAGCTCGCGATGCGGGGCACCGATCGCTTCGAGCGCCCGCTGCCACTCATCCACCTTCTCCTGCGTGCCGAAGCGGATCTTGCCGAACTCCTTCGGAAAGTTCGCGGCGAGGAAGGCGAGCAGCCTGGCACTGTCCCCGGAGCCGCCGGCGTACTCGATGCCGGCGTAGATGTCCTCGGTGTTCTCGCGGAAGATCACCATGTCCACGTCTTCGGGCCGCTTGACCGGCGAGGGCACGCCCTCGAACCAGCGCACCGGCCGGAGGCAGACGAAGAGATCGAGCATCTGCCGGAGCGCGACGTTCAGCGAGCGGATCCCCCCGCCCACCGGCGTGGTGAGCGGGCCCTTGATCGCCACGAGGTACTGCCGGATGGCCGCGAGGGTCTCGTCCGGCAGCCAGTTGTCCACCTGATTCTTGGCTTTCTCGCCCGCCAGGACCTCGAGCCACTGGATCTTCCGCCTGCCGCCGTAGGCCTTCTGCACCGCGCCGTCCAGCACCCGCTGCGACGCCCGCCAGATGTCGGGGCCGGTACCGTCGCCTTCGATGAAGGGAATGATCGGTTCGTCGGGGACGACGAGCCTGCCCGCGGTCATGGTGATTGTGTGGTTTGGCATGGGGGGAAGGTAGGCGGGAAGGCGGGAAGACGGGAAGACAGGCAGACGGGACGTAGCCCGCAAGGCTTGTCACCCCAAGCGCAGCGAGGGGGCGGAGCCATGGTCCCTTCGCTTCGCTCAGGGTGACATCTGATCCAGACAACCCCTTGCGCGATTGCGCCCGGTTTCCGAAATTGCCCCTATGCACCGCGCCCGCTTCTTTTCGTTTGCCTTCTATTTCGGTTCCCCCGGGGGCCGGAGTCGGGTGGGCGTGCGCGGCTGAACTGACGCTTCCGATCTCCAGCGGGCTCCCGGTCTTCACCGGGGGCCCGTTTCGTTTTCACCAGAACGAGCGAGCCCTGCATGCTGATCGTCACCAGGTCCGGAATCACCCAGGCCGACCTCGACCGCCTCTGCGAGCGGGTCGAATCGCTGGGCCTCACCGCACGCGTCGTCCGCGGCGCGAAGCGCACCGTCGTCGCCTGCGTCGGCGACGAGGACCGCCTGGCGGAAGTTCCCCTTCTCGCGCTCCCCGGCATCGAATCCGTCACGCCGGTCCTGCGCCCCTACAAGCTCGCCGCCCGCGAGGCCTCGCCCGACGGGCAGAGCGTCGTGCGGGTGCGCGGCGTGCCGGTGGGCGGCGAACCGCTGGCCGTCATCGCGGGGCCGTGTGCCGTCGAGGGACGCGAGATGCTGCTGCGGACGGCGATGTCGGTACGAAGTGCCGGCGCCGCCATGCTTCGTGGAGGGGTCTTCAAGCCCCGCACCTCTCCCTATGCCTTCCAGGGCGTCGGCAAGGAAGGGCTGGAGCTGCTGGCCGAGGCGCGCGCCGCCAGCGGACTGCCGGTGGTGACCGAGGTGATGGACACGCGGCTGGTGGAGATCGTGGCCGAGCACGCCGACCTGCTCCAGGTCGGCGCGCGCAACATGCAGAACTACGCGCTGCTCGCCGAGGTGGGCCGGTGCCGGCGGCCGGTGCTGCTCAAGCGCGGGCTCAGTGCCACCATCCGGGAGCTGCTCATGGCGGCCGAATACATCATGGCCCAGGGCAACCCGAACGTCGTGCTCTGCGAACGCGGCATCCGCACCTTCGAGTCCGCCACCCGGAATACGCTCGACATCGCCGCGGTGCCGGTGCTGAAGGAAGAGACGCACCTGCCGGTGATCGTGGATCCGAGCCATGCGGGCGGGCGCCGCGCACTGGTGCTGCCGCTCGCCTGCGCCGCGATCGCCGCCGGGGCCGACGGACTCATCGTCGAGGTGCACCCCGAGCCGGAGTCGGCGCGCTCCGACGGCGAGCAATCCCTCTCCTTCGACGAGTTCACCGTCCTCATGCAGCGCATCGCCGCCTTTGCCGGTGCCGCGGGACGGTCCCTCGGCACACCGGCGCCGCGGATCCCGGCGGCGGTCGCATGACGGCCGCGGCGCGACGCGAGGCCGCCCTCCGGGTGGGCGTGCAGGGCGAGGCCGGATGCTTCAGCCATTCGGCGCTGCGGGAGCTGATGGGTGATGCCGCCGAGCCGGAGTTCCTCGCGACCTTCACGGATGCACTCGACGCCCTGGAACGCGGGCAGGTCGAACGGCTCCTGCTGCCGGTGTACAACTCGCTGGCCGGTATCGTGGCGGAGAGCCTCCGGGCCATCGCCCGGCACGATCTCCGGGTGGATGCGGAACACCGGCTTCCCGTCCGGCTGGTGCTGGCGGCGCTCCCCGGCGTGCGCCCGGACCAGCTGACGCAGGTGCTGTCCCATCCGGTTGCCCTTCGGCAATGCGGCCGGCTCCTGGCTCATCACCCGCAGATGCAGCCCGAGCCGGTGCACGACACCGCCGGAGCGGCCCGGCTGCTGGCCGAGTCGGGGAATCGGAATGCCGGCGTGGTCACCAGCGAGGAAGCAGCCCACCAGTTCGGGCTGGCGGTGCTGATGCGGGATGTCCAGGACCGGGCCGACAACGCCACGACCTTCTGGCTGCTGGCCCGCCGGCAGCTTGGACGACACGGGACGACGGAGAGAATTGGTGCGCACCTGGCCGCGCACCTCGGGAACGTGGCGGCGGTGCGCGGTGCGATCCCGGTCGAGCGGGATACCCCAGAGGCCATCGCCTCGGCAACCGAGGACCTGCTGACGGCGATGGCACAGGCGAACCGGATCACGCCCAAGGACGCGGTGAGCTGTGTGTTCACCCTCACCCCCGACCTGCACAGCGCGTTCCCGGCGCTGGCCGCGCGCCAGGCCGGCTGGCACGAGATCCCGATGCTCTGTGCCACCGAGGTGGACGTGCCCGGGGCGCTGCCCCGCTGCCTCCGCGTGCTGCTGCACGTGCGGCCGCCGGAGGAACGATGGCACGCGTCACATGTGTATCTGGGTGAAGCGCGGGGGTTGCGGCCGGATTTATGACCCGCCCGCCGCCGCATCCACCAGCCACGTCAAATGCCCCGCCGGCCGGATGCGTGCCACGGGATACCGGTCGGCATCGGGCGCATCCTGCGCCACCGCCTGCACGATGGGCCGCTTGCCCGCTCCCGCGGCGAGCACCAATACCGTACGCGCGAGGTTGATGAGTGGATAGGTGAAGGTGAGGCGCGAGCGGACCTCCAGCTCCGGCCCGCCCCGAACCGGCAGCACCAGCCGCTCGGTCTCGTCCAGCGCCGCATTCCCGGGAAAGAGCGACGCCGTGTGTCCGTCATCGCCGACGCCCAGCAGCAGCAGGTCGAACGCGAGGTCGGGGACTTCGCTCCGGATGGTCTCCTCGTAGCGCATCGCCGCGCGGCCGAGATCCTCCGCGTCGGCCGGCATCCGGTGCACCTGCGAGGGATTCACCGGCACGTGCGAGAGCATGAGCCGCTCGGCGAGACCGAAGTTGCTCCGTGCGTCATCGGGAGGGACCGCGCGCTCGTCACTCCAGAACCAGGCGATCTCGTCCCACGGCACCGCGCCACGATACTGGTCCGAGGCCAGCAGCTCGTAGAGCCGCGCCGGCGTATGTCCGCCGGACAGCGCCACCGCGGCCCTTCCGGTGCAGATCACCCCTTCCCGCGCGGCCACGACCAGGCACCGGGCCGCCTCGTGACTCAGCGCGTCCAGCGAATCGAAGACCGTGACCTCGGGCGTCACCCGTTCCGCCACCGCAGCGGCCCCTCCCCCGCCAGGGTGTCGGCGTCTTCCGGGCCCCAGCTGCCCGCGGGGTATGGCAGCGGCTGGCCTCCCCCGTCGAGAATGGGCGTGTACAGCCGCCACGAGGCCTCGACCTCGTCTGCATGGACGAACAGCATCTGTTCGCCCTGGATCACGTCCAGCAACAGTGTTTCGTACGCTTCGGGCAGCGGCCCGAACGCTTCGCTGTACTGGAAGCGCAACGGCTGCTGTGACAGCTGGAAGTTCGGGCCTGGCACTTTCACGTCGAAGAGGAGCGTGAATCCCTCGTCCGGCTGCAGGCGCAGGACGAGGGTGTCGCCCGTCATGGTGCATGCATCGAACGCCTGGAACAGGCTCACCGGCGGTTCGCGCAGCGTGAGCGCGATCTCGGTCAGGCGGGTGGCCATGCGCTTGCCGGTCCGCAGCAGGAACGGCACGCCTTGCCAGCGCCAGTTGTCGATCTCGAGCTTCATCGCGACGAAGGTGGCGGTGCGCGAGTCGGCCGCCACGCCCGGTTCCTTGCGATAGGCGGGCACCTCGCGCCGGCCGATGTGCCCGGCGGCATACTGGCCGCGCACCAGGTCCCTCGGCCTGATCCGCCGGGTGGACTGCAGGACCTTGACCTTTTCCTGCCGGATGGCCGCGGCGTCGATGCTGCTGGGCGGTTCCATCGCCACGAGGGTCATGATCTGGGTGAGGTGATTCTGGATCATGTCCCGGATGACGCCGGCACTCTCGTAGTACCCCGCGCGCTTCTCGACGCCGAGGGTCTCGGCCACGGTGATCTGCACGCTGGAGACATGCTCACGATTCCAGAGCGACTCGAACATGGCGTTCGCGAACCGGAACACGATCAGGTTCTGCACCGTGTCCTTGCCGAGGAAATGGTCCATCCGGTAGATCTGGTCCTCGCGCCAGCCCTCGTGCAGTTCCTGGTTCAGCTTGAGCGCGGACTCGAGGTCACGCCCAAACGGCTTTTCCACCACGAGCCGCACCCATCCGCGTGCCCGGTTGAGTCCGGCGCGCGCGAGTCCGCCGGCCGTGGGGCCGAAGAACCGGGGCGGCAAGGCCAGGTAGAACACGCGGTTGCCCGGGACCTGATGCCGGGCCTCGATCTCCTTGAGCCGGTTGTCCAGCTCGCGATAGTCTTCGGGCGCGCCGTCGTGAATCGGCTGGTAGTAGAGGAACTTCCGGGCCCATGCCTCGGCCCGGGTGCGCGCAATCCCGTCACGCACCAGGGCGTCCGTGATCATCCGGCGGTAGCCGGCGTCGTCGGTCTCGCCCTTGGTCACCGCGACGACGGGAATGTCGGCCGCATGCCCCGCCGCGTGCAGGTGATACAGCGCCGGCACGACCAGGCGCTGGGACAAGTCCCCGGTGCCGCCGAAGATGACGTAGGTGGCGGCCCCCTTCCCGACCGATGCGCTCATGTCATGTCTCCGCCTTCACGGCGTGGCCGCCGAACTGCTGCCGCATGGCGGCGAGCAACCGGTCGGAGAACGCCTCTTCACTCCGGGACCGGAGCCGGGCCATGAGCGACAGCGCGATCACCGGCGCCGGCACGTTCAGGTCCACCGCCTCCGCCAGGGTCCAGCGGCCTTCGCCCGAATCGGCCACCCAGGGCGCGATGTCCTTCATGTCCGGGTGCTGTTCCAGCGCCGCCGTGGTGAGATCCAGCAGCCAGGAACGCACCACGCTGCCGTCCTGCCAGATGTGGCCGATCTGCGGCAGGTCCAGGGCAAACTCCTCCTTCCGGTGGAGCACCTCGAACCCTTCGGCGTACGCCTGCATCAGCCCGTACTCGATGCCGTTGTGCACCATTTTCACGAAGTGCCCGGCGCCGACCGGGCCCACGTGCCCCCAGCCCTTGTCCGGCGCCGGGGCCAGCGCCTCGAAGATCGGCTTGATCCGCTCCACGGCGGCGCCGTCCCCGCCCACCATCATGCTGTAGCCCTCGGCGAGCCCCCACACGCCGCCGCTGGTGCCGCAATCCACGAAGTTCAGCATCTGCTTCCGCAGTGCCGCCCCCCGGCGCAGGGAATCCTTGTAGTAGCTGTTGCCGCCGTCGATCACCGTATCGCCCGGCGTGAGGACGCCGGTGAGCGCGGTGATCGTCTGCTCGGTGGGATCGCCCGCCGGCACCATCACCCAGACCGCGCGCGGCGCCTTGAGCTGCCGGACGATCTCTTCCAGCGAATTCGCCCCCACCGCGCCACCCTGCACCGCCTTCGCGACGGCATCCGGCGCCCTGTCATATGCCACCACCCGGTGCCCGGCCCTGATGAGGCGCGTGGTCATGTTCGCGCCCATCTTGCCCAGCCCGATCATTCCCAGTTCCATCGCGTTTGCTCTCCGCTGTTTTCGGTCCCTTCAATGGTAACAGGGCGAGGCGAACGAGGCGGACGAGACGGACGAGACGGATGAAAATTGACCTGTCCGCCCTGCCCGCCTTGTCCGCCTCGTCCGTTTACCTTCCGCACAGGCCGCTCACGATTCGCGGTCCAGGAGATGACCATGACAATCGCACCCGGGCATCCGGGTATCCCCCCCACCTGGTGTTCCAGCGCCAAGGACATGGTGTGTGCCGCCCTCGGCCCGGGCCGTCTCTGGGCCACCGTCGGGTTCGGCATCCTGAACGAGGTCTACTGGCCCTCCACCGGGCGCCCGCAGGTGCGGGATCTCGGCTTCCTCGTGGCGACGCCGAATGGCTGGCACGAGGTGAAGCGCGTCGCGCGGTACGACCTGACACTGCCGACGCCCTACACCCCGCTGCCGCGGATCACGCATCACGGCGACGGTTACGAACTCGAGCTCGAGATACTCGTCGACCCGGTGCGCGATGCGCTGCTGATCCGCTACGCCCTCTCCGGCGACGATGTCCGCCTCTACCCCCTGCTGGCGCCGCACCTCGATCCCCTGGACCAGGGCAGCACCGCCCGTTGCGCCGACGGCATGCTCCAGGCCCGCGGCGGACGGGCCGCGCTCTGCCTCGTGGCGGAAGGGGGCTTCGACCGCATGAGCGCGGGCTACGTCGGCACCTCGGATGGCTGGCAGGACTTCGCCGCCAACGGCCGGATGACCTGGGCGTATGACACGGCGGGGCCCGGCAACGTCGCCCTCATGGGGGAGCTCACCAGGAACACCGGCGTACTCGCGCTGGGAATCGGCGACAGTGACGAGGGCGCCGAGAGCGTCGCCCGCGCCGCGCTCACGCATGGCTTCGCGTCCGCGCGGGACCGGTTCCTCGCCGAGTGGGACCGGTGGAGCAAGGCGCTGAAGCTGCCACGGGGCCCGAAGCGGCTCCGCGACCTCGCGATGCTCTCGGCCGCCGTGATCAAGGTGCACGAGGATCGCGGCCATCCCGGCGCCATCGTGGCAAGTCTTTCGGTGCCCTGGGGCAACGGACGCGACACGCTCGGCGGCTATCACCTCGTGTGGACCCGCGACGCGCTGGAGGCGGGACAGGCGCTGCTCGCCGCCGGCCAGCACGACGATGCACGACGGCTGCTGGCGTACCTCGCCGGCACCCAGCGGCCTGACGGGCACTGGCCCCAGAACATGGGACCGGACGGCACGGCGTACTGGACCGGCATCCAGCTGGACGAGGTGGGCGCGCCGGTCCTGCTGGCCGCGCAGCTGCAGGAGGAAAACCAGATCGATGCCATGAGCGGCATGCCGTTCATGGCGGCACGGGCGGCATCCTACCTCGCCATGCACGGGCCGATGTCGCCGCAGGACCGCTGGGAAGAGAATGCGGGCGCCAGCACCTTCACGGTGGCGATCGAGATTGCGGCGCTGGTGGCCGCCGCCCAGTGGCTCCCCGAGCCAGATCGCGGATACGCCCTCTCGCTCGCCGACTACTGGAACGAGCAGATCGAGGCGTGGACCTTTGCGTCCGGCACCGAGCTCGACCGCCAGTACGGCACGGCGGGGCACTACGTGCGGATCGCACCCGCCGGCCCGGCGGGCCTTTGCGGGCGCCTGGAGCTCAAGAACCGGGAAGACGGCGCTTCAGTGCCGGCGAGCAGCGTGGTAGGGCTCGATTTTCTCTACCTGGTGCGCCTGGGGCTCCGGAAGCCGGATGATCCGTGCATCACCGACACCCTGAAGATCGTGGATGCGCTGCTGGCCGTGCCCACGCCCTGCGGGCCGGGCTATCGGCGCTACAACGGCGACGGCTACGGGGAGAACGAGGACGGTACGGCCTATGACGGCGCCGGCATCGGCCGGCTCTGGCCGCTCCTCACCGGCGAGCGGGGGCATTACGCGCTGCTGGCCGGCGAGGATCCGCGCCCGTATCTCGAGACGATGGCCTGCATGACGGGACCGGGCGGCCTGCTGCCGGAACAGGTATGGGACACAACCCCGATCCCCGAGCACTTCCTGTTCCCGGGGAAACCCACCGGCAGCGCCATGCCCCTGGTCTGGAGCCATGCGGAATTCCTGCAGCTCTACGTGGCGCGCACGCGAGGCACACCGATGGATTACCTCAAGTGCGTCACCGAGCGGTACCATGGGGAACGCCCATCGGCCGCGACCTGGCACTGGCGGAGCGACGTGCCGTTCAACCGACTGCCGGCCGGCCGGGCGCTGAGCATCGAGCGCGCGGATCCGTTTACCCTGCGCTACGGATTCGACGGGTCGAGTGATACGGTGGAGGCGGAGGCCGCAGCGCAGGGGCTTGGCATGTACGGGGTACGACTCGGACAGGACGTGCTCGGCGGCCATCGGACCGTCGAATTTACGTTCGTGCCCGATGGCGCCACGACGTCGGTCACGTTGGGATGACCGCGCGGTACGGGGCGAGGCATGCCTCGCCCCCTTCATGCGGAATTTCGTTCTCCTACCGCGGCCACAGCCACCCGAACACCCCCGCTGTCACGCAACCGTAGATCAGCCCGTCGATCGTGGACTTGAGCGACACCACCCAGCTGCGCCGGTACCAGATGGACTGCGGCCACACGGCGCCGGAATAGGCGAGGAACGCCGTGACGGCGGCGAACCGGAAGACGTGCATGTAGTCCGCTCCCGGCCCGAGCGCCCGGCCCGCGACGTAACCGGCGAAGTGACTGACCACCAGCACGAAGATGAACCACTGCACCAGGCTCCGGCCCATGGTCCACTGGCCGGCCGGGAGGAAGGTGGCCATGAAGACCGGCCCTTTGGCGAACTTCTCCTTGAACGCCGGCGACTTCATCTCCGCCATGGTCTCGCAGCGCGGCGCCATGTAGTCGCCGGGCGGAATATTGAAAGGCCGGAGCGCCGCCATCACGCCGTCCTCGTTCGGGAACGAGCGGAAGTCGTCCTTGTGCCAGAAGGACAGCAGCATGTGGATGATGGTGCTGGCGATGAACACGGCGACAGCGGAAAGCAGGACCGGGAGCCAGAGCGAGCCGAGCGGCGTCATCACGACCTCGGAGCGGAAAGGGACCTGCCAAGCTGGGAGCCGGACCGAGCGCCGTCAAGAGGCCGGGGACGGGGCGGCACTTGCTGGCGTTCCGGTCGGGCGCCCGGTACTTTTCGTCCGTTCCGCCTGCCATAAGGAAGATCCGTGGACCTGCGCGCCGAGCTGCAGCAGCACCTGGGTGCCGCCTACACCCTTGGCCGTGAACTCGGCGGCGGGGGGATGTCGCGCGTGTTCCTGGCGGAAGAGAACCGCCTGGGACGGACGGTCGTCGTCAAGGTCCTGAGCCCCGACCTGGCCCAGGGACTCAACGCCGACCGGTTCGAACGCGAGATCAAGCTTGCCGCCTCGCTGCAGCAGGCCAATATCGTGCCGCTGCTCGTGGCGGGCGATGTCGGCGGCCTCCCCTACTTCACGATGCCGTACGTCGAGGGTGAGTCCCTCCGTACGCGCCTCGGCCGCGGGCCCATCCCGATCAACGAAGTCGTCGCCATCCTGCGGGACGTGACCCGGGCGCTGGCCTATGCGCACGCCCGCGGCGTGGTGCACCGGGACATCAAGCCCGACAACGTCCTGCTCTCCGGCGGGACCGCCGTCGTCACCGACTTCGGCATTGCGAAGGCCATCAGCGCCTCCCGCACCGATGCCGGCGGCGGGGGCACGCTGACGCAGCTCGGCACGTCGCTGGGAACGCCGGCCTACATGGCGCCGGAGCAGGTGGCCGGCGATCCCGGTGTGGACCAGCGGGTGGATCTCTACGCGCTGGGCTGCATGGCGTACGAGCTGATCACCGGCCAGCAACCCTTTGCCAACCGCACGCCCCAGAAAATGCTGGCGGCGCACCTGACCGAGACGGCAACGCCGGTCGCGAACATCCGCCCCGACTGCCCGCCCCAGCTGGCGGCGCTCGTCACCCGCCTCATGGCCAAGGAGCCCTCGGCGCGCCCGCAGACCGCCGCCGAGATCCTTCCGGTACTCGATACCGGAACGACGCCCAGCGGCGCGAGCGTGGCGTTCGGCGCGCCCGGCATGTTCAAGAAGGCGTTGCTCTGGTACGTGGTGGCGCTGGTGGCGGTGGTGATCCTCGCCAAGGCCGCCGTGGTGGGCATCGGCCTGCCCGACTGGGTCTTCCCCGGTGCCATCATCGTGATGGCCCTGGGGCTCCCTGCCCTGCTGGCGACGGCGTATGTCCAGAAGGTCGCGCGGCACGTGGCCACCGCCACGCCCACCCTCACGCCCGGTGGCACCTCCCTGGCGCACATGCCGTCGGGAACCGTCGCCACCATGGCGCTCAAGGCCAGCCCGCATCTCACCTGGAAGCGCACCACCCGGGGCGGCTACTGGGCGGTGGGCACCTTCGCGGCGCTGGTCGGCGTCTTCATGCTCTTTCGCGGGCTCGGCATCGGGCCGTGGGGCTCGCTCTTCGCCGCGGGAAAGCTCGCGGAGAACGACCGCATCCTGATCGGGGACTTCTCCGTGGCGCAGGGCGACTCCGCGCTGGGCCCCATTCTCGTGGAAGCGGTGCGGGCCGCGCTGAGCCAGTCGAATGCGGTGCGGCTGGTGGAGCCGTCCGACATCGCGCAGGTCTTGCAGCAGATGCGGCGCCCCAGGGACACTCGGCTCGACCCGGCGCTCGCGCGCGATGTGGCGCTCCGGGCCGGGGCCAAGGCGGTGCTGGGCGGGCGGCTTGCACGGGTGGGCACTGGCTACGCGGTGAGTCTCGACCTCACCAGCACCAGCGGCGGCGGCACGCTGGCCTCCTTCCAGGGCACCGCGGACGGGCCCAAGGATCTGCTCAACGTGGTGGATGACCTGTCGCGGAAGCTGCGCGGCAGGATGGGCGAGTCGCTCCGCCACGTGCAGCGGGCGGTGCCGCTGGAGCAGGCCACCACGGCCTCGCTGCCGGCGCTGCAGAAGTACTCCGAGTCGGTCCAGGCCAACGATCTCGACCAGGACTTCGACCGGGCGGCGCGAGCGGCTCGCGAAGCGGTGGCGCTGGATTCCACCTTTGCCCTCGCATGGCGCAAGCTGGGCGTGGCGCTGACCAATTCCGGCGCGAGCAAGGCGTCGGTGGATTCCGCGCTCGAGCAGGCGGCGAAATACGCTGACAAGCTGCCCGACCGGGAGAAGTACCTGGCCCTGGGGTTCTACTACGAGCAGTCGAGTTCCGCCGCTGATCGCGGGAAGGCACTGGCCGCCTACCAGGCCGCCTATCAGGCTGACTCCAGCAACAAGGCCGTCAATCGCGAACTGTGGCGTATCTATCTCAGCCGCCAGCAGATGGACAGCGCGCTGCGATACGCGCGGCGGGAAGCAGCAGTCGAGAAGGACGCCAACAGTCAATTGGCCCTGGCGAGCGTGCTGGCCATGGCGGGCCAGCCGGACTCGGCACAGGCCCTGATCGCCCTCACGCTCCAGGCGGATCCCGAGGCGGCCAGCACGCCGATGCGATACACTGCCGAGGACCGGCTGGCGTTCGCAAGGGGCCTTCGTGACTCGGCTGATGCGCTGACGGTGACGGCGAGTCACCTGGCCAATCCAGCGGCGCAAGTTCAGGGACTTGGCTTCTCGGCCCAGGACGCCGCCCGCCGGGGCAAGCTGACGAGCGCCGCTACCCTGGACAGCGCCCGTGCCGCCTTGCTCTCGAGCCGGGGCGCTCCGGCATTTCACGGGCTGCTGCTCGCCAACCTGGACATCGTGTTCCGGGCCAACGGCGCGGCCGGTATCAAGCGACTCGACGACCTCACGGCGTCGCGCGAGTGGACGTCCAGCGATCCGCGGGACCGTCCATACCTCCGGGTCGCCGCCCTCTACGCGATGGCGGGGCGCCCTGACCGCGCCCAGGCGGTGATGGCCCGGATGGATGCCGAGGCACCCGGCAGCAGCAAGGCCCCCGACCAGCAGACCGACCTTGCGTTCGCCCGCGGCGAGATTGCCCTGGCATCGGGAAACACCGCCGAGGCCTTGCGTCAATTCCGTGCGTCAGGCGTCGGCCCGGACGGTGCGCCGACGGCGGACGAGGCATTGGTCCAGTACAGCCTCGGCCGGGCCTTCGACCGGGCCAATCAGGCCGACTCCGCGCTCGCGGCATTCAACCGCTACCTCGCCGTGCCGACACCGTGGCGGTTGAGCGCGGAGTGGATGGGCGATGCCGCGGTGCAGAAGCGGCTGGGCGAACTCTACGACAGCAAGGGCGACACGGCCAACGCCGTGAAGCACTACACGGCGTTCACCGACCTCTGGAAGAACGCCGACCCCGACCTGCAGCCGGTCGTGGCCACGGTCCGCAAGCGGGTGGGCGAACTCACGTCGCGGTGAGGCCTGCTGCCTGATTACGTTTCCGCCCGCCATGCTGACCCCCAAGCTTTTCACCACGCTCCGCACCTACAATCGCAAGCAGTTCGGCGCGGACCTGATCGCCGGCCTCATCGTCGGCGTGGTGGCGCTGCCGCTTGCCATCGCATTTGCCATCGCCAGCGGGGTAACGCCGGAACGGGGGCTCTTCACCGCCATCGTGGCCGGGTTCCTGATCTCGGCCCTGGGCGGCTCCCGCGTCCAGATCGGCGGGCCGACCGGCGCCTTCGTGGTGATCGTGGCCGGCATCGTGGCGAAGTACGGCGTGGACGGGCTCCTGGCTGCGACGCTCATGGCGGGCGGGATCCTGATCCTGTTCGGCCTCTTCCGGCTCGGCACCGTCATCAAGTTCATTCCCTACCCCGTGGTGGTCGGCTTCACCAGCGGCATCGCCGTGGTGATCGCCTCGAGCGAGGTCCGGGACTTCCTCGGGCTCCGCATGGAGTCGGTGCCGGCGGACTTCCTGGCCCGCTGGCGTGCCTTCGCGCTCGCCGCCCCGACCATCAATCCATGGGCCGTGGGCGTCGCCGTGGTCTCGCTCGCCATCATCATCTGGTGGCCCCGGGTGAGCCGGCGCATTCCCGGCCCCTTCGTGGCCCTCATCGTCGTGACGGTTGCGGTCAATGTTTTCGCGATTCCGGTCGAGACCATCGGGAGCCGCTTCGGCGCGCTGCACGCCGGACTGCCCACGCCCGCCTTGCCGCGCCTCTCCGGCAGCGAGGTCAAGATCCTGATCGGGCCGGCCTTCACCATCGCGCTGCTGGGCGCAGTGGAGTCGCTGCTCTCGGCTGTGGTGGCGGACGGCATGATCGGTGGCCGCCATCGCTCCAACGTGGAGCTGGTGGCCCAGGGCATCGCCAACATCGCGAGCCCGATCTTCGGCGGCATCCCCGCCACCGGCGCCATCGCACGGACGGCCACCAACATCAAGAACGGCGGTCGTACACCGGTGGCCGGCATGGTGCACGCCCTGACGCTCCTGCTGATCACCCTGTTCGTCGGCCGCTGGGCGGCGGTCATTCCGCTCGCCGTCCTCGCGGCGATCCTCATGGTGGTGGCCTATCACATGAGCGAGTGGCGCACCTTCCGGAGCGTGCTGAGTGCGCCCCGGAGTGACGTCCTCGTGCTGCTCGCCACCTTCCTGCTCACGGTGCTGGTGGATCTCACCGTGGCGATCCAGGTCGGGATGGTGCTGGCCGCCTTCCTCTTCATGAAGCGGATGGCGGAAGTCACCAACGTGTCGGCGGTGACGCGCGAGCTCGCCGAACCGGCCGACACTGGTGCCGACCAGTCGGGAGCGGTGTATCGGCGCGAGATTCCCAGGGGCGTCGAGGTCTACGAGATCAACGGGCCGTTCTTCTTCGGGGCGGCAGAATCCTTCAAGAACGCCCTCGGTCAGGTGGCAGGCCGACCCCGGGTGCTGATCATCCGCATGCGGAACGTGCCGGCCATGGATGCCACCGGACTCAGCGCGTTCAAGGACCTGGTGCGGAGCAGCCGGAAGCAGGGCACGGTCGTACTGCTGACCGAGATCCATGCCCAGCCGCTGGCGGCCCTCTCGCGCTCGGACCTGCTGGACGAACTGGGCGACGACAATGTGCTGGGTACCCTCGACGAGGGCCTGGCCCGGGCACGGATGCGGCTGACGACCGACGGCCTGCCGGCGGCTGCCGGTCGCTGACCGGCTTCCTCACCGCAAATTCATCGGACTGTCATCCGGCCGCCGTGCCAGCGTCATGCCGGCATGCCATGGTGTGAGCACCTCGCACCGTGGAGACGGCACCATGCTGCAGCGCCTGCCCGAATCAGGACGGCCTCGTGGCCATCACGCCTGGCAGACCGGGACATCGGCAGGGATTCACGTCATCATCATCGGCGCGGCGGTCTGGGTCACGGAGCGGCCGGTGGAAATCGCTGCCGCCCGCACGATCACTCCGGGTGTCACCTTCACCGTTCCCCGGCACCCGCTTCCGGCGGATCGATCGCGGGAGACCCCGTCACCCATCATCGCCGCACCGGCACCCGCGATCCCCGTCGTCACCACCGTACCGGTGACGGTCCCGCCCGTCACCATGGACGATCACCGGTTCGATCCGTCCGACTATGCCGGAACGGCCCGGCAGGGTGACGTCGTCACCGGCATCCCCTTCGATCCCGATTCCGTCGGCGACAGCCGATCCCTGATCACATCCGCCGAGGCCGACGAGGTGCCGGTGCTGCTGCAGAGCGGCCCCCGGATCGCGCCGCCGGGCCTGGAAGGGGTGGCGGCGCGGGTGACACTGCAGTTCGTCATCGGCACCGACGGCCGCGTGGAGCCCGGCTCGATCGAGGTGCTGGAGAGCAGTAACCCGGCGTTCCGTGACGCGGCACGGCGCATGGTCGAGACCAGCGTCTATCGCCCGGGACGGCGGCATGGCCACCCGGTCCGGGTGCTGGTGCGACAGGGGGTGAGCTTCACGGAAAGCGGGGAGCCACGGCGGTGAGCCCGTCCCGCTCGCTTTTGCGTAACAGATGAGCAGGTGCCGAGACAATCACCACGCCGCGGCAGCCGCTTCCCCCGGAGGCACGGCCATGGAGACAGCCCGGAGAACTGGGCAGGCCACCTCGGTCACCGGCGTGAATCAGTTCACGCTGAGTGTGCCCGTGCGGGTCCGGCACAACTGTCTCCCCTTGACGCTGTCCGATGGCTCGGTGCGAAAGGGTGGCGGGGGCGTGAATGACTTCGTGGTCTACTTCGACTTCAGCCGGCGGATGCAGGCGACGGCCGCCGAAGTGCTACCGAGCGCCCCGCGCGTCTTGCGGTGGACGGCACGGGGCGCTAGCGTAGCCGTATCCCGATAGTAGTGTGGCCATGCTGAGACTCCCCTGGTCCTGCGGCTGCCCGGTTCCGTTCCCCGGCCTCTCCGGCTGCGGGCGTATTGTGCCTTCCGCACGTTCCAGTCCTTCGATCCGATGCACTCGAGCTTCGCGCTCGCATGAGTGTTCACCCGTGCGCCAGCCGGATTCCGCAGCCGCTGGGCTGCCGGCGCGCGGGCGACGACCGGGCGGCCATGGTGGCCGCCTTTCTGGAGGGCCTTGCCGATGAGTACGTGCGGAACGCGGTCAAGTGGCGGTCGGCTGGCGGGGGGCGCCATGCTGGCGTTGCTGGCGCTGGGCCTGACGACGCGCGCCAGTCAGGCACAGGGATGCATGCCGCTTCGGTTCACCTCCCCCAACCTCGGCGGGCAGGCGACCTCATTTCTCCGCCCGCACGAGTGGCAGGTCGGC
>DASTBA010000079.1:0-17874 GCA_035712285.1 Gemmatimonadales bacterium | reverse complement strand
GCATGCTCGGCGAGTTCGCCGGCGGAGTACGCCGCGAGGATCAGGAAGCCGAAGACGAGGATGGCGCGCCCCGCGCCGCCGAAGGGAGTGGCCAGGGTGATGAGCTGCATGGCGCCGAGCAGCAGGAGCAGGATGATGATGCGCCGCATGTCAGGCCCTCTCCGCTGCCGCTGCCGCCGGCGGCCCGGACACCTCGGCGGCCTCGGTCTCGCCCGACTGGCGCACCTCGTATGGGCTCGTGGTCACCACCGCCTGCATCAGGCGGGCGGAGGCGAGGTCGGTGAGCAGGACGCTCGCCACCGCGGCGGTGAAGACGATATTGGGAAAGAAGGCGTTGGCCTCGATGAGGTAGTTGAACCCGATGGCGAGGGCCAGGCCGCCCTGCCCGATCAGCGCGCGGCCCCAGTTCGGCCCCAGCACCGGGAGCATGTCATTGAACCGCGCCGCCAGCCGCGAGACGTAGATCTTGCTCAGCATGCGCGTGGCCAGGAACACCAGCACCGGAATGATCCACGCCCCCCTGCCGGGGCTCCAGAGCGCGCCGCCGCAGAGCAGCAGCACGAAGTAGAGCGGCCGCTCCACCCGGTGCAGGACCGCCTCGATCTCGTGCCGGTTGCGGGAAGTGTTCGCCAGGATGGCGCCCATGAGCATGCCGGGCAGGAGCGGCGAGAGCTGCAGGAACGTGGCCGCCCCGGTCACGAAGATGATCGCGCCGGCGAGCGAGATGAACAGGCGGTCCGGGTCCCGCTCCTCGCCCAGGAACAAATGGAAGAGCGCGCCGCCCGCCACCCCGACCGCGCAGGAGATCACGAACCACTCGACCGCCGTGGGCGTGCGCAGCAGCTGCGGCGTGGCGACGTGGTTCAGGCAGAAGACGATGGCGAGGACGGTCATCGCGATCAGCGAGTCCATGCCGACCGCCACCTCCAGCTGCCGGACGACGAGGCTCCGCCGCCCCAGGTGCTGGATGATGAGTTGCACCGCGTCCGACGCCGAGCTGGTGCCGATGGCGCCGAGGGCGAGGGCCGGCATCAGGGCATAGCCGGTCGTCACTCCGAAGAGGCGCTGGATCACGGCGAGGCTCACCACGGTGACGATGACGAGCGTCGCGGCCGATTGCACGAACGCCACGCGATAGAAGACTCCACGGAGGCGCACCAGCCCCGGCAGGTACCAGCGCATGCCGACCATGGCGCCCATCCAGCCGAGCGCCAGGGTCATGAAGGGAATGAAGCTGCGGAGCGCCTGCGGAGTGAGCAGGCCGGAGACCTGCGGTCCCAGCAGGATGCCGAGCAGCAGGTACTCGGCGCCGGAGACGATCAGCAGGTGACGGCCGATCCACTGGATGGCGATCTTGGCCGCCACATACGCGACGGCGACCAGGACCACGAGCACAAGGGCGGAACTCATGAGGGGATGGTACCGCTACCCGCGCGATTGCGGAACCGCGAGCGGGGGCCGCACGCGCCGGGCCGAGGCGCCGAGACGCCGGCGATCCAGCAGGCGGGCGATGCTGGTGCGCGGGACAGGCATCGTGCCGTCGTGCCGCATGGCCAGCTTGATGACGTCGTGATTCCGGCCAAACCAGCGGGCACTCGGTTCGAGATCGGATGGAAGATCGAAACCGGGCATCGCCGCCATGGCGAGCGGCGCCTGGCTGCCGATGCCCGACTCCGGCATGGTGCCGGCCCAGAGCGTGACGCCGCTGGCGCGGGCAATCCGCCAGATGCGGCAGGCCTCGGAGAGCCCACCGACGCGGTGCACCTTGATGTTCCAGATGCGGGGGCCGCCCAGCTCGACCACCTGCCGCGCCGCGCGGGCGTCGCGCAACGTCTCGTCAAGACAGATCGGGGTCGCGAATTCCCGGGCCAGCTCCGCGTGGCCGAGCAGTTCGTCGGGCGGCAGCGGCTGCTCGATATAGAGAAGGCCGAAGTCGTCGAGCTGCCGAAGCTGTTCGCGGCTGTCCGGCCACTCGTAGGCGCCATTCGCGTCCACAGTGAGGGGAATTCCGGTGCCCGCGAGCACCTCCCGGACCGCCCGCACCGGCTCCACGTCCCAACCCGGCATCACCTTGATCTTGACCCGCCGATAACCGGCATCCACGGCGTCGAGGGCACGGAGACGCAGCGCATCGAGCGAGTGGTCCGGGGGAATCCCGAGCGCCACGCCGCACGGCACCGCGGCCAGCGGGGTGACATCGAGCGCGCGCGCCAGCAGTGTGACCAGACTGCCATGTTCTTCCGCCGCGAAGAGGTCCCAGGCCGCCGTCTCGATGGCCGAGCGGGCAAAGGGATTGCCCCGCACCCCTGCGCGCAGCAGGTCATCCACCTCTCCGGGGAACTCTACCGTGCGGCCCTCGACCCGCGGAATCAGCACCTCCTCGATCAGGTGCCGGGCACCGGCCAGCGTCTCCTCCGAATAGAATGGCAGGTCGAACGGCGGACACTCGCCCCAGCCTTCCGCGCCTGACTCGGCGAGGAGCCGCACCAGCAGCGAGCGACGCTCCAGCACCGCGCCGCCCGAAATGATGAACGGCTCGGCCAGCGGCAGCACCAGATCGTAAAGCTCGACCTGCTCAATCCGCATCGGTACCCCGATCAGCCAGGCTGGCAAGGTCCAGGAAGTGAAGTTCTCCGCCTCGGCGGCTGATGCGCCCCTGTTCTTCCAGCTCCAGCATCACGGCAATCAGGCCATCCTGCGGATCGAAGGCCAGCGCGTGCAGCGCGCGGGCGGTCCGGCTGCCATCCGAGGCGCGATAGGCCGACAGGGGAAGCTGGAAGAAGGTATGCAACTGGACACTGCGGCATCCGCGCCTGGCGTACGCGGCGACCTGGCGCCCGGAGCAGATGTTGCCGGTGCCCGAGCGTTCGGGGCCGCCGGCCGGGGACAGATCCAGCACCCTGAGATTCCGGTCCGAGAGCGCCCAGCCGCCGTACGCCACACTGCGTCCGGCGTCCCACAGGCGATTGAACACCGTGACGCCGTCGGCGGCGCGTGCGGCCTCCAGCATGGAGACCTGGAAGGTGTCGTCGAACCGGGCGTTCATGAGCTTGAGCGAAACACGAAGATCGGGATCGGCGCGGCGGAGCTCCATCGGCACCTCGCGCAGCCACCGGAGAATCGCGGCCCGATGGTCCGACCGCGGATCGCCCGCCAGGGTCGGGGAGAAATCCTTCTCGACGAGCATCGTTCCGCTGCCCCAGGCCTGCCGCAACACCTCCAGGGTGTGGGCATATTCGGCCTGATCGAACGGCTCCTGCTCGGCCGGCAGGTGGAGCTTGACCGACGGAACAGCGAGCGGGCCGCCATCGGCATGCAGGTCGCGCCCTGCGCGCAGGAGCGATGCGTATTCATCCAGCGTCCCGCCCCAGCCCCGCCCTTTCCACGTCACCGTCCACCCGCGCTGGCCGTCCGGCTCGTCGCGGAATTCGACGTCCATCCGGCTCTCGCCGGTGGCCCACTCGGCCATGCGGCGGGAGCCGTCGGGGCGCTCGCCGATCACGGTCTTCAGCACCACGAAGGCGAGACCGGCATCGCGATCCTGCTCCAGCTGCCGCTGGCTCAGCGACAGCTGCCCCGACGCCTTGCCGATCGGATGCGGCAGCGGCACGCCCAGGCAGGAGGCGGACAGGTCGAGGCGGTAGGCATCGCGCACGTGGGCCGGCCAGTCCGCCGGCAACCCGCGTGCGAAGCGCTCAAAGTCGCGCGAGAGCCGATCGCGCATGCCGGACGGCTTCGATGACATCGTCCTGCTCGTTCATTGGCAGCACCGGACCCCAGGGATCGTCACAGGCTTCCGGAGGCAGGCGCCCCTCGGCCGCGGCGGCCCAGAGCATGCGGCGGACGTAGCCCTCCATCGGTTCCCGGAAGGTGGCGGCGGCAAACCGGTCGCACGTGGCGGACAACTCCAGGAAACGGCCGGCCTCACGGGTCTCCTTCGCCTGGAACAATGCACACGACAACGCGGGCAGCGCCGCCGCGAGACCGATGAGCGCGCAGTCGGCGCCACACATGATCGAATAGCCGAAGAAGCGATCCTCACCGGTGACCACGAGCTTCCCCGGATGCTGCCGGACCAGGGCGGCAAGCCGCTGAAAGGTCATGACCGAATCGAGGGTCGCGATCTTGATGCCGATCACGTTGGGCAGGTCGAGGAGGCGATGCAGCGTGGCGTCGTCGTAGGCCACGCCGCCGGCCCCTTCGTAGAGCCAGAACAGGATGACGGGAAGCTGCCGGCTCATGGCCTCGTGGTGACGGATGGGATCGGTCGCGACGGGAAAGACCAGCACCGCATCGGCGCCACCCGACTCTGCATCCCGCAGCATGTCGGCATCGCTGACGCCGGCAATCACCAGCTTCCCGGGCAGTCCCGCCCGCCAGCTTGCCAGCACATCGCGGCGCTGGTCCCGCCCGAGGTGGGGTCCGCGGCCGGTATGCGCCCAGACTGCCACGCCGGCCAGCGGCTCTGCGGCCAGCGACCGGGCATATTCCTGCTGCGCGGCACGATCCAGCGCGCCGTCGCGGAACGGCGCCGGCACCGCCGCCACCACACCGCCACGCAAGCGCTCGACAATGGCACTCACGAGGCCCCGAGCAGTGCGCGCGCGTTGCCCGATTCGATCATGGCGCGCACCTCGGACGGCAGATCGAGCAGGTCGAGCCTCGCCACCGGATTCTCCGCCAGGCGCAGCGGCTGCCCCGACCCGAAGACGAAGCGCGACGGGCCGACGGTTTCCAGCAGCGTTTCGAGGTGATCCTCGGGCGGGCCCCAGACCCAGGAGATGTCCCACCAGAGCCGGGCGGCCTCCTCCGGTGTCGAGCCGAAATGCACCTCCTCGATGAATGCACGATCGGCGTGGGTCACCAGCAGGCGAAGACGCGGATCTTCCCGGATCAGAGCCCGGACGGCGCTCGCCGGCAGCTCGGCGGTCTGGTCGAGCGGATGACGCTGGCGCCCATCCTCGAGACGGACCGCGAGCATGAGCACCATGCCGAGCCGCGCGACTTCCTGCGCCAGCGCCTGCATTTCGTTGCCGGCCGGTGCCAGCCCGTACCACGTGGGATCCGCACGCACGATGCGGGCACCCATCCGGTGCATCCGTACCAGCTCCTCCTGCCAGCGCGGCAATCCGGGATGCACGCAGGGCACCGGCACAAGGCGTGGGTCGGCGGCACTCCATCCGATCAATTCGTCGTTGCTGTCCATCGGGTCGCGCCAGAGAAGGGCGGGCAGGTGAAACACCCATGCGCCGGTGATGCCGGTGCGCTCCATGGCGGCGAGCAGCTCCGGCACGGTGGTTTCCGGCAGCCGCCGCCAGGGAAAGCCGCCGAGCGACGTATTCACGTCAATGCGCATCACGACTCCGGGAAGCTGCCGGGCGGAAAGATCCGGGCGGCGTTGCGCCAGCGGACAGCCTCGATGGCCGCCGGACCCAGCAGCGTTTCCAGGCGCCGAAGCTTCGCGAGTCCGGTGTCCATCGTGAGATCGGTGCCCCAGAGCAGGCGCTCCGGGCCCACCGCCTCCAGGCAGGCCTCCAGCATGCCGCCGTCCACGCCACTGCCGGAGAGGTCCACGAACACATTCGGCAAGGGGCGGACGGCCCTCAGGGAATGGAGCCAGTCGCCGCCGCCGCCGATGTGCGCGAGGATGAACGCCACCGATGGATGCCGGTGGGCGAGCCGCCCGAGCTCCACGGCATCCGACGCCTCCTGGCCGGGAAAGTCCCGCCGGCGATGCTGCCAGATGTGGTGCAGGACCGGAAAGCCGTGCCGCTGGGCGGCGGCGCACACCGGATCGAGCAGCGGGTCATCCGCCCGGCGGCTCGCCGCCAGCTTGACGCCGACCATGCCGCCCTGGAGACCCTGCTCAATCTCGTGCAGGGCGTGGCTGGTGAAGTTGGGGTTGACCAGGACATAGCCCCGCACGGCCCGCGGATGTTCCGCCGCGATCGCCCGCTGAATCTCGTTGGCAAGGGTGATGTCGGCCGGCGACGGGAAGTAGATGGGCGAGCGGCCACCCCAGGTGCCGAGGATGGACGACACCTGCCAGGTGATGCCGATCCGCTGGGCGGCGCGCATCCGGCTGGCATTGCGCTCGCGCCAGTCGGCCCGCGGAGAGGCGGCATGCAGGAAGTGCACGTGAACGTCAATCAGCACAGTGCGGAAGATGCCCCGCTCGGGGCGTGGTGTCGAGTCAACGAAACCCGGGCGGGGGGCGTACTGTCAGGCGGCCCCGTACCGGGACCCGGAGTCAACCAGAGGAGAGCAACACCCATGAAGATGCGTGCCCTGCAGTTCGCCGCCCTGGCCCTGATGGCCCCCGCCGCCCTGGCGGCCCAGGGAGGCGGCATGAGCGGCGGCAACATGGCCCGGATGGCCTCGATGCATCCGTTCGCCATGGAGGCGCCACCCGAAGCCGAGGCCTTCGCCAAGGCCATCGGGCTCAACGCCGAGCAGAAGGCCAAGTATGCCAACCTGCGCGCCGCCAACATCAAGGCCACCCAGGCGGTACGCGACAGCATCGCCACCGAGCGCACCAAGGCCCGCGAGGCGATGCAGGCTGGCGATCGTGAGGGCGGGATGGCGGCCATGCGAAGCGCCCGCGGCCAGACGGAGTCGCTGCAGCGCGCGGCGGAGTCGTTCGACAGTGACCTCGCCTTCGTGCTGACGCCGGAGCAGCAGACGAAGTACGATGCCTGGAAGCAGCAGGAGCGCGACCGCCTGATCCAGGAGCGCCGCGCCCAGTTCGGCCGCGGCGGCAGCCGGCCGCAGAACTAGCGGCCGCGCACCTCGCGCAGGACGTCCTCCAGCACCGCGAGCGCATCGGACACGATGCGCTCGTCGTGCGCGAGGGACACGAAGTTGTAGGCCGACCGCTTGAACAGCACCCCCCGCCGCGCACAACCGGTGACGACGGCGGTGCTCAGGTCGCCGCTCGCGAATTCCAGGAAGCACATCTCCGGGATGCCGGCCGCGCGGCGGATGATGGCCGGATGACGGTCAGCCAGCTGGGTGAAACCCGCCAGCAACTCCCCGCCGACTCGCGCCAGGTGCCGCGGCACCTGGTCCTCGGCAAGCGCAGCGAGTGTCGCATCGGCCGCGGCCAGCGAGACAAACTCGGTCGCTAGGGTCGAGCTGATCCAGGTCCGGATCGCCGCCTGCATGAGGTCGCGCCGGCCGCCCACCGCCGCGAGCGGCATCCCGTTGGCAATGGCCTTGCCCATCACGACGAGGTCGGGTTCCCCGCCCCAGCGCTCCGCGGCTCCGCCCAGGGCCACGCGTCCCACCGTCTTGATTTCATCGAAGATCAGCACGGCTCCGGTGCTGCGCGTGGCCTGCCGCAGTGCCGCGAGCCACTCGGCCGAGGGCGCCGCCTCGATCACCGGCTCCACGATCACCGCCGCCAGCCGGTCACCCGCCGCACTGATGCACCGCTGCGCATCATCGGGGTCGCTGAACCGCAGCGTGCCGTATTCCGCCCGTATCGCTTCGGGCACACCGGCCGTCTCGCTCGTCTGCGTGCCATCGAGCCAGCCGTGGTAGCCACATCCGATCACTCGATCGCGGCCGGTGAAGACCCGGGCGATGCGGATTGCCGCCGCCACCGCCTCCGCACCGGTCTTGAGAAAGCGAACCTGCTCCACCCACGGCATCAGCCCCGCCAGCCGGCCGGCGACCTGTTCCTCCAGTACCGGTGACAGCGGGCCGACGATCCCCTGGGCAGCCGCCTCCTGCACGGCACGAGTGACGCGCGCATCGCCGTAGCCGAGCGCCACGGCACCCAGGGCCATCACGAAATCCACGTACTCCCGTCCCTGGGCATCGCGCACGCGGCAGCCCGACGCCGACGTCATGCGGAGGGGAGCGCCCGGCGGATGCGCCTCGCCGTAGAGCGCTTCGGGTCGCTTGCTCCCCGTGGAACTGAAGCCGGGAATCCGCTCCATCAGACGAGGTCCAGTACGCCGAAGCTCGCCGGATCCTGCCGATCACCCTGCAGATAGGCCCATCCACCGCCGCCGCTCCACACCAGCTGCCCTGCGCGGCGGGTACGCCCCGGCCGCATCTGGTTGACGATCAGGTCGAACCGTGCCTCGCGGCCCAGCGACAGCGGATGCCAGAACGGTGGCGACACCGCCAGCGTGACGAGGTATCCGTCGTCCGTCCGCTGCCATGCCCCGCGGACGTCGCCTGTCACCGCCTCACTGTCCGCCACCGGACGCACGCGGATCGTTCCCCCCACCTCCGGCACGACGAGGACGGCCCACCGTTCGCCGTCCGGGCCCTCGAGATAGACCTGCACGCCGGAGGAATTGATGTCGTCCGGCTCGTTATCGAGCAGCAGCGGCTCGGCACCGGCCGGGCGAAAGAATGGCTCGTCGTCCCGCACGGCAATGGCGAGATAGAGCGCATCGGCATCCCAGTTGGCGACGACCTGTGCGCCGAAGATCTCGGGTCCTCCATACGGCTCCTCGGTCCGGCGGTACTGGTCCTCGTGGTCCAGCTCCAGCGACATGCCGGCGTCGAATCCGTCGAGTGTGCCATCGAGAGCCGGAACCGCCGGGATGTGCAGGACGGTTCCGCGGGCCGGTTCCCGGCGGACCCGGGTGACGAGCGGTTCGAAGGATGGGGTCCGGATCAGGCGCCCGCCGAGGCGGACACGCGCCGGCCCCGCCTGAATCTCCCAGCCGTCGCTGAGCGGCGCGTGGACGTGCCGGACCCCGCCGGCCTCCACCGTGATGGCGCTGCCGGTCACCGATACGGCCGGGAGCGCGTCACCCCACGCGAGCACCGTCACGAGCATCGCGTCGCGCCCGCTGGCGCGGCGGAGGAGGAAATCGCAGGGCGCACCACCCGGCACCCCCGGTCCGCGGGCCACGTGCAGTGTGCCGGCGCCGCCCAGTGCCAGCTGCAAGGCCCGGCTATCCGCCTGTGCGCTCACCTGCCAGCATCCGGCAACCTCGTGAGCGACATCGCGCACGTTGCCAGCGAACTCGCCCAGCGTGAGGTCGGACGGAGAGACGGCGCCCCGCAGCGTGAGCGCTCCTGCCACATGCCAGGGAAGCCCGAGCACACGGTCATGGTCCGAGGCAAGCTGCACAACGTCGAGGAGATAGTCAGGCCCGAGCACCACGGTGCGGGTCAGGTCACCCCAGCTGCCCTGCACCCACGACCAGTCGCCGCCCGCCTCGAAGGCTTCGCAATGCGCATCACCGCCGGCCTGCGATGCCCCGTCGAGCAGCGGCGCGTTGTGCGCCAGGGTGGAGCGATACCAGAAGAGGTCCCGGTCCACGTAGCTGCCGGTACCGGGGTCAGGAAGCCAATGCACGCCATCGGCGAACAACGTGAGATGCAGGCGATCAGGATGCCCGTGGCCACCCGCCCAGGGCCCGGCTTCGAGGCTGGCATACCGTGATCCGCGACGGAGGATCGCGAGCCCCTGGGTCGGCAGCAGGGCGCTGGGCGCCTCCCAGGGCCCGTCATCAGGAAGCGCAGGAAGTCCCTCGAGCAACACATGCCAGGAAAGCGACGCGCGGCTTCGCACCGAGGGTGCCGGTGTGCCGGCCTCGTAGAGCCAGGAGTCCAGCAACCGTGCCTCGGGTGCCGCGCCGGCGTAGCGCTGGCCCAGCCACCACCCGAAGCCGGTGGTGTCGGCACCCTCCCTTCCCTGCAGAAGCCCGAGCCCGGTTTCCCAGAGTTCCAGGTACATCGGCTGCGCGAGCGACACGCCGAAACGGGAATCCCTGCGGGCGGGGAAGGTCGCGTCCGGCAGGGCGGTGATCATCGGTGCACGCAGGGCCTCCGACAGCCGGCGCGCGATGGCGGGGTCCGCCGCGAGGTCCATCCCGCACAGCCGTGCCCACCGGACACCGGTGAGGAGACCCTGCATGGCGAAGAGATGGTAATTCTCACCCTCGTGCCAGAGTCCGTCGCCACCGATGCCGCGCGCCAGCAGCGCGAGCAGGCCGGTGTCCCCCTCGATGGCGCGCTCGGCCAGCTCCGCATCCTCGAACCAGACCGCCACCGCTGCCAGGGCGGCATTGTGCCATGCCTGCCGGTTGGAGAAGCCCTCGCTGAACTCGCCGATCAGCGCGGCGGCATCATCGGCCACCAGCCCGACCGTGTCCGAGGCCGGATCGGGCAGGAGGCCTGCTTCGCGAAGCAGGACTGCGGCGGCGAGGTAGTTGGTGAGCCAGACGGACTCGAGGTAGGTGGAGAAGAAGAGGCGGGCGGGACCCAGCACGTTGTCGCTGTTGGGGTAGCTGCCGTAGTTGGCATACGCACCCAGCAGATCCGCGGCGCGGACCGCCGCCTGCTCCGGTGCCCCCAGCGCCGCCTGCGCCGCAAGCTGGGCTGCCTGTTCCGCAATCCAGAGATGCTGGTAGCGCGCCCAGGCTCGGCAGTGCCGGTCCCCGGTCACCGGGCGGTCGCAGCGCGAGCACCGGTATGCGTCCGGTGACCAGGGATCGAACAGCAGCGGAGCGCCATCGTCGGGGCAGACGCCGCCATCGCGCGAGAGGAGTGCCTTTTCCTTCGGCACCGTCGGCATCTCGCGCAGGATCCGCTCCGAGCGCTGCCAGAGCCGCTGCTGAAGCGATCGAAGGTCCGCCGATTCCGTCACCAGCTCGCGCCGGTGTTCCGCATCCTCCATGGTCACCACGTCGCCACTCCCTCGCGTGCCCACCGGACTGGCAGGATCGTCGCACCCGCCGCGCGTGCTGCCTCCGTGACAGCCGCGGCACGGCCGGGCGCCAGGAAAAACATGCAGCCCCCGGCGCCCGAGCCGGCGGCCTTCCCGCCGAGGGCGCCGGCCCGGCGCGCCGCCTCTTCCAGCGTCCGCATTTCGATGGTTGCCATGTCGGGATCGAGCCGCTGCTGCAGGGCCCAGTTGTCGTCGAGGATCCGCGCCACCTCCCCGATACTGGAGGCACGCAGCGCAACCGCCATGTCCGCCGCGAGCGCCCTGAGCCCCCGCAGCGCCGCGGTCACGGCGGCATCACCCTGGTCATACGCCGTCATGACCCGGGCAATGGTGCCGCCCGAGACCCGGGAAACGCCGGTGTAGCAGAGCACGATTGCGGCCTCCATCTCCGCTGCGAATCCGGTGTCCAGCGCGATCGGCGCCGCAGTCAGGCCCGGATCGTTGAATTCGAGCAGCTGGCAGCCGCCGAGCGCCGCCATCCACTGATCCTGCCGGCCGCCGGGAATGCCGACATCCTGCGTTTCCACCTGCCAGGCCTCGTTCGCCACCGATTCGGCCTCCCGTACATCGCCCCGTGCCTGACGCAGCGCGGCGACCATCGCCACGCCCATCGCTCCACTGGTGCCGAGTCCCGAGCCTGGCGGCACCTCGCTCCGGGAGATGATCGTGGCCGGTCCGACCGGAATCCGCCGTACGGACGCGGCCAGCATCGGCAGCCGGGACGGGCCGGGGCCGAGTTCCTCTGCGACGTCGAGATCTTCGGACAGAAGGTGCACGCCGTCCCCGCCCGGGAGGACGTTCACGTGCACGTGCAGCGCGATGGCCGCCGCGACGACCGCTCCCCCTTCGCGCGCCGAGAAGGGCGGCACGTCGGTCCACGCGCCGGCGAGGTCGAGCCGCACCGGCGCCTGGGCGTGGGCGCGCCGGATGTTCAGCGGACGCTCCAGCGCGCCACGGTCGGCAGCTCACCGCGGAGATCCATGCGCACATGCTCCACTCGACGATTCATTCCCTGCACCCCGCGGGCATGATACAGGAACGCCACCGGCATCGAGTCGTGAAAGATATGCTGGGCCAGCACCGGGTCGCTCACCGGCACGAGCCCGCTCAGCGCGAGCAGCGGGCCCAGATATCCCAGCCCCGGGTCGCCCGGGATGCCGAGCACCGCCGCATCGAAGTCGTGCGCGGGACCGTACACCCGGTCGAGAAAGGCGGAGAGTTCCAGCTGACGGATGTGCACGTCGAATCCGCGGGATGCGAGCTGCGCCTGGATCAGCTGCTCGAGGGCTGCCTCGCCGGAGCCGACGGTGAGGAGATCGAAGGAGAGTCGCGGGGCGCGGGGCGCGGGACTCGAGTCCCGGAATCCGCGTCCCGAGTCTCGAGTCTCGCGGCCTCCGGCAGCGACCTGCGCTGCGCCCGGGAGCTCCGGAGGCACCGGCCCCCAGGCCGGTGTGCCGAAGCCGAACAGGTATCCGTCCACGATCTCCCGGCGGTCGAGTGCCGTGGCGAGGCGGCGCCGGGTGACCAGGTCGCTGAAGGGCGGATGACGAGTGTTGAACACGATGCCGTAAGTGAACAGCAGCGGATAGGTGCGCACTTCCAGCTCGGGGTTGCGGCGGACGAAGTCGGCATGGGCCGGCTGGATGCCGGCAAAATCCAGCTCGCCCGAGGTGAGCGCCGCCAGCTTCGTGGCGGGTTCGTCCACCACCACCACGATGAACCGCTCCAGCGCCGGCGGACCGCCCAGATCCTGCGGAAAGCCGGGATTCCGGACGAAGACCCAGCGCCGGTTGGCTTCGTGAGACTGGAAGCGAAAGGGGCCGTTGCCGACCGGATGCTCGTTGAAGGCGGCCTGGCGCAGGGCGGCGTGCGGCACCCGTGCCAGCAGGTGTTCCGGCAGGATGGCCAGGTCGGTCAGGACATCGGGCACTCCGGCGAGCGGCTCGCGGAAACGGAGTTCGACGGTCGTATCGTCCGGCGCCAGCACGGCGGCCAGGTCCTTGAGGTCGCCATAGCGGGGATAGCCGGTGGCACTGTCCCGCGCGGCATCGAGGGTCCACCGGACGTCGCGCGCCGTGGTCGGCTGCCCGTCGTGCCAGCGCAGGTCGGACACGAGGTGCAGCGTGAGCGTCCGGCGGTCGGCCGACCAGTCCCAGCGCCGGGCCAGGTACGGCTCCACGTGCATCAGGCTGTCATAGCGCACCAGGGTGGTAAACAGGACGTAGCGCTGCACCTGGCGGGACAGGGGATGCAGGGTCACGAGCGGGTTGATGCTCTGCAGGTCCGCGCCCGACGCGAACATCACGGTGGCGCCGCGATGGCCTGCCATCGGGCCGCAGCCCGCCAGCAGCACCGCCAGCAGCCAGGCAGCCGGTGCCCGCCTGTCTCGCATCCCGGTCATGCGGTAGAATAGGCGCATGCTCGCATCCATGGCGATTCGCCTGCTGCGCGGGGCCGCCGTCGTGCTGGGTGTGCTCGCGCTGACGTTCGTCCTCCTGCACGCCGCTCCGGGCGATCCGGTGCGGCGCATGCTGGGGCCGAATGCAGCGCCGGAGCAGGTCGCGGCTCAGCGCCGCACGCTCGGGCTCGACCGCCCGCTGGCCGGCCAGTTCCTGTCCTGGGCACGGGCCTTCGCCACCGGCGACTGGGGCCGGTCCATCGCCACCGGCGAACCGGTGCGGGCCACCATCGCCCGCGCGTGGCCCCGCACCGTCCTGCTCGTCGGTCTTTCCATCGGCTTCAGCTATCTGCTCGGCATTCTGGTGGGCGCGGTGCAGGGCTGGCGCGCCCCCTCCGCGACCGACACCGGACTCTCCGTCACGACCGTCACCCTCTTCGCCATGCCGAGCTACTGGCTCGGGCTCCTGCTGGTGATGCTGTTCGCGTACGAGCTCCGCTGGCTGCCGGCGTTCGGCGCGAGCGGGCTCGACGCCGACTTCCTCTCCCCCGGTGCCCGTGTTCTCGACGCCGTCCGCCACCTGGTGCTGCCGCTGGCGACGCTCACGCTCATCGGCATCGCCGGCACGGCGCGCTTTGTCCGGGGCGCGGTGCTGGACCTCAGGCGGGAGCCGTTCGTGACCGTGGCGGCCGCGAAGGGCGTCGCGCCGCGCCGGCTCCTGTTCCACCACCTGCTCCGCAACGCGCTGGTGCCGGTGGTGACGCTCCTGGGGCTCTCGATGCCGGCGCTCTTCTCCGGCGCCGTCTTCGTCGAGACCATCTTCGCCTGGCCCGGCGTCGGCCGCATCCTGGTCGAGGGGGTGCAGGCGCGCGACTATCCGGTGGTCATGGCGGCCACCGCCATCAGCGCCACCCTGGTTGTCGCGGGCAACCTGATGGCGGAATGGCTCACGGCGGTGCTCGATCCCCGGCTGCGCACGGTGCGGGAGCCGTGAGCCCGCTCGCCACCGACCGGCGCGCCCTGTTCGGCGCCGCGGTCCTCGCCACGGTCGTGCTGCTGGCCATCGCCGCGCCGCTCGTCACCAGCGTGCCACCGGAGACCACGCGGGACGTGGTGGCCACCCGCTTTCTCCAGCCGTTCAGCACCGACCTGCACGGCGTCTTCCACCTGCTTGGCACCGACCGCCTGGGCCGTGACGTGTGGGCCCGTCTGCTCTACGGCGCCCGGCTCTCCCTCACCGTGGGC
This sequence comes from Gemmatimonadales bacterium, assembly GCA_035712285.1. Classification (GTDB taxonomy): domain Bacteria; phylum Gemmatimonadota; class Gemmatimonadetes; order Gemmatimonadales; family GWC2-71-9; genus CAMLHP01. The sequence continues at coordinate 3,532 of DASTBA010000079.1, read as the reverse complement.
GCCCTGGCGATCCTGATGTCCTCCCTGCTGGGCCTCGGCATCGGCGCGATCGCCGGCAGCAGCCGCGGACTGGTCCGCACATCGCTGCTCGGCATCACCGATTTCGCGCTGGCGCTGCCGCGAGTGGTTCTCCTGCTGCTGCTCGCCGCGCTCTGGCAGCCCAGTGCGGTACTGGTGGTGCTGGTGCTGGGATTCACCGGCTGGATGAGCGTCGCGCGACTGGTGTTCGGCGAGGCGCGCGGCGTGATGTCCCGGCCGTTCGTCGAGAGCGCCGCCGCACTGGGAAGCGGGCGCCTGCGGGTGCTCGTCCGGCATGTGCTTCCCAATGTGCTCACGCCGGCGCTCGTGGCGGCGGCCCTCGGGTTCGGCAACGCCATCATGCTGGAAGCCGGCCTCTCGTTTCTCGGCATGGGCGTCCAGCCGCCGGCCTCCTCGTGGGGCACGATGATCGCCTCCGGCCGCGACACCATGGTCAACGCCCCTTGGGTGGCCCTGGCACCGGGCGTGGCACTGGTGCTGGTGGTGGTGGCGTCCACCCTGCTGGGCGACGCGATGCAGGATGCGTGGGATCCGAAACGGCCGTAAGGGCGCACGGCCGTGCGCCCCAACGCCGGACGCCCCGACGTCGAACGGACCTACAGGCGCACATACCACCCCCGCTTGTCGAGCACCAGCAGTACCAGGTACCAGAGCACCACGTACGCCACCGCGAACGCCAGCGATCCGTTGATCGGGCCCGCCCAGCTCGCGAACGAGTGCTCGTAGATCCACGTCCGCGCCGAAGTGCCGCCCACCTTCCAGGCCAGAAGCAGCCGGGCCAGGAGACCGGAGAGCACGAAGGCCAGCAGGGCGTTGACGCCGAAGACGCAGAGCGGCGTGGCCCACCGCTTCCACTGCCGTACGTCGATCGTCCAGTAGAGGACGGCCAGGGTGAGCAGGGCGATGCCGCCCGTGAACAGCACGTAGGAGCTGGTCCAGAGATTCTTGTTGATGGGGAACCAGCCGTTCCAGATCCACCCGGCCATCAGGGCGAGAAATCCGGACACGGCCAGGCGGGCGGTGCGGTCCGCCGGTGGCTCGCCACTTCGCAGCACTTCTCCAGCGTAGATGCCGAGCAGGCAGGTCGCGATCGCGGGAATGGTGCTCAGCAGGCCTTCGGGGTCCCAGTCGGGCTTCCACATGTGACCGGCCAGCAGGTGGCTGTCCACGTACTGCGCCAGATTGCCCACCGGCTCCAGCACGCCGGCGCCGTAGCCGGGCACCGGTACCCGCGTCATCGCCAGCCAGTAGCCCACCAGCATGAGCGCCCCAAGCACCGCGAGGGCTCTCGGTGAGAGCACCAGGTACAAGGTGGCCGCGACGAGATACACCGCTGCGATCCGCTGCAGCACACCGGAATAGCGAAGCGTGTGAAGGTCGAAGGCGGGAATGACGTTGAGCGCGAGGCCGATGGCGAACAGTACCAGGCTCCGCCGCACCACTTTGGCGAGGAGCGCACCACGGGTCGCCCCGTCCTGCCGGCGGCGCGCGAACGACAGCGTAAGCGATGCACCGACGGCGAAGAGGAAGAAGGGGAAGACGAGGTCGGTCGGAGTCCACCCATTCCACGGCGCATGGTCCAGCGGCGGATAGACGTGGGACCAGCTGCCCGGATTGTTCACGAGAATCATGCCGGCAATGGCAAGCCCCCGGAAGGCGTCGAGCGCCCGCAGTCTCGGCGTCCGGAGCATTCAGGCCACCCGCACCGAGATCAGTGCTCTCGGACCGGCGCGGAACGGGATCAGCTCGCCATTGACGGGCAGGGACCCGAGCCGCGTCTCATCGGCCCGTACCTGCCAGGCACGCACCGCCTTCGGGCGCACGCGCCAGGCGCCGGCGACTTCGCGCTCCAGCACGTTGTAGCAACGAAGGATCATGCCGTCGCCCTGCCGGGCCGGTACAACGGCGCTTGAGACGAGGCCTTCACCCGTCAGCTCGATACATGTCGCGGCGGGCGGTGCTGCATCACGACCGCGATACCACCGCACCACCGGATCCAGGAAGGCGCGTTCCCACACCTGGACCAGGTGCGCCGGGTCATCCGCCGCCGGAGCGGTGCACGGCCAGAGGGCCAGCGACCAGCTGCTCCGTCCCAGGCATTGGGCGGCAGGAACCGGGGTGGGCCACGCGGCATGCCCGGGACGCTCGGGCAGGTCAGCGCGGGACAGCTGGCCCACCGAGCGCAGGACAGTCAGCATGAGGTCGCCGCCGGCAGTCAGCTCGTATTCCGCGTGACCGGCGGTGAGGACGGCGGCGCCGCCTTTCACACCCGCAGCCGCGACAAAGCGCTGGGCTGGCGCCGTCGTGACACGGGCCTCGCCGCTCCAGGCGCCGGGCAGTGGACGGGCCCGCCGCTCGAACCCGAACGGGGCACCGGCCAGCGCTGTCGACGCATCGCCGCCCGGCACCAGGGCCAGCAGCCTCCGGTCACGCGCCCGGTTGTCCAGATCCAGCCTGATCCGCACGAAGTCCTCACTGCTTCGGAGCTCGAGCTGAATACGGACAGCGACGTCGCTGCCCTGCAAGTCGCCTTCCACGGCGGCGACCAGCGGGCCGCGCGCCAGTACCCGCCACGTGCACGGCCGCCGCAATGCGAGCGGAGCACGGCCCCGGGCCGAGACGGTGTAACAGTCACCCGAATCCTGCTCGGCCCAGAGGCGCAACACCCGGTGCAGCACCACGCCGCTGTCGGCGCTCACGGTCAAGGATCCGTCCGCATGCGGGCGAACCTCGAGGTGCTCGTTTCGAATCGTCCGGCTGCTGGCAGTCACGCGTCCGTGCGACCGGTTGGCGACACCGCTTGGCGCCAGATGTGCCTGACTGAAGCTCATGCCGGGCAGGGGCGGGACCAGAACCGCGACCCGCGTCACGTCCACCCGATCGGCATCGGGATAGCGGCCCGGATGCTCGATCCGCTCCACCGCCTCGCGCCGGCCGAGGATCTGCACCGGCCACGCGCCCTCTGGCCCGGCCAGTGTGAAATCCGCCGCCAGGGCGCCAGCCACGCGAGCCGTGCGGCCATCGGGCGGTCCGACCAGCTCATCCCTCAGGAAACGGGTGACCTCGACAATCGCGACGCCGCCGGCCCCGGTGGCGCGAGGGTTCCACGCCACCAGCGTCCCCGATTCGGCCCCGATGGCGAACTCGTCCCCCGTCACGCCAGCCAGACATCCGAATGCCGAGTCCCGGATGAACCGCGCGAGGGCGCCCCCATCGCGCAGACGCCCATTCGCCTCCGCCGCAGCGTCATCGTGCACCGTGCCGGCGATCGTGTCATGGAACTGTGACTCGAGCACACTCCGCCAGGCACGCTCCAGGAGCAGACGGTTATCGCCTCCTCCCGCGCGCTGCGCCATCGCCGCGAGCGGCTCCGCGTGCCGTTCGAGCAGGAGCTCGGTCCCGGCATTGAGCCGCTTGAGCGGGAGCCGGGTACCGTGCACTCCCTGCAGCGCCCAGGTGTGACCGGCGCCGTTACGGAGTTCGCCCGTGATGA
>DASTBA010000078.1:0-5758 GCA_035712285.1 Gemmatimonadales bacterium | reverse complement strand
GAGCGGGACTCCTCCAGCAGGCCCAGCGCCGAGTCGCCACCCAGCTCGAGAAACTGCCGGAATGCCCGGACCGCCGAGTCCGCCTGATGCAGATTCCGGTACACGCGGCCGAGCGCCAGCCACGGCAATGCCGCAACATTGCTGGACGCGGCCCGCCGCACCGCGCGCGTGAGTTCACCGTTGAGCGACCGCTCGCCGAAGGGCAGGAGCACGTCGCCCAGCAGGGCCGCCGCCGGCACGAAGGTCGAATCGGCTTCCAGCGCCTTGCCCAGCGCGTGCAACGCGGCGTCGTGGTAGTACACCCCGGCGCCGGAGTGCATGGAGACCTTGACCACGGCGTTGGTGCTGTCCAGTGCCAGGTCGGCCAGGGCCAGCCCGTACCAGGGCCAGGGCCAGCCATCCGGCGCGCGGTAGATCGCCTCGTCGAACAGCGCCTGGGCCTGGTCCAGCGGCCCGCGGTCGGTGCCGAGCTGCCCCACGCGGAGCTGTGCCAGGCCGGCCCGCACGAGCGCTTCTGCATTGGACTTGTCTGTCTTGAGGACGGCCTGCTGCGAGGTGGCGAGCGCCAGGGCGTCGGCGCTGGTGGTCAGGAGAGCGGTGGAATCCCGCAGCGCGACGAACGCGGTACGGGTGGCCGGCGCTTGCGCCGGGAGCAGTGAGGTGCCTGTGACGCAGAGCGCCAGCACGGCGGCCAGGTGGCGAGCCGGGCGCATGGGGCCTCCCTTCAGGGGCGGACAGGGCGGACAAGACGGACGGGTTGACAAGGGGACAGACGGACCGAAAGACAGGAGTTGCACAAGGACGGCTCGGCGGCCGAGCGATGGGCTCATCGGCGTCGCCCCGGCGAACGCCAGGGCCCAGATGACGTGGCTCCGGTGCTCTCGATCCCGGCGTTCGCCGGGATGACGCCATCACATGGATTCCCGCGTGCGCGGGAATGACGGCATGAGGACACCTGTCCGACTCGTCCGCCTCGGCCGCCCTGCCCATCCTGTCAGCCCAGTCTCGCTCGCACCCTTCCCCCCACCCCGATCCCCAGCTTGCGCGCCGCCGACCCGTCACGGACGGCGATCTCCACGTGCCCGTCCGATCCGACGTACGCGAGCAGCGCGCCGGTCGTCACGTCGCCGAAGGTGCGCTGCAGGCGGCCGATCTCGATCCCCTCCACCTCCAGCGAGGCATAGTCCGGCATGTTGTCGGGCGTGAAGTTGGTGATCAGCGTGCCGAATCGGTCCACATGGATCACCTCGCCCACCAGCACCTTGCCCTCGTGGAACGGCTCGCGGGTGGACAGCCGTTCCGGTATGCCGGTGAACGGCGCGCCCAGCGATGCGAGGGATCGGCCGGCGGCCAGCGCCGCCGCCGCCGGGGCGAAGAGATCGCGCCCGTGGAAAGTGGGCGCCGCTGCTTGCGGCACCGGAAGTGCCACGCACTGCACCGGCGCGTCCCGGAGCACGAACGAGAAGAGCCCGTTGTCGGGGCCTACGAAGAACTGGCCATGCGCCGCGAGCGCCAGCGCCGCCCGCTCGGTGCCCACGCCCGGATCCACCACGGCGAGGTGCACCGTGCCGGCCGGGAACTGCCGCCACGCGCGGTCCAGCACGTAGGCCGCCGCACGCACGTCCCCCGGTGCAATGGAATGGGAGATGTCCACCAGCGTTGCACCGGGAACTGCCGAGAGAATGACGCCCTTCAGCTCGGCGACGTAGGAATCGGCCGAGCCGAAGTCGGTGAGCAGGGTGAGGATGGCGGGCATGCGCCCCGGCAGGTCAGCCGTTGATGACCGGCAGCGACATGCTGGTGGCGCCGGCGGCGTGCTCGATGGCGGCCGCGACCCGTGCGAGGGCCACGCCCGCCGGCGAATCGGGCGCCTTCACGAGGATGGGGATCCCCTCGTCGGCCAGTTCGGCCAGGCCCGGCTGCAGCGGCACGGTGCCCAGCATCGGCACGCCCAGCTCCTGCGCGAGCCGCTCGCCGCCGCCGGACGAGAAGAGGGCGAAACTCCGGCCGGTGGCCGGGTCGGTGAAGGCGCTCATGTTCTCCACCACGCCGAGCACCGGCACGCCCACCCGCTCGAACATGCGGGCGCCGCGGAGCGCATCCCCCACCGCCATCTCCTGCGGTGTCGTGACAATCACGGCGCCGGACACCGCCGTGGCCTGGACCAGCGAGAGCTGCGCGTCGCCGGTGCCGGGCGGGAGGTCCACGACGAAGTAGTCCAGCGTGCCCCAGTCCACGTCGTGCAGGAACTGCTGGATGACCTTCATGATGATCGGGCCGCGCCAGATGGCCGGCGCATCGCGGTCCACCAGCAGCCCCAGCGACATGAGCTTCACGCCGTGGGCCTCGAGCGGGATGATGCGCCGCTCGGGACTCACCATCGGCCGTTCATGGCGACCGAACATGCGGGGCATGTTGGGCCCGTAGATGTCGGCGTCCATCACCCCCACGCGATGCCCCGCCTGCGCCAGCGCCACGGCGAGATTGGCCGCCACGGTGGACTTCCCCACCCCGCCCTTGCCGCTCGAGATGGCGAGCACGGTACCCAGCGCCTCGCGCCGTTCCGGCTGGGGCACCGCGGGCTCGGTGCCGGGAGGGCCGTGGGTGGCCGAGCGCTGGGGTGCGGGGTTGCTCACCTGGATCTTGACCTCGGTGACCCCGTCCACCATTTCCGCCGCCCGGCGGGCCTGGCGCACCAGCAGGCCGTTGTCCTCGTTCGCGAGCAGGAAGGTGAAGGCGACCTTGCCGTCCTCCGCCACCGACAGGTTCCGCACCATGCCGGCGGAGAGGATGTCATTCTCGAGGCGGTCATTCCGGATCCGGGCGAGCGCCGCGACCACGCGCGCTTCCAGCGGCTCGGTCATACCGCCTCCACGTGCCGCACTTCGGGCACCATCTGCTTCAGGCGATGCTCGAGGCCGGCCTTGAGGGTGACGGTGCTCGCGGAGCAGCCGTGGCAGTGGCCGCCCAGGCGGACCAGCAGCACGCCGTCGCCGGCATCGAAGTCAATCACTTCCACACTTCCCTGGTGCGAGGCGATGTAGGGGCGGAGGGTGTCGATCGTGCGCTCGATGCGCTGCATCAGTTCGTCGTTCATGTCCCGGAAATATACTCGCGCGCCGCCGCCAGAATCGTGGCCTGCACCTCCGCCATGGCGCCGGGCAGGGCCAGCCCCGCCGCCTTGGCGTGGCCACCGCCGCCATACCGCCGCGCGAATGCCGCCACGTCCACGCCACCGACGGAGCGGAGCGACACCTTGATCCGCCCCTGGGACGCCTCGCGGAAGAGAATCGCCAGCCGCACCCCCTCGATGCTCCGGGCGAACTCGACCACGCCGTCCAGGTCGTCGGAGGAGACGCCGTGCCGCTCCAGGGCGCCGGGCGGCACGGTGATCCAGGAGAGCGCATGTTCCGGCTCCACCACGAGCGTCTGGAGCGCCTCCGCGAACAGCCGCGGCCGGCCGGCCGGCGCACTGGCGTAGACGTCGAGATAGACCTGCTCCGGGTCCACGCCGGCCTCCAGCAGCTCCGCCGCGATCCGCAGCGTGCGCGGGCGCGTATTGCTGAACCGGAAGCCGCCGGTGTCGGTCAGCAGCGCCACGTAGAGTGCGCGCGCGGCCGGCGCCGTGATGGCCCAGTCGTTGGCCACCGCCATCTCGAAGATGAGCTCCCCGGTGGCGGAGGCCGTGGCATCCACGTACCGGGGGCCGTCCGGCAGGTCGCCGCCGCCCAGGTGATGATCGATGCAGGCCACCGGCACGCCCCGCGTGCGGACCGTATCGGTGAGCATGCCAAGGCGCCCCAGGTCCGAGATGTCCAGCACCACGATGAGGTCGGCGCGGCGGAGTTCCTTCACCGCCTCGGCGGTGTGGTCAGCGCCGGGCGCCTCCGCAAAGAGGAAATCGAAGCGCGGCGGGGTCGGGGTCGGATTGGTGATGTGGCAGGTGATGCCGTGCGCGCGAAGCAGGTGGAGCAGCGCCACCTCGCTGCCGAGCCCGTCGCCGTCGGGATTGACGTGCGTGGTAAGGCAGACGCGCAGGCCGGGGCGGAATGCCGCAGCGAATTCGCGCGCGGCGGTGGTCTTTTCGGTTCCGATGTTGCGGGGCATGAGGGGAATCTAGGGGGTAGGGGTCAGGGATTAGGGGTTAGGGGCTGACAGCCTCGACCCCTAACCCCTAGCCCCTAACCCCTCGTCCTACGCGCCTTCGCCCTGCGACAGCTTCTTCTGCAGTACGCTGTTGTGCCGGCTGTAGCCGAAGTAGATCAGGAGACCGATCACGAGCCAGACCCCCAGCCGCTCCCAGGTGGCGCCCGGCAGCGTGGCCATGAGCCCGAAACAGGAGAGAATGCCGAGGATCGGCACCGCCGGAACCCAGGGCGTCTTGAACGGGCGCTCCAGGTCGGGCCGCTTGTGGCGGAGAATCCAGACGCCGGCGCAGACCAGCACGAAGGCCAGCAACGTGCCGATATTCACCATCTCGCCCAGGATCTGGATCGGGAAGATGCCGGCGATGATGGCCACGATGATCCCCACCCAGATGGTCGAGAGATAGGGCGTGCGGAACCTGGGGTGCACCTTGCCGGCCCACTGGCCCATCAGCCCGTCACGTGACATCGAATAGAAGACCCGTGACTGCCCGAGGAGCATCACCAGGACCACGGAGCCCAGTCCCAGCACGGCCCCAAGGGTGATGAACGGAACCAGCCAGTGCAGCTGGCTGACCTGTTCCACGGCGAAGGCGACCGGGTTGGCGACATCCAGCTTGCTGTAGTGCACCATGCCCGTGAGCACTGCCGATACCACGATATAGAGCAGCGTACAGATCACCAGCGACCCGAGGATGCCCTTGGGCATGTCCTTCTGAGGGTTCCTGGCCTCCTGCGCCGCCGTGCTGACGGCGTCAAAGCCGATATACGCGAAGAACACCAGCCCCGCCCCACGGAAGATTCCCGAGATGCCGAAGTGTCCGAACCCGCCGGTGTTCGCCGGCACGAACGGCTTCCAGTTCTCGGGATTGACGTACCTGATCCCGAAGGCAATGAAGAGCAGCACCACCAGGATCTTCAGCAGCACGATGACGTTGTTGACACGCGCCGACTCCTGGATTCCGATGGTCAGGACGGCGGTGGCCAGCAGGACCACGATCATGGCGGGGATGTTGAGCACCGCGCCGGTGGTGCCGAATCCGGCCTGGACGCAGCCGCCGAGCTTGCCCGCCACATCCGCCGCCGTGCAGTACGACAGCGGGGCCGCGGCGAAGTGCGACGGGATGTGGATGCCCAGGAAGTCCATCAGGCTCACGAAGTAGCCAGCCCACCCCACACCGACGGTCGCGGCCCCGAGCGAGTACTCGAGGATCAGGTCCCAGCCGATGATCCAGGCGATGAACTCGCCCATCGTGGCGTACGAGTAGGTGTACGCGCTGCCGGCCACCGGCACGGCACTGGCCATTTCCGCGTAGCAGAGCCCGGCAAACGCGCAGGCGATGCCGGCCGCAACGAAGGAGAGCGGCACGGCGGGGCCGGCAAATCGCGCAGCGGCGACGCCGGTGAGGACGAAGATGCCCGCGCCGATGATGGCGCCGATGCCGAGGGTGGTGAGGTTGAGGGCGCCCAGGGTGCGGTTGAGGGACCGCTCCCCGGTTTCCTCCGCCTCAGCCTTCAGTACCGAGATGGATTTCGTGGCCCAGAGGCTCATGCGCTGGCTCGCTCCGTAAGAGGTGGAGGTGAATGAATGACGCGGGACTCGAGACGCGGGA
>DASTBA010000077.1:0-6168 GCA_035712285.1 Gemmatimonadales bacterium | reverse complement strand
GCGGAGGCGAAGAGGACGGCTGGCGCGGCGGACGCGGCCCCCGGGTTGAGCATCCAGACCATCACCGTGACCGGGCGGCCGGACCGTCGCAGCTCCCCGCCGGTACCGCTCGAATCGGCTTGTACGAGGCAGAGGTTCGAGGGGATCCAGGAGCGCAGCGAATCGGCTCCCGTGACCGCCCGGGCCAGCACTGGCGAAAGGGCGCTGTCCTGCTCAGCCGGAGTACCGGCCCGTGCCCCGAACGGCGTCGCGGCCATGAACGCTGGCGCAATCAGGAACTCGACGCAGAACCCGCTCCGGATCCCCCGGAGCTCCCAGGTGACCTCCTGACCGGCAAGCGAATGGGGCACGATGGCCATCGTGACTACCGCGGCCACCCTGCCCCAGACACTCGCGCCGGCAGAACGCCGGTGTCCCGTCACCCGCGGCTGGCCTCCGCCACCGCCTTCTTGAGCGCGTCATAGGCCTTCGGGTCGAGCGCGCCGAACTGCATGTTCCGGTAGGTCACCTGGCCCTTGGCGTTGATGACGAAGACCGTGCGCCGGTTGTACCCGTTGCTGCCGGCGCTCCCGTACCGCTTCGACACCGACTGTGACGGGTCGCTCAGCAGCCGGAACGGCATGCCGATGCTCTGTGCAAAGCGCTGGTGCGACTCCACCGAGTCAATGCTGATCCCCACCAGCACCACGTTGTCGGGGAACATCTCGGCGTAGCGGTCGGTGAACTGCTGCATTTCCGCCGTGCACCCGCTGGTGAAGTCCTTGGGGTAGAAGGCGACCACCACCACCTTCCCGCGCTGGTCCTTGAGCAGGAAATCGTTCTCCACGCTCCCGATGCTGTCACGCGACGCCCAGGGCAGCCGGAAATCGGGGGCCGTCTCGCCCACGTCCGGCCCGCCGACCACGACCGCGGTGGGCGCGCCCATGCTCTGTGCCGATGCCGGAGCCGGCGCCGCCAGGATGGCGGTCAGTGCCAGTCCGCTGATACCATGGATCCACTTCATGGTCCGGTCCTCTCCTGTTCAGTGCCCCTGGCGGCCTCCGCCAACGCGGGCTCGATGTTCTGCGTCCCCCCCACCCCGGTGTAGATCACCTTCCCCGTCCGGTCTGCGATGACGATGAACGACGTCGCGGGCGGATCCCAGGCCGCCGCCGCAACACCGGCATCATCAAAAAGTACCTGGAATGGCGGCTGCTTTTCGGCCAGGTACCGGCGAACCGCCTCCCGTGAATCCCCAATGGTGACGTTGATGCCGACAAAAGCCACATCGCGCCCGTAGCGGGCGGCCGCCTCCTTGAGTCGCGGCAGCATCGCCGCACAGGAGGTGCACCACGTGGCCCAGAACTCCAGCAGCACCGGGCGCTTCCCGATCAGGCTGCCGAGACTGAAGTCCTTCCCGTCCAGATCGTGGATCACCAGTGGTGCCAGGGTATCGCCCACCGCGATCCCGGCCTCGTCCTGGGCGCGCGCTGCCGGTGCCGTGGCGACGACGAGCAATATCGCCAGCCCCGAGACGAGTGCCAGACGTCCCTTCACCGGCCGGCTCCGGCCGGCTCCCGCCGCTGGTAGCGGGTCGCCACGTAGTCATCGAGAATGGACAGGAACTCCGGCACGATCCGCTCTCCCTTGAGCGTGACAGTCAGCTTGCCGTCCACGAACACCGGGGCCTTCGGCTCCTCGAAAGTGCCAGGCAGCGAGATGCCGATATTGGCATGCTTCGACTCCCCCGGGCCGTTCACGACACAACCCATCACCGCCACCTTCAGTTCCTCCACGCCCGGCCGCTCCGCCCGCCATTCCGGCATCCTGTCCCTGATGTAGGACTGGATGTCCACCGCCATCTGCTGGAAAAAGGTGCTGGTGGTACGGCCGCACCCCGGGCAACTGGTCACCTGGGGGGCGAAACTCCGGATCCCGAGGCTCTGAAGCACCTGCTGTGCCACCCGGACCTCCTCGGCCCGGTCACCCCCGGGGCGCGGGGTCAGGGAGACGCGGATGGTGTCCCCGATCCCCTCCTGCAACAGGAGCGAGAGCCCTGCCGTGCTGGCGACGATCCCCTTCATGCCCAGGCCGGCCTCGGTGAGTCCGAGATGGAGCGGGTAGTCGGTGCGCGCTGCCAGCATCCGGTAGACGTCCACCAGGTCCTGGACGCCGGAAACCTTGGCGCTCAGGATGATCCGGTCATGCCCCATCCCCACCCGTTCGGCGAACGCCGCGCTCTGCAGCGCGCTCTCCACCATCGCCCGCATGGTGACATCCCGCGCGTCCTCCGGCTCGGCGAGGCGTGCGTTGGCGTCCATCATTTCGGTCAGGAGGTTCTGGTCCAGCGAGCCCCAGTTGACGCCGATCCGCACCGGCTTGTCGTTGGCGAGCGCCACCTCAACGATGGTACGGAAGTGCTCGTCCTGGCGCTTGCCGCCCACGTTGCCGGGATTGATGCGGTACTTGGCAAGCGCCCTGGCGCAGTCGGGATAACGGGTGAGGAGGAGGTGGCCGTTGTAGTGGAAATCGCCCACGATGGGTGTAGTGACGCCCTGCGCGGCCAGCTGCGCCACGATCTGCGGGACCGCCTGCGCCGCCTCGTCGTTGTTCACCGTGACGCGCACCAGCTCGCTCCCCGCCCGCGCCAAGGCCGCTACCTGCGCCACGGTGGATGCAACATCTGCCGTGTCGGTGTTGGTCATGGACTGCACGACGACCGGATGTGCGGAACCCACCAGCACGGGGCCGATGGCGACGGTGGGCGTGGTACGCCTGGTGATCAGGGCCATGCTCGAAATATAGACGCGGGACACGGGACGCGGGGCGCGTGTGCACGCCCGGCGCCGTCAGGCGATACAGCGCCGGGCGAAGTCTCTCACGTCATCTCGCACGTCGTAGTAGATGGCCATCGCGTGGCCGTTACCGGGGGAGACCACCGCGTGTACCCGCGAGAGCCCCTCGCTCCAGGCGCGCACACTCGCGGCTCCGCCGAACGGATCACCCTCGGAGGATGCGAGCAGCACCGGCCACGCGGCAGCTTCCAGGTTGTGGCGAATGCGATCCGGAGCATCCGGTCCGAGCGCGAGCGCGCCGGCGGCGCCCAGCGTGATCACGCCGAGCAACGGCCTGACCGCCGGCGCGGCGAGCAGCACCCCCGGGCCGCCGACGCTGCCACCGACCAGGAGCACCTGTCCCGACGTGAAGTTCTGGGCGACACCCCACGCCGCTGCCCGCACAATGTCATCGGGAATGAGCGGAAACCGGACGGAGGCGGCGCTCGCCATGAACGCGGTGCCGAAGGCGGCGTCCGAGAAGTCGGCCGGCGCCTGGATCACCACCGGGCCGGCGGGAGACTGGATGGATTCACCATGGCCCCGCTGGTCGAACGCAAGGGTGGCGAATCCCAGGGCAAGGAGGTCCTGGACCAGCGGCTCGAACGCGGCATGCGTCGCGGGATACTGGTGCGCGAGGACGGCCAGGGGAAACCGCCGGCCGCCGGCACCATCCGGATAGCGCAGCGTGCCCTTCAGGATGAGCCCGTCCGACGCCTGGATCGCCATCAGGACCGGGCAGAGGCCCGGCCCGGTCATACGATGCCGAGCTGGGAAAGCAGGCGGCGGTAGTCCTCGTTGGTCACGATGCCCTGGAGGCGCAGCGGCTCGATGGCAGCCATGATGTCGGCACGGGTGCCATCGATGCGCCGGTCCCGGAGTTCCGAAACCATCCGGGCAAACCGGTGCTCGTATTCGTCGGGCTTGATGTCGCCGCTGGCGCGCCGGGCGGCGAGGCGTTGCAGTTCCTCCGCCAGCCGGGCCGGGGTGATGGGCTTGAGGGCGCCCTTGGGTTCGTCTGCCATGGATTCTCCTTGACGGTGCTCAGGCGCTGCGCTGGCGGCGCGGCTCGGCGGCATCCGGATCGCCGGCCCGGGTGCGCAGGTCGGAGGTGTCGCCCCGGCACCAGCCGCCGCGGAACTCGAAGTGCCGGGTGTCGAGCAGCCGCTCCCCCAGCACGACGGTCCCGGTGAGCTGCAGGTGCCAGAAGAGCATGCGGGCACCAACCTCGGCCGCCGGCGTCCAGATGCCGGGCTGGACCGGTGGGTACAGGTGGGCGAACTCGGCCTTGAGTCGAGCTTCGCGGATCGTGGAGTCCATCGAGACCCCTCGGTCAGTAGGTGCGGCGAATGCGGTGAACCGGGTGACGGCTGGACCTAGGACTATACGGGAGGATCGCCCGTTCGTAAAGCCCGCATCACTCCACGATCACGGTGTGCTCCCCGTTCTCGGTGCCCCGGCGCAACAGGAAGGCCAGGGGCAGCGCCACCGCGAAACTCACCGCAATCAGGTACATCACCCGGTCGTAGGCCAGTACGCTGGCCTGGTGCATGATGGTCCGCTGCAGCAGGGCAAGCGCGCGTTCGTACGCCTCCCCCGCCGACAGGCTGAAGTGCTGCATGCCGCCCGTCACCCCGGCTATCCACTGGCGGGTGGCGGCGTCGAATGCCGTCACATGCTCGGTCAGGACCGCGAAGTAGCGGGAGGTGCCGCGGGAGACCTCAGTTGCCGCGATGGCGATGCCCACGCTGCCGGCCACCTGGCGGACGACATTGTAGAGCCCGGTGGCGGCGGTGAGCTTCGGCTTCGGGATGGTCGCCAGTGCCGCGGTGCTGAGCGGCACGAAGAGGAAGCTGAATCCCATCCCCTGCCACACCTGGGGCCAGAAGATGTCCCAGAAGCCGGTGTCCACCGTCATCCGCGAGAGTGCCCAGAACGAGTAGGTGCTCACCAGGAGCCCCGCGAGAACCATGACCTTGGGTCCCATGCGGTTGTACAACCGCCCGCTGAGCGGCATGCCCACCGCCATCGCCAGGCTCCGCGGCATGAGTGCGAGCCCCGATTCGGTGGCCGAATAGCCGAGAATCGTCTGCAGGAAGAGCGGGAGGATGAAGAGGCTCGCGTAGAGCCCCATGCCCAGCACGCCGCCCACCGCCGTGGCGGCGGTGAAGGGACCATTCTCGAGCAGTTCGAGATCCACCGCCGGGCGGCTGGCGCGGAGCTCGTAGACCACAAAGAGCACCAGTCCCAGCGCGGCGACGATCGCGAGGGTCGTGATGAGCGAGGAGTCGAACCAGTCCTTCGTCTCCCCCTTCTCGAGCATGAGCTGCAGCGCACCGAGCCCCACCGCCAGCAGGCCGATGCCGGTCCAGTCAATGCCACCCTTCGCGCGCTGCAGGAACGGCGGATCGTGGATGAAGCGCTGGACCAGGAAGAAGTTCAGCACGCCGATCGGCACGTTGATGAAGAAGACCCAGGGCCAGCTGTAGGTGTCGGTGAGCCAGCCGCCGAGAGTGGGGCCAAGCGCCGGCGCGATGACCACGCCCATGCCGTAGACGCCCATGGCCATGCCCTGCTCTTCCGTGGGAAAGCTCTCCCGCAGGATGGCCTGGGAGACCGTCATCAGGACGCCGCCGCCCATCCCCTGGATCACGCGGAAGGCGACCATCACCTCGAGGCTCCGGGCCACCCCGCAGAGCATGGAGGCGACCGTGAACAGGATGACCGCCCCCTGGTACATCCGCTTGCGGCCGAGGTGTTCGGCCAAGGTGCCCAGGATGGGCATGATGATGACGTTGGAGAGGATATAGCCGGTGACGACCCAGGCGATCTCCTCCACCGAGGCGCCGAGGGTGCCGGCCATGTCGGGCAGCGCGACGTTGACGATGCTGGAGTCCAGCACCGCCATCATCGTGCCGGTCATCACCGTCACGGCCACGACCCACTTGTTGACGCCGGCCTCGACGCTCACCGCGCCGCATCCGGCCGGAGCGCCGGCACGATGAGCCGGGTCAGGTGCGCGAGCGACCGTGCGTCAGCCGCCGTCACCACCGACAGCCGGCTGGCCAGCAGCTGCACGATCTCCTGCCGGGCGGCGCCCAGGGCCCGGCCCCCGGCGGGACTCAGCCGGAAGCGGACGCGCCGCCGGTCGCTGGCTGCGGCGCGGCGGGTGAGCAGTCCGCGTCGCACCAGCCGCTCGGCGAGGCGCGACGTCGTGGCCGGCGTCAGCCCCATCAGGGCTGCCAGTTCCTTGAGGATGAGGCCCGGCGCGCCTTCCACGGTGCCCAGGGCCCGGATCTCGGCGAGGGTGAGGCCGGCCGGCCGGGCCCGTGCCGCGTGGGCGCGGACCAGGCGC
>DASTBA010000076.1:0-49350 GCA_035712285.1 Gemmatimonadales bacterium | reverse complement strand
GCCAGCCGGCCGGTGAGCGACACGATCCGGAGCGCCACACCCACCAGGCCGAGCGCCACGACAAAGTGCACGACCTGGGGGTGCAGCGCACCCCAGTTGACCTGGGCCATTACTGCACGCACTGCCCGCGCGGATCGGGCTTGGGATGATCCACCACGACGCGGTGGTCGAGATCCGCCACATGCACCGCGATGTCCTCGACGAAGTTGCCGACCCGCGCCATGTGCGTGTAGTCGATGTACTGGGGCTCGTCAGTGACCTGGTGGTAGTCGGAGTGGAGCCCCGTGGTGAAGAAGGTGATCGGGATGCCGTAGCGCGCGTACTCGTAGTGATCGCTCCGGCAGTAGATGCGGGACGGGTGGCCGTTCGCGTCGATCGAGTAGTCCAGGTCCATGTTGTGCTTGCCGTTCTTGTTGACCGCCTCGATCAGGTCCCCCAGTTCGGTGGAGAGCCGCCGGGAACCCACCAGCTGCAGGTAGTTCGGGTTGCCGTGGATCGGCGTCCCGTCCTTGGTGCGGCCGGTTTCGTCATAGGCGTCGCCCCGCCCCACCATGTCCATGTTGAGCTGCGCCACGATCGAATCCCGCGGCACCGTGGGGTTGTCGGTGAAGTACCGGGACCCCAGCAGTCCCTTCTCCTCGCCCACGTGCCAGACGAAGAGGATCGACCGCTTCGGCTTCACCTTCATCGCGGCGATCTTCTGCGCGATCTCCAGCACCGTCACCGAGCCCGAGCCGTCGTCATCGGCGCCGTTGCTGATCGAGTCCTGGCGCGCGCTGCCGGGGTGGGCGGACCGGAACGCCGCGAGCTCGGCGTTGACGCGCCGCTGCTGTTCCGGCGTGGCCTGCTTCCGGCCGTCGTCGGCGCCCTCGGGGCGCACGATATGGTTCCAGATGCGGATGGAGTCGTGATCCACCGGGCGGTCCGTCATGCCGATGTGGTCGTTGTGGGCGCCGATGGCCACAAACTCGCCCCGCAGCGCCGGATCGCTCCCCCGCACGATCCCCACAACGTTGCGCGCCGGGTACTGCACCGGCGTCATGGAGTAGCGCAGCGCCAGCGAGGCCGACCTGCCCTGATCGCCCACCGCGAGCTGGGCGAGCGGCTTGTCGAACAGCGCCGCGGCGACCCGCTCCCCCACCAGCAGGCTCGCCGGCCGGTTTTCCTCCGGGCGCGGGTTGTCGTTCATGAACGTGCGAGGCTGCCGCAGGAAGCCGATCGCCTGCGGGGGAAAGGCGTCCAGCCCCGCAATCGCGACCGCGGCCGCCTTCTCCAGCGCCGGGGGAGTCCGCACCTGGCGCCGCAGGGTGAACCCACCGGCCGGGGCCGACAGCACCACCAGCTTCCCGGCCACCTGGGATTCCGTAAGGGTGACGGTGGTGTCGCCGAACGCGCCGCCATAGACCGCCTCGACGGACGGCAGGTTCACGGGGCTGGTGCTGGTGAGCGCGTAGTCCGTGAACGGGGCGAAGGAGACGCCGCCGACGGCGAAGGTGGACGTCGTGTCAAAGGCGCGCGTCACGAGCGGGATCGTCTGGAAGTATGTGCCGTTCTCGCCCGCCGGCTCCAGCCCCATCTTCCGGATTTCGTTCGCGATGTAGGTGGTGCCCTTCACATTGCCGATGGTGCCGGCCTCACGGCCCTGCATCGAGTCATCGGCAAAGATGTAGAGCCGTGTCATCAGGTCGGCCGGTGTGATCGCAGCCGTGGTCGGCCGCGCCGCATGGGTGCGCGGCAAGGTGGTCGGCGGCAGGGGCACCACCCCGTCGGGGCCGGCGGCCACGGCGCTTGGCGGGGCCACGGGTGTGGCCGCCGGGGTGCTGGCGCAGCCGAGCACCCCCAGAACACCGGCCAGCGCCGGAATCAGACGCAATTGCATTGCTCGCTCCATTCGGATGACGTAAACGAAGTCACGGATGCTGCTGTGCCGCCGAACCGGCCCGCGGGCCGGGCCGGAGGTGCCGGGCGAGGAACTCGTCGGTCACCTGCTGGATCAGCTGGTAGCTCTGGAAGTCATACGCCGCACCATGCCGGCCCGGCGGATAGATGCGGGTGTCCACGTCGTGCCCCGCCCCGGTCAGCGCGGTCAGCAGCTGCATGGTGTTCTGGGGATGCACGTTGTCATCCATCATGCTGTGGATGAGGAGCAGCCGCCCCGTCAGCGCCTTGGCATGCTTCACCGCCGAACTGGTGTCGTAGCCGGCGTCGTTGCGGGCCGGCGTATCCATGTAGCGCTCGGTGTAGATGTCGTCGTAGAGGCGCCAGTCGGTGACGGCCGAGTTGGCCACGCCGACCTTGAAGATGTCGGGGTACGATTCCATGGTGAACACCGTCGAATAGCCGCCGTAGCTCCCACCCATGATCGCGATGCGCGAGCTATCCACCCATGGCAGGGTCGAGAGGTACCGGGCCGCCTCGGCGAAGTCGTGCGCCTCCCACTTGCCCAGATTGCCGCGCACCACCTTCATGAAGGCGCTGCCATAGTTGTTCGAGCCGCGGTTGTTGAGGCCGACCACGACGTACCCCTCCTGCGCCAGCCACTGTTCCCAGCCACTCCCGCCCCAGGAGTTGTACACCTGCTGCGAGCCCGGTCCGCCATAGATGTCGAAGATCACGGGATAGCGGCGGGTGCTGTCGAAGGGATACGGCTTCACCAGCGACCCGTCGAGCTTCTGCCCGTCGGATGCCGTGAAGGTGAAGAGCTCGGTGGGCGAGTAGGCGTGCGTGGCGACCCAGTCGCTCACCGCCGTGTTCGCCTCGAGCAGCTTGATCATCCGGCCCCCGGTGGCCCAGAGCTCCACCTGCCGCGGCTGGCTCACGGACGACCAGCGGTCGAGGTAATACCGGGTGTCCGGCGACATGTCGATGCTGTGGGTGCCGGTGGCGCGCGTCAGCCGGGTGAGGTGGCTGCCGTCGAAGCGCACGCTGTAGAGCTGGCGCTCCAGCGGCGAGGCCATGGTGCTGGTGAAGTAGACCGTCTTCCGGGCCGGATCGGTGCCTTCCACCCGCGTCACGCTCCAGGCGCCGCGGGTCACCTGCCCGATCAGCTTGCCGGAATAGCCGTAGCGGTACAGGTGCTGCCAGCCGTCGCGGTCCGAGATCCAGAAGAATTCCCGCGCACCGGCCGGGAACGTCATCATGTCCTGGATGCCGGCGTAGAAGTCGTAGACATCCACCCAGGCCTTGGACCGCTCGGTCATGACCAGCCGGTGCCCGCCGGTGTGGATATCGCAGAACAGGAGCTTCATCTCGTTCTGGGAGCGATTGAGCGTGATCACCGCCAGCGTGTCGGGCTCGCTGGTCCAGTAGATCCGCGGGACATACTCACCGGCATCGGCTCCGAGGTCGAGCCAGGTGCTCTGGCCGGTGGCGGTGCTGGCCACGCCGATCCGCACCCGGGCGTTGCTGTCCCCCGGCTGGGGAATCCGGATCACATCCCAGTCCTGATGCACGCCGGAATAGTCGGAAAGCTGGATGCTCGGCTCCGGCGTCTCGTCCAGCTGCCAGAAGGCGATGTTCCGGCTGTCCGGCGACCAGGCCCAGGCCTGCGCCATCCCGAACTCTTCCTCGTACACCCAGTCGAACCGCCCGTTGTGCTTGAGCTCCGTTGCATCAGTGGTCAGGCGTGTGACCTTGCCGGTGGCGAGATCGGTCACGTAGAGGTCGCCATCCCGCTCGTAACCGAGCTGCCCACCATCCGGCGACAGCTCGGCGGTGCGGGCGCCCTGGGCCGCGAGCTGCAGGCCGCGGGTCGCCAGGGTGTAGACGTAGTAGTCGGACGTGCCGGAGCGGCGGTAGACCGGCCGGAAGTTCGTCTGGAAGACGAGATGCTTCGAATCCCGGGCCCACTGAAACGATCCGTAGTTGAACGGCTTGTCGGTGCCCGGAAACTTGAGCCCTGCCGCACTGAACAGCAGTTCGTCCTTGCCGGTGGCCGGGTCGAAGCTCCGGATGACCTCGCCACCGGAATCCCCGCGCGCCGTGTACGAATAGCGCTTGCCTCCGTCAATCCAGTTCACGTTCCTGGGGCCGGATGCGCCGGAGAGGTACCGGCCGGCGGTCAGCGCCTCCTGCCGGCTGGCGAACGTGGGCTTCTGCTGGGCGATGAGGGGAAACGGGGACAGCACGGCGAGGATGGCTGCCGAGAATGCAGCCAGACGGGCACGCGAAGGCATCAGGTCACGGTCCTCGATGAGGTGGGCCGGCCTGGCCTGCAGGCCGGAGAGTTGCTGGTCCGATCCACAGGACTACGCATGCGGGGCGCCGAGTGTTGCAAGCGGCGCCCCGCAGGCGCTAGCGGTACTGCGGCGGCAGGGTGTCACTGAGGGTCCGGTAGCGCGCCAGCAGCTCCCGCTGCCGGTTGTCCGGGGCCATTTCCTGCCCGCGGATGAATACGTGCTCGGCGCGGGTCATGAGCTCAAACGGATCGCCCGACCAGACCACCACGTCGGCATCCTGTCCCGCCGCGATCTGGCCCAGACGGTCGCCCACCCCCCAGATCCGGGCGGGCGCCGATGTGATGGCCGCCAGCGCTTCATCATAGGGCAGGCCGTTGGCCACCGCGTTCCCGGCGGAGAAGCGCAGGTTTCGCGCGTTGTGCGCATCGAACGTCGCGAACGCGATGGTGACGCCGGCCTTCCGGAGCCGGGTCGCGTTCTCGAGGGTGGCGGCGAGGCCATCGTAGCCTGGAATGTCGAGCAGCGGATCCAGGATGACCGGGACACCGGCGGCCCGGATATCGTCCGCCACCATCCAGCCCTCCGCCGCGCCGATGATGATCAGCCGGAGCCTGAACTCGCGGGCGAGCGCCAGCGCGTTCAGGATGTCGGCAGCCCGGTTGACCGAGAGTGCCAGCGGGAGCTTGCCCTCCACCACCGGCACCATCGCCTCGAGATCCAGCCGGGAAAGCGCCAGATCGCGACGGGCCCGGTTGTCGTAGGCCTGCCGATCGGCCGCGTAGGTCTTCACATCCTGCAGCAGCTCCCGGAAGGTCAGCATCGCGTCACCACGCGAACCGCCGGTACGGGCTGCCGCCCGCTCGTCGAAGGCGCCGAACATCGCCACCGGGCTGCGCTCCACCAGCGAATCCACCCTCAGGCCGGAGAGCCGGATCAGGGCGCCGGTGCCTGCAATGATGGAGGCCCGCGGATTGGGGGCTACCACGGCACTCGTCACGCCCCCATCCCGTTCGATCGGGATGAGGGTGGTCCAGGGGTTCAGGCTGTACCTGATGTCGAACGCTGCCGTGATTTTCGGGTTGTTGCTGGCGGCGTCGTTGGTCTCGTCCACCGCCTCGATTTCCATCGCCCCGAGCGACGTGGCGGAGTTGAGCAGGCCGGGCGTCACCACCTTGCCGCGGGCATCGATGACGCGCGCCCCGTCGGGCACCGCCGCATCGCGTCCCACCGCGGCGATGCGGCCATCCCGGATGACGACGGTGGCACCATCCAGTGTGGTGCCGTTGCCGACCAGTACGCGAGCACCGGTAATCGCCACCGTCTGCGCCGCCGCCACCCCGGCAAGCATCACGAGCGCGGCCGTGAGGCCGGCAATCCGGATCATCCGGTTCATCGTGCGGTTCCTCCCGGCTGGCCCAGCATGAAGTCGCTGGTGGGCCGCCGCGCGGGGTCGGCCCGGTCGTACACCAGGGCGCCATCCAGATACACCCGGTCCGCATGGCTGTACACGCTGAACGGGTCGGCCGACCAGATCACCACGTCCGCCCGCTTGCCGGCCTCCAGGGACCCGGTCTCGGCGTCGATCCCGAGCGCGCGGGCCGGGTTGATCGTGACCCACTTGATGGCATCATCCGGAGTCAGCGCGATCCCGGCCTCGTTCCCGGCTTCCAGCGCCTTGGCCGCGTCCTGGTTCATGCGCTGGATCCCGTTCGGGTCATCGGTGTGCAGAATGGCGCAGCCCCCGTCCGCCGCGATGAGCGCGATGTTCTGGCGGATGCCGTCATACGCCTCCAGCTTGAACCCCCACCAGTCGGACCACATGCTGAGGCAGATGTTCTCGCGCTTGAGCAGGTCCCGGATCTTGTAGGCCTCGACCGCATGATGGAACGACGCGATGTGATAGCCGAACTCCTTCGACATCGCGATCATCTCCGCCATCTCGTCGGCCCGGTAGCAGTGATTCTGGATCCGGATCTGGCCGTTCAGCACCCCCATCAGCGTCTCGAGCCCCAGGTCGCGACTCGGCATGTCGGCCGGCTTGGCCCCGTCGGCCCGCCACTTGTCCCACTTGCGCTTGTATTCCGTGGCCCTGATCCAGGCCGCGCGATAGCCGGCCATGTTGCCCATGCGGGTGGAGGGCGCGCGCCCGCGGCCGCCATACACGCGCTTCGGGTTCTCGCCGCACGCCATCTTGAGCGCATACTGGGCGCCGGGGAATTTCATGTCCTGCACCGTGCGCGCCGGAATGTTGCGCAGCACGACCCCCCGGCCGCCAAACAGGTTGGCGGAGCCCGGGAGTACCTCGAGCGTCGTGACGCCGCCCGCCAGCGCCAGCCCGAACTGCGGATCCTGGGGCCAGATGGAATGCTCGGCCCAGACCTCCGGCGTCACCGGATCGGTGGCCTCGTTGCCGTCACTGAGCGAATTCCCGCCCGGCGCGGCGTACACCCCGAGGTGGGAGTGGGTATCAATCAGGCCCGGCGTCACCCACTTGCCGGCGGCATCGATCACCTCCGCACCGGCCGGTGCCGCGAGATTCATCCCCACGGCGCTGATGCGGCCATCCCGCAGGAGCACGGATGCTCCATGCAATGTGGGGCCCGCCGCGGTCATCACCGTGGCGCCCCGAATCAGGACCACATGAGATGGCAGCGGGCGATAGGTGGACGGGAACGCCGTCGTGCTGTTGTTGACGGTGTCGCCCAGCTCGATCATGGCGAGGGTGCCGCGCGTGGAATCGGTCACGCGCGCGGCGGGAGCCGGTGAGGGCACCGTCGGTGGCGACGGTGCGCATGACGACGAGCCAGCCAGGAGGCCGGCGACCAGCAGTGCGGGCCGGAATGTCATGGGCGTGGAGGCACGGTGCGGGAGACGGAGGAATTCAGGGTATCCTGAACCTACGGCCGCCCGGCCCGCGCATCAACTGGCGAGCGTCAGGAAGTTCTCGATGAGGCGGCGGCCATGGTCGGTGCCCACCGACTCGGGATGGAACTGCACGCCGAACAGCGGCAAGGTCCGGTGCGCGACGGCCATGACGGTGTTTTCGTCCGCGGCAGCGACATCGGCCGTCACCTCGAATTCCGCCGGCAGCGTGCCGGCATCCACCACCAGCGAGTGGTACCGCATGACCGTGAATGGTGATGGAATACCGTCGAACAGGCGGGAGCTGCCATGGCGGATCGTACAGGTCTTGCCGTGCATGAGGCGCGGCGCCCGGCCTACCGTTGCGCCGAAGGCCGCGGCCAGCGCCTGGTGACCGAGGCATACGCCGAGCAGCGGCACGCCCCGCTCTGCCGCCGCGCGCGCGAGCGCCATTGAAATGCCGGCCTCGGCCGGCGTGCATGGACCGGGCGAGATGATGATGGCCCCGGGCCCGAGCGCCAGGACCTCCGCCACCGTCACGGTGTCGTTCCGGTGGACCACCGGGTTCGCACCCAGTGCGCCGACCAGCTGCACCAGGTTATAGGTGAAACTGTCGTAGTTGTCGAGGACGAAGATCACTGCTCGTTCGGCATCCGTTCCCGGAGTGACTGGGTCTTGGCCTCGGCACGGGCGCGGATCGCGTCGCTCGAGTCGCGGGCCGCCTGCATGATGCTGTCAATCTGTCCGCGGAGTTCGGACCGCGCCGAGTCGTTCTGCGCCCGCTGGCGGCTGTCCTCCTGGGACATCCGATCGGTGGTGCTGTTCCGGATCTCCGCGATCTTGTCCTTCGGCGCGTACAGGCTGAACGAGTCGCCGAGCGACCGGAGGTGCAGCGTGCCGAACCGGGCGAGCTGCTTGCCGGCGGTGTCGGCCTGCCGAAGGCAGGTGAACCGGGTAGGATTGATGTCGGTTCCCTGCGGCAGCAATGCGACGATGCACGTGGCGAAGGCGGCGGGTGTCACGGAGTCGGCGAGGGCGATCGTGACCCCGAGACTCGTCGGCTGCTGCAGACTGTCCCGGAATACCGTGACACCGCGAACCGTGCCTACCCGCTTCTGATCCAGCTGGAACGGTACGAAGAAGAGGGGCACCTTGATGGGGCCGGACGAATTCGTGACGTAATGGACTTCCCGGTGGACCTGCCTGGCCAGGGAAGCGATCACCATCCCGACGCCGAATATGACCGCGGCGCCGGCGAAGATCTTGATCCAGTAGGAGCGCATGCGGCCACCTCGGGAAAATGCCATATGGTGCAAACAGAAACGCATCGAGCGCCGGGAAAGTTTCATCCCACCGGCATTCAGCTCGCACGACACATGAACTATAGTGCGTAGCCTGTTGCATGAAAACCGCTTAGACGCGCCACCCGAGGCCCCCTGGAGGAGCCGTGATCGAAGTCCGGAACCTGACCAAGCACTACGGCGACCGCCTGGCGGTCCGGAATCTCTCGTTCACGGTGGCTCCAGGGGAAGTCCTGGGGCTGGTGGGACCCAACGGGGCCGGCAAGACCACCACACTCCGCAGCCTGGCCGGGATCATCATTCCGTCGGATGGCGCCATCCGTATCGGCGGATTCGACCTGCGCTCCGAACCGCTCGAGGCCAAGCGGCGCCTGGCCTTCATTCCCGACGAGCCGCACCTCTTCGACTACCTCACCGTGGGTGAGCACCTCGAGTTCATGGCTCGGCTCTACAACGTGCCGGACGCAGCTGAACGACGCGCCCGGCTGCTCGGGGAACTGGAACTGGCGGACCGGGAGCGATCCTTTCCCACGGAACTGTCCCGAGGCATGAAACAGAAGCTGGCGATCGCCTGCGGCCTGCTGCACGAGCCGGTCGCGCTGATGTTCGACGAGCCCCTGACCGGGCTCGACCCCATCGGCATCCGCCGGATGAAGGCGACGATCCGCCGCCGGGCCGAGGAGGGGGCAGCGGTGATCCTCAGCTCGCACCTGCTCCACCTGGTGGAGGAGGTCTGCACCCGCGTCCTGGTGCTGCGCCTCGGCGAGTGCGTGGCAGCCGGCACCGTCCCCGAGATCGTGGCGACCCGGCCCGAGCTCGCCGGGCGATCGCTGGAGGACATCTTTGTCGCCCTGGTCGGGGACGGATCCGCCACGTGAGCCAGGCCCGAGCCCTGGGTTATCTGCTGGGCATCACCTTCCGCAACCGCGTGGCCCGGCAGCTTGGGCGGCTGCGCCAGCCCCGCTATGCGCTCGGCCTGCTGGCCGGCCTCGCCTATCTGTATCTGTTCACCCGCAACCATGCGGCCGGCAGCCGGACCTCTCCCGCACCGTCCGTGCTGCTGGAATCCGGCCTGGCCTTCGGGTTGCTGGCGATGGTGAGCTGGAGCTGGATCTACTCATCAGACCACCGCGCGCTGGCATACACGACCTCGGAAGTTGCACTGCTGTTCCCCGCGCCGGTGACGCGCCGGGCCCTGCTCAACTACAAGCTGGCGCGAAGCCAGGGGCTGCTGCTGCTCAATACGGCGATCTGGCTCCTGATCCTGCATCGCGGCGAGACGACGCTGGTACTCCCGTTCCGGGCGCTGGCGCTCTGGTGCCTCTTCACCACGCTGCACCTGCATCGGCTGGCGGCGTCGCTCACCCGGATCTCCCTGCTCCAGCATGGTCGTTACGGATTGCGCCAGCATCGCCTGGCGTCCGGGCTGGTCCTGCTCGCAGGCGGACTGGTTCTTGTCGCGGCGCTGCAGGCCGGCAACCGTGCGCTTGCGGCACCACCTGGCACCGCGGTGCCGGCCCTCCTCGAGCGAGCGCTGGCAGCACCCCTTCTCGTGATCGTCCTGGCGCCGTTCCGGCTGCTGGCGGAGCCGGTCTCCAGTATCTCGCCTGCCGCCTGGGCGCGGGCAATTCCCTGGGCGCTGGGGCTGCTGGCGGCGCACTACGTCTGGGTCGTTCGGTCGAATGCCGCCTTCGAGGAGGCGGCGGCCGAGGCGTCGTTCGCGCGCGCCCGGCTCCTCGCGGCACGCCGCTCCGGCAGCGCGCCTGCCATCAAGGCGGGAAGCGCATCCCCGCCACTGGTCCGCCTGGCACCGGCCGGTGCCCCGGCGGCGGCGCTGCTCTGGAAGAACGTGACCATGCTTCTCCGGCGGGGGCGGCTCCGCACCTGGTCATTGATTGCGTTCGCCCTGGCGCTGACGCTCGTGGTAGCCTCCCGTGGCCTGCCGACCGCAGCGGAGACGGCGGGGATCATGCTCCTGGTCTGGAGCGGGTTCTTCTTCGCCATCGGTCCGCAATGGATCCGGAATGATCTCCGCACCGATCTCGCCCATCTCGAGGTGCTGCGCAGCTTCCCACTCCGTCCGGACGCCGTGGTGCGCGCAGAAGCGGCGGCCTCCGCCCTGCTGCTGTCGCTCTCCCAGCTGACGCTGCTCCTGCTCGGCGCGCTGGCGCTCTCCGCCACGTCGCTCGACGCACTGCCGGGACGCATCCGCTGGGCGCTCGCCGCTGGCGCCCTGGTGCTGCTGCCGGCGATCAATTTCGCCGGCATGATGCTGCAGAACGGTGCGGCGCTGCTCTTCCCGGGCTGGGTGCGGGTCGGCGCGCCGAGGGGCGGCGTGGAGACGCTGGGCCAGGGCATGCTATCAGCCATGGCTTACCTGCTGCTCCTGGCGCTGTTGCTCGTGTTCCCGCTGGTCGGCGGCGGCGGCCTGGCCCTGTTCCTGGATCCGGTCGCGGGACCCTGGTCGCTGATTCCCGGTGCGGTGGCAGCCGCCGGGATTCTGACGGGGGAAGCGTGGTTGCTCTCGCTCTGGCTCGGCGCGGCCTACGAGCGACTGGATCCGCCGTCGGCCGGAGTGCAGTCTGAGTAGTGCCGGCCAGCTGGTGGCACACGAAAGCGCGAAAGCACGAAGGTCTTCAGGCGCGAGGATGATATTGCCTGTGCACCGACCGGAGGTACTCCCGATCCACATGAGTGTAGATCTGCGTGGTGGAAAGGTCGGCGTGGCCCAGCATCTCCTGCACGGCGCGGAGATCCGCCCCGCCCTCCAGCAGGTGGGTGGCGAAGCTGTGCCGGAGCGTGTGCGGCGTCACCCGCTTCCGGATCCCTGCCCGCGTGGCGGCCCGTTTGACGACGCCCCAGGCACCGACGCGTGACAGTGGCGCTCCCCGAGCATTGAGCAGAACCCGGCCGGCAGTCCTTCCTCGATCCAGCTCCGGCCGCAGCTGGTGCAGATAGACCGAGACCACACCGATCACCGCCCGCCCGAGCGGCACCAGCCGCTCCTTGGATCCCTTTCCGAGCACGCGCACGAGCTGTTCAGGCAGCAGGAGATCGGTCAGGCCGAGGCCGCAGAGTTCCGACACGCGGAGGCCACCGCCGTACGCCAGCTCGAGCAGCGCCTTGTCTCGCCAGGCCATCCGGTCATCGGTTGGCGGCGACGCAAGCAACGCCTCGACCTCCGGCACTGAGAGCGTCTCCGGCAGGGTGCGCCAGCGCTGCGGGCTTTCCAGTCGCTCGCTCGGATCGGTGCGGACTAGCCCCTCACCCACGAGAAAACCGAAATAGGTCCGGATGGCGGAGATGTCCCGTCGAATCGAGGCGGGACTCAGCCCCATGTCCTTGAGGAGGAACACGTGCTCCCGCAGCTGGGCGCCGGTGAGGCCCGATGGCTCTCCTACACCCTTGGCCAGCGCGAACTCGCCGAGGCGCGTGACATCCCGGAGGTAGGCGGCGACCGTGTTGGCACTGTGCCCCGCTTCCAGCGACAGGAAATCCCGGAAGCCCTCGAGGAAGAAGGCCCGCGCAATGCGGTCGCGGATCTCGTCATTCACGGCGTGGCCGGCTCCCGGGCCTGCGCCTGGAGGGCGACCTCCTGCGCTTCGGCCTCGCTCAGTCCCAGAAGCGCGGACGCGCTGCGCAGGACACGTGACCGGGCCTCTTCCGAGCCGGGTCCGCTCATCGCGACCAGCCAGAGACGCTCGACCAGCGCGCGCCGCCGCTCACGCCCGAACCTCGCCGCCAGCCGTTCGCCGACTCCGTTCCACTCCGCTGATGCGACCGGGGTGCCCGCCACCCCACCTTCAGGCAACCAGCGGTCCCGCAGGTCTGTCGCGATGGCCTGGCGCTCATCGGCGCCGAGCGAGGGATCGGCATACGCGACCTCGAGCAGCGCCAGGGCAGCCAGGCGCAACTGATCGGCACCGGCCTCGGGGGCCGGGGCGACCGCCTGGAGTGCGCGTTCGAAAGCGGACCAGAGCCGGCCGCGCCGGCGTCGACGGGCCCGGATGACGACGATGATCACGGCGGCCAGCGCCACCAGGCCGGATACAATGGCGAGGGTACGGTTGAGGCTCGCGATGGCGGCGCTGATGCGGCTCCACTCCGCCCCGATGGCCGCACCGATCAGCGCGATGGCGCCGTACCAGATCGCGGAGGCGAGCGCCATGGGCAGGAGGGCCCGCACCGCGCCGAGGTTGGCGAGCCCCGCAAAGGGAGGCACCACGGCCCGGATACCGGGAAGGAAGCGGCCGAAGAAGATGCCCAGGCTGCCGAAGCGGAGATATTCACGCTCGATGGTCGCCAGTGCCGACGGCGAAAGGAGGCGACGGCCAACCCGGGTGGCGAAGAGCCGGCGGCCGTAACGCCGCGCCATCCAGTACACGGTGACCGCGCCAGCGACGTTGGCGCCCAGCGTGACGAAGTACACCGTGGACAGTGTCGTCACGCCCCGATGGGTGAGAAAGGCGCCAAGCGCCACAGCGGTATCGGCGGGAACGGGCGGGACGACGTTTTCCAGGGCGGCGAGCAGCGCCAGCATGCCGTAGACGGCAAGGGGCGGGAGGGTGGACAGCCAGTCCAGCAACGACTCGATCAGATCAGTGCGCCTCCACCGTGGCCACGGCGATCACGGCAAGCCCCTCGCCGCGTCCGATGAACCCCATGCCCTCATTGGTCTTGGCCTTCACGCCGACGGAGCCCGCTTCGACACCCAGCGCCCGGGCCAGTTCGGCCGCCATGGCGGGGGCATGCGACGCCAGCCGCGGCGCCTCGGCGATCACCGTGACATCCGCCTGGACCGGACGCCAGCCGCGCGCGCCGATGTGCGCCACGGCCTGCCGGAGCAGCTGCATCGAATCCGCCCCCTGCCAGCGCGGATCGGTATCCGGGAAGAGATCCCCGATGCTGCCGGCAGCTGCGGCGCCCAGCAGGGCATCGGTCACGGCGTGGGCCACGGCGTCGGCATCGGAATGGCCGGCGAGGCCCTGGCCGTGCGGGATCCGCTGGCCGCCAAGGACCAGCGGCCGCCCGTCCGCGTAGCGGTGGGAATCATAGCCGATGCCCACCCTCACGCGGCGGCTCCGGCCGGCTCCTCGATCAGGGAGTAATCCTGGCGGCGGCGGCGCGGCACATAGCCCGCGTCGGTGATGATGCGCTCGATGTCGCGCAGGGTGGTGCGGTAGGTGGTGCCGGCGGCCGAGACGACGTTCTCCTCCATCATCAGGGAGCCGTAGTCGTTGGCCCCGAACCGGAGCGCCAGCTGGCCGATCTTGTGGCCCATCGTGACCCACGAGGACTGCATGTTGGGCACGTTCTTCAGCACGATCCGGCTGATGGCGAGCGTGCGCAGGTAGGTCACGGCGTCGGTCTTTTCCATGTGCGACATGCCGGGCGTCCCCTCCGGCTGGAGCGGCCAGCAGATGAAGGCGGTGAAGCCACCGGTCCGTTCCTGGACGGCGCGCACACGGAAGAGGTGCTCGATGCGGTCCCCGTTGCTCTCGCCGAGCCCGTACATCATCGTCACCGACGTGCGCATGCCCTGGCGATGGGCCTCCTCCTGCACACCGAGCCATTCGTCGGTCTGTGCCTTCTTGGGGGCGACCTGTTGCCGGATGGCATCCACCAGGATCTCGCCACCGCCACCTGGAATGCTGTCGAGACCGGCCTCGCGGAGCTGCCGCACCACCTCGGGAACCGGGATGCGGAAGCGCTCGCTGAAGAAGACCACCTCGGAAGGCGAGAATCCGTGGATGTGGATCGGGTGGTGGGCCTTGATGTAACGCAACAGGTCCAGGTACCACTCGAACGGGATGTACGGGTTGTGTCCGCCCTGGATCAGGATCTGTACCCCGCCGATCGCCTTGCACTCGTCGATCTTGGCGCCGATCTGCTCGTAGGTCAGCACGTACCCTTCGCCGTCCTTCGGCCGCCGGTAGAACGCGCAGAACTCGCAGTCGGCGACGCAGACGTTCGTGTAGTTGATGTTCCGGTCGATGATGTAGGAGACCGACGGCTCCGGATGCAGGCGCCAGCGCTCGAGGTCCGCGAGCCGGCCCAGTTCCAGCAGCGGGGCCCGCTCGTAGAGGTCGAGCATCTCGCGGAATTCGGGTGCGGAGCGATCAACGATGTCCATGCGCCAATCCGTCAGGCTGCCGTGATGAACGAGAGGGAACCGTCCGGCACCAGTCCGTCCTGCGCCAGGCGGCGGAAGAAATCGGTGAGTCCCGCCAGGTGGCGGTACGAGAGGGCATAGTCGAGATCACCGAAATAGGCCCGGCACACCTCCCGGGGCACGCCGGTGTGGTCCGCCGCCTCGCCCGCCAGGAGATCCAGATGCGCGAGCCCCCAGGCGCGCGAGGCCAGCAGCCGCGCGTGGATCCCCTGTACCGCCGCGACCGGCACGGAGCGCCGCGCCGCCCAGACCGCAAACACGAACGGAAGCCCGGTCCAGTCCTTCCAGGCCGCGCCCAGGTCGGTGAAGCAGGCGTAGCGGCGCTCGGCGGCGAGCAGCAGCGCGGCATCACCGATGACCAGCACGGCCTCGTGCGGCAGGGCCCCGAGGGTATCGAGATCCCTCGCTTCCGCCCGCGCGGTGGCAAACCGGGGCGAGATGCCCCACCGATGGCGGCAGAGCAGCTGGAGCAGCAGCACCGAGGTCCGGCTCGAGGCGGTGAGCAGGACCGTGGCCCCGTCCAGTTCCTCGACCGGGCGGCGGCTGAAGAGCGCCACGCTGTGCACCGGCCCATCGGAGGTGATGGCCAGGTCGGGCAGCAGGTGATAGAGCGCCGCATTGCGCGCGTATTCCACCGCCGACACCACGCTCACGTCCAGTTCGCCGGCGGCGAGGAGGTCGTTGAGCTCGGCCGCGGTGCCGCTCACCATCTCGGCGCCCGGCGCGACGATTCCCCGGTCCATCGCGCCGTACACCGGGTAGCAGTTGATCCAGGGGATCCGGCCCAGCCTCATGCGGCGTGTACCACCGGCAGCGACCGCGCCACGCGCGAAGGCGGCGGCGCCAGGTCGTCGAACTGCTCGCGGACCGCCTCGTACAGGCTGTTCCGCTCGACCGGCCGCTTGCCGGCGCCCCGGATCAGCTCCACCAGGTCGCGGTAGGCCATGCCGCGGTCGGTCCGCGCGCCGGCATCGTGGTAGATGCGCTCGAAGACCACCGTGCCCTCGACGTCGTCGCACCCGAAGCTGAGCGCCACCTGCGAGAGGAATGGTGTCACCATCGGCCAGTGGGTCTTGATGTGGGGCATGTTGTCGAGGAACAGCCGGCCGACGGCGATGGCCTTGAGATCCTCGTAGCCGGTGGTGGCGGTGCCCACCCGATCGAGATCGGCGCCCAGCTCGTTGTTGTCGGGATGGTAGGCCAGCGGAATATAGGTCAGGAAGCCGCCGGTCTCGTCCTGCAGCCGACGCAGCGCATCCAGATGCTCCACCCGGTCGCGCGCCGTCTCCACATGGCCGTAGAGCATGGTGCAATTGGTGGGGATGCCGAGCTGATGGGCCTCACGGTGCACCCGGATCCACTCCTCGCCAGTGAGCTTGCGCTCCGCGATCGTGGCCCGCACCGCCGTGCTGAACACCTCCGCGCCGCCGCCCGGGAGGCTGGTGAGCCCGGCATCCTTGAGCGCCTGCAGCACCTCGACGGTGCTGCGGCGTTCGATGCGCGCCAGGTGCGCGATCTCGACGGCGGTCAGCGCCTTGATGTGGACGTCCGGGTGGCGTTCCTTCAGCCCGCGAAGCATGTCGGTGTAATACGAAAGGCGCAGCTTGGGATGCAGCCCGCCGACGATATGGAACTCCCGCGTCGGCCCGCCCCGGGCACGCTCGGCCTCGTGGAACACCTCTTCCAGCGACCGGGTGTAGTGCCCGTCCTCCTTCGGCATGCGCGCGAACGAGCAGAAGGTGCAGGTGTTCCGGAGGATGCAGACGTTGGTGGGGTTGATGTGCTGGTTGGCCGAGAAATAGACCCGATCGCCGTTCCGGCGCTCGTTCGCATAGGCGGCCAGCTGGCCCAGCCCGAGGATGTCATCGGTCTCGAAGAGCTGCTCACCCTCGGCGAGAGAGAGCCGTTCGGCAGCGGCGACTTTCTCCGCAATGGGGCGAAGCGCCGGATCGGACAGGCGGGACGGGTCCAGCTGGGGGGCCATCCTATCTCCTTGGTGCGGCACGCAGAGGGTGTCCGCCCCAATCTATACCGGAGCCCGGGGGCCGGGCCACGTCAATCGGCGAACGGCCTGACCGCCAGCGCGGCATTGTGGCCGCCGAATCCGAACGAATTGCTGATGGCCACCTTGACGGCCCGCTCGCGCATGGTGTTGGGCGCGGAATCGAGGTCGCAGTCGGGGTCAGGGGTGAACTGATTGATGGTCGGCGGAATGCGGCCGGTGCGCACCACCAGGAGTGCCACGCAGAACTCCAGCGCTCCCGCACCACCGAGCAGGTGGCCGGTCATGGACTTGGTGGAGCCGAAGACGAGCTTGCGGGCCTGGTCGCCGAACACCGCCTTCACGGCGCGGGTCTCGGCAACATCTCCCTGTGGCGTCGAGGTCCCGTGCGCGTTGACATAGCCCACGTCCGCCGGGCTGATCCCGCCGTCCTCGAGGCAGGCCCTGAGCGCCAGCTGGGCGCCTTCGCCCGAATCGGGCGGCGAGGTGATGTGATAGGCATCGCCGCTCGCGCCGTACCCCGCGACCTCGCCCAGGATGGTGGCGCCCCGCTTCCGGGCGTGCTCCAGGCTCTCCAGCACGATCACCCCGCCGCCGTCACCGAGCACGAAGCCGTCACGACCCTTGTCGAACGGCCGGCTCGCCGTCGCCGGATCGTCGTTGCGGAAGGAGAGCGCCTTCATGTTGGCGAAGGCCGCCACGGTGAGGCCGGTGATCGCTGCCTCCGCGCCGCCGGTGATCATGCAGTCGGCACGGCCCGACTGGATGAGGCGGAAGGACTCGCCAATGGCGTGGGCCGACGACGCACAGGCCGAGACCGTCGCGAAATTGGGCCCGCGCGCGCCGTAGCGGATGGAGACCAGCCCGGCGGCGATATCCGGGATGAACATCGGCACGAAGAACGGCGAGACCCGGTCGGGGCCCTTCTCGATGTACGCCCGGCAGTTCTCCTCGTAGGTCTGCATGCCCCCGATTCCGCTGCCGATGACGACACCGGTGCGGTCGGGCGAGGGGAGGCCCGCGGCAAGTCCGGCCTGGGTCACGGCCTGTTGGGCGGCGCCCAGCGCGAACTGCGCGAAGAGGTCATACCGCCTCGATTCCTTCCGGTCCATGTACTGGAGCGGATCGAATCCCTTCACCTCGCAGGCGAAGCGGACCGAGAGGCGCGCCGGATCGAACTTGGTGATGGGCCCGGCCCCCGAGCGCCCGGCCAGCAGGGCACTCCAGGTGGATTCCACATCAACGCCGACCGGGGTCACCAGCCCGATGCCGGTGACCACGACACGATTCGGCAACCCGCTACTTCCCGATCTTGGCGTGCAGGTAGTTCATCGCATCGCCGACGGTCCGCATCTTCTCCGCGTCCTCGTCGGGGATGTCGATGTCGAACTCCTTCTCGAAGGCCATGACCAGCTCGACGGTGTCCAGGCTGTCGGCGCCCAGATCCTCCATGAAGCTCGCCGCGGGCGTGAGCTTCTCGCGCTCCACGCCGAGCTCCTCCACGATGATGTCCTTGACCTTCTCTTCAAGGTTGTCCATGTCGTCCTCGTGTTGGGATTGAGTACCCGCTCAGATCACCATGCCGCCGTCCACGACGAGCACCTGACCCGTGACATACGCCGCCAGATCCGAAGCCAGGAAGAGCACGGCCGCGGCGACGTCCTCCGGCCGGCCCAGCCGGCCCAGTGCAATGCTGTCTAATAACGCCTTCCGGGCTTCCTCCGGCAAGGCATTCGTCATGTCGGTCTCGATGAACCCGGGCGCGATGCAATTGGCCGTGATGCCCCGGCTGGCGTACTCCCGGGCCACCGACTTGGTGAAGCCGATCAGGCCCGCCTTGCTCGCCGCATAGTTGGCCTGCCCCTTGTTGCCGATCAGGCCGACGATGCTCGTGATGTTGATGATGCGCCCCTGGCGGCGCTTCATCATCCCCTTGATGCAGGTGCGGGTGGTGTGGAACGCGCCCTTGAGGTTGGCATCCATCACCGCATCCCAGTCATCATCGCCGAGCCGCAGGAGAATGTTGTCCCGGGTGAGGCCGGCGTTGTTCACCAGGATGTCGATCCCGCCGACCGCGGCCTCGGCTGATGCCACCGCCGCCTCGACCTGCGCCGCATCCGCCACGTCACAGGCAACCCCGACCACGCCGTCACCGATGCCCCTCGCCGCGTCCGCCGCTCGTGCCCCGTCCCGGCCGGCCACCGCCACGCGGGCACCGGCCGCATGGAGGGTGCGGGCGATCGCGAGGCCGATCCCTCGCGTGCCGCCGGTTACGAATGCGGCTCGTCCCGAGAGGTCAAGGGTGAGGCTCATGGGCAGGGATCCGGTCAGCGGGTCAGGCGGCCAGGAAGCGATCGAGGTCGGCGGCGGTGCCCAGCGCCAGCGTCTCGCTGCCCGGGACGATCCGCCGCACGAGACCGCTCAGCACGTTGCCCGGGCCCACTTCGATGAAGCAGGCGCCCGGCGCCTCGCGAGCCAGCGTCTCGGCGCAGGCCACCCAGCGCACCGGTGCCGTCAACTGGGCCACGAGCTGGCGGCGTGCCTCGCCCGCCTCGCGAACCGGCATGGCCGTGGCATTCGCCACGACCGGAAATCGAGGAGCCTGGAAGGCAACGGCAGCAAGGGCCTCATCGAGCCCGTCCTGGGCCGGCTGCATCAGCGGCGAGTGAAACGCGCCGCTGACCTTGAGGGGAATCACCCGCTTGGCTCCCAATTCCTTGCAGCGTGCCCCGGCCGCTTCCACTGCGGCAGGATCACCGGAGATGACCGTCTGGTCCGGCGCATTCTGGTTGGCCGCGACGGCCACCGCCCCCGCCTGCGATGCCGCCGAGCAGGCCTCCGCTACTTCGGCAGTGGAGAGTCCGAGTATCGCCGCCATGGCTCCCGGCCGGGCCTTACCCGCCTCGAGCATCAGCTCGCCGCGCCGGCGGACCAGCCGGGCCGCGTCCTCCACGGTCAGCGCGCCAGCGGCCACGTACGCGCTGTACTCGCCAAGGCTGTGCCCCGCCGCCATCGCGACCGGAGCCAGCTTGTCGCCGGCCACGGCCAGCACCGCGGCCGAGTGCGCGAGAATGGCGGGCTGCGCATTGTGGGTGAGGGTGAGCTCCTCTTCCGGTCCCTCCCACATCAGCCGGGAGAGAGGCACGCCCAGCGCCGCATCCACCCGGTCGAAGACGGCCCGCGCCGCCGGGAATCGCTCGGCGAGATCCCGGCCCATTCCCACCTTCTGGGAGCCCTGGCCGGGGCAGACCACCACGTTCACCACCGGATCACCGCACTCGCCCAGGTGAAGCCCGCCCCGAACGCCACCAGCAGCACCGTGGAGCCGGGACCGATCCGGCCCTCGGCCTCCGCCTGGGCCAGCGCCAGCGGAATGGACGCCGAGGAAGTGTTGCCGTAGCGATCCACGTTGACCATGACCTTGCTCATCGGGACGCCGGCATGCCGCGCGGTGGCATCAATGATCCGCAGGTTGGCCTGATGCGGCACCAGCAGGTCAATGTCGTCACTGGTCAGGCCGGCGCGCTTGAGCGCCTCGTCGCACGCCTCCGCCATGGCGAGCACCGCCGCCTTGAACACCTCCCGGCCCTGCATCTTCATGTACTGGGAGCGCTCGCGGATGACGGTGTCGCTGATGGGCTGGGCCGAACCGCCGCCTGGCCGGTACAGCAGGTTGGCAAGCCGGCCGTCCGACTTGAGGTACGAGGCCAGGATGCCCCGGGGCGCACTTCCTTCCGGCGTGGTCCGGGTCAGGACGGCGGCCCCCGCGCCGTCGCCGAAGAGCACGGCGGTGCTGCGGTCCTCGAAGTCGGTGATCGCGGTGAGCTTCTCCGCGCCCAGCACGAGGATATTGTCGCCCTGCCCCGCGGCGATGAGCCCCTCCGCCATCGAGAGGGCGTAGAGGAAGCCGGGGCAGGCCGCGTCAATGTCGAGCGCAAAGGCATTGGTGGCGCCCAGGAGCGCCTGGAGGTCGCATGCCGTGGCGGGGAGCAGCCGGTCCGGCGTGGCGGTGCCGAGCACGATGGCGTCGAGCTGCCCGGCGGTCAGGCCGGCCCGCCGCAGCGCTTCCTGGGCCGCGGCCGCGGAGAGACTGGCAACGGTATCATCGGGCCCCGCGATCCGTCGCTCGCGGATGCCGGTACGCTCGACGATCCACTGGTCGGAGGTATCCAGCCGCTCCTCGAACCAGCTGTTGGGTACGACGCGCTCGGGCACCGCGACGCCGAGCCCGGCGATCCGGGCGAACGGCCGGATGGGGCCCTTCATGCGCTGGCCGCCGCGGTGCGCTGGGCCAGCTCATCGCGAATGTGCGTGCTCAGGCCGGCCTGCACCGCCTGCATCGCGACCCGCAGCGCATTCTTGATGGCGTTGGCGCCCGATGCCCCGTGGCAGATGATGGAGACCCCGCGCACGCCAAGCAGCGGCGCCCCACCATACTCGGCGTAATCCAGCGTCCGGAACACGCGCCGGATGTCGTCGCGCTCCAGCACCTGCGGCGCCTCGCGCCGCACCATGCGGACGATCAGCCGGGCCAACGACTCGTAGAACTTGAGCACCACGTTGCCGACGAATCCGTCACAGACGACCACGTCCACCGACCCGTGCTTCTCGTGCCCGGCGAGGATGTCCCGTCCTTCGATGTTCCCGATGTAGCGGATGCCGGGAAGGGCCCGGAGAAGCTGGTTGGCCTCGCGCACGACCGCGTTGCCCTTCTCCTCCTCCTCGCCGACGTTGAGCAGGCCCACGGCCGGCAACGGACGTCCGAGCATCTCCCGCGCGTAGACGGTACCAAGCAGGGCGAAGCCCGCCAGTTCGCGCGCGCTGCAGTCCACGTTGGCCCCTCCGTCCAGCACCAGCACCGGCTGGTCCGCCGTGGGGAACAGCGTGGCCACGGTGGCCCGCTCGACACCGTCGTGCAGGCCGAGGAGAATGGTGGACGCGGCAAGGACGGCGCCGGTGTTGCCGGCGGAGACGAACGCATCGGAGGCGGATTTCTTCTGGAGACCGAGTCCGACCACGATGGACGAGTCCCGCTTGGCGCGCACCGCGGCCAGCGGCTTCTCGCCCATGCCGATCACTTCACTGGCGGGTACCATTTCAAGGCGCGCGCCCGGCGCCGCATTGCGCGCGGCCAGCGCGTCCTTGAGGACCTCCGTCCGCCCGACGAGCTGGACCGTGAGGTCCGGATACTCGTCGAGGGCGCGCAGGGCCCCGTCCACTTCGGCGTCCGGGGCATGATCGCCCCCCATCGCGTCCAGCGCGACGCGAATCACGGCTACTGGTCCTCGACCTCGACCTGCTTCTTGCCGCGATAGTAGCCGCAGGATCCGCACACGCGGTGCGGGAGGCGGGGCGAGCCGCAACGGGGGCACGCCTGCGGGCGGGTGGACGCCGCGCTGTGATGGCCACGGCGGAGGCGCTTGCGGGACTTGGAGGTGCGTCGCTTCGGGACTGCCATCGATTCCTCAGACAGGTTCGGCGGCGGCCGTGCAGCGGCACGGCCCCGCATTCAGGTCTGCGCCGCATCCGGGGCACAGTCCGGCACAATCATCCCGGCAGAGCGGGAACGGCGGCACGGCCAGAGTCAGTTCCTCGCGCACCGCCGGCGCGAGATCCACATGGGTGGCGCTGGCGTCCAGCGGATAGACGCTCGGATCATCCTGGGCGTCGGGATCGGTGCTGAACAGGACGTCCGCGTGGACGCGGATGTCCTGCTCCACCGGCTGCAGGCAACGGCGGCAGTCGCCACCGACCCGGCCCGCGATGTCGGCGCGCCACAGGAATTCTCCCTGGTCGGTCGCTTGCAGGCGCCCTTCCACCTGTACCGGGGCCAGCAGCACGAGCTCCAGCCCCGCCAGCGCCGGATCGTCAGCAGCGAGCATCCCGTCGGTGCTGACCGGCCCACGCCGAAGATCCCTGAGATCCACCCTGAGCATAGCCATTAAAGCTAGACAGGGCCGGAAGTTAGGTCAAGCGTTCAACTATTCCAGAGCCCGGCCAGCTCACCCTCGGAAAAGAAGAAGGCGATCTCCCGTGCCGCGTTCTCGTCGCTGTCCGAGCCATGGACGGCATTCCGGCCCTTGGATTCGGCGTACAGTCTCCGGATGGTGCCCGCTGCCGCCTCAGCCGGGTCGGTGGCACCGATGATCTCCCGGTAGCGCGCCACCGCGTCGTCCCGCTCGAGGGCCATCGGCACGCAGGGCCCGCCCGACATGAACCGCACCAGCTCGTCGTAGAACGGGCGTCCGCGGTGCACCTCGTAGAAGGCGCCAGCCTCCGCGGGTGACATCCGGACCAGGCGCGCCGCGCGCACGATGAAGCCGTCCCGCTCGAGGTGGGCGAGGATGGCGCCGGCCTTCCCGCTGGCCACGGCGTCCGGCTTGATGATGGCAAGGGTCCGGCGTCCCGGCATGGTCAGAGCACCTTTCGGATCAGTTCCACGACGTCGACCGGCCGCTTCATGACCGCGATGCCGGCGGCGGCGAAGGCCGCCATCTTCTCTGCCGCTGTTCCGCTGGAGCCGGAGATGATCGCGCCGGCGTGGCCCATGCGACGTCCCTTGGGGGCGGTCTGTCCGGCGATGAACCCCACCACCGGCTTGGACATCTTCTCCCTGACGAACTGGGCGGCGCTCTGTTCGTCGGTGCCGCCGATCTCGCCGATCATGACCACCGCCGCGGTGCCCGGATCGCTCTCGAACGCGGCCAGGCAGTCGATGAAATTGGTGCCGATCACGGGATCGCCCCCGATGCCCACGCAGGTGCTCTGGCCGATGCCCTGCTTCGTCAGGTGGTTGACGACCTCGTAGGTCAGGGTGCCGCTCCGCGAGACCAGGCCCACCCGGCCCGGTGCGCAGATGTTGCCGGGAATGATGCCGACCTTGCTCTGGCCCGGCGAGATCAGCCCGGGGCAGTTCGGGCCGATCAGGCGGGCGCCGCGCGTCCGCACGTAGGGCATGACGCGGATCATGTCCATGACTGGCACGCCCTCGGTGATGCAGACGATGAGCCTGACTCCGGCGTCCGCCGCTTCCATGATCGCACCGGCGGCGCCGGCGGGCGGGACGTAGATGACCGAGGTGTCGGCCCCGGTTTCCCGGACGGCATCGGCCACCGTGTTGAACACCGGCACCTTGCCCTCGAAGCGCTGGCCGCCCTTGCCCGGGGTCACGCCCGCAACGACCCGGGTGCCGTATTCCATCATCTGCTTCGTGTGGAACGAACCGTCGCGCCCGGTGATGCCCTGCACCACCAGCCGCGTGTCGCTGCCGATGAAGATGCTCACGCGGCCTCCTTCACGATCGCCACCACCTTCTGCACCGCCTCGTCCATGTCGCCGAGCGCCGTCATGCCGATCCCCTGGAGGATCTTCACCGCTTCCTTCTCGTTGGTGCCGGTGAGGCGGACCACGATCGGCACCTTCACCGGGAACTGCGCCAGCGCCGTCCTGATCCCGTTGGCCACGTCGTCGGTCCGGGTGATGCCCCCGAAGATGTTGAAGAGAATCGCCTTCACCGCCGGATCCGAGGTGATGATCCGCAGGGCATTCACGACCTTCTCGGGGTTGGAGCTGCCGCCGATGTCGAGGAAATTGGCCGGCTCGCCGCCGTAGTACTTGACGAGGTCCATCGTGGCCATGGCGAGGCCGGCTCCGTTCACCACGCAGCCGACATTGCCGTCCAGCTTGATGAAGGTGAGCCCCGCCGCGCGGGCCGCCACCTCGCTGGGCGCCTCGGCGGAGTCGTCCCGCAGGGCGGCGAGATCGGGGCGGCGATTGAGTTCGTTGTCGTCGATCGAGATCTTGGCATCCAGCGCCAGGACCTCGCCACCGGGCGTCGTGACCAGCGGATTGATCTCCGCCAGCGAGCAGCCGTTGGCGGTGAAGGCGCGGTAGAGCTGCTGCATGATGCGGGCAGCAGTCTTCACCTGGCCGTAATCGGCATAGAGCGAGAAGGCGAGCTCCATCGCCTGGTGCGGGAGGAGGCCGTACACCGGATCCACCGGCAGGCGCGTGATCTTCTCGGGCGCGGTCGCGGCCACTTCCTCGATGTCCACGCCTCCCGCGGCGCTCACCATGAAGACGGGGCCCTGCGTGGTGCGGTCCATGATGAGCCCGACGTACGCCTCGGTGGCGATGTCGGCGGCAGGAACGACCAGCACCTTGCCGACCACCAGGCCCTTGATCGTCATGCCGAGGATCGCTTCGGCGCAGGCCCGCGCCTCGGCGGGGGACTTGGCCAGCTTCACCCCGCCGGCCTTGCCCCGGCCTCCGGCATGCACCTGGGCCTTCACCACCACCGTGCCACCCAGACGCTCGGCAATGGCCGCTGCCTCGGCCGGAGTCGTGGCGACGCCGCCATCGAACATCGGCACCCCCGCGGCCTTCAGCAGCTCGCGGGCCTGATACTCATGAAGATTCACGTCTCCCTCTCGATTGTGGTTCCTGCCTCGCCCCGCAGGGCTGCCGGCCCGTCGGACAGGCGCCCGATGATGGCCCGGGCCCCGCCGCCACGGATGAATCCGGCGGCCGCCTCCACCTTGGGCCGCATGCTGCCGGCGCTGAGGTCGCTGCCTGCGAGCAGCGCGTCGGCCTCCGCGAGCGTCAACCGCCGGAACGCTGTCGCTTCCGGCGTGCCCCATCCCGAATAGACCGCGTCCACGTCGGTCAGGATCATCAGCACCTCGGCGCCGAGCTGCTGCGCCAGCAGCGCCGCGACGAGGTCCTTGTCCACCACGGCGTCTACTCCTTCGAGGCCCAGCAGCGGATCACGGTACACCGGCGGCCCGCCGCCCCCGGCGGCGATCACGAGCACCCCCTGATCAAGGAGGTCCCGCACCAGCGGCGCCTCCACCACGCTGAGCGGTCGCGGGCTGGCCGCGAGGCGGCGCCAGTGGCCGGCGCCATCCTTGCCGACCGGGACGCCGTTGGCGCGGAGCGCGTCCGCCCGGCTCTGGGGCATCTCATGACCGATCGGCTTGGTGGCGTTCCCGAATCCCGGATCGGCCGGATCCACCTCGGTCTGCGTGATGATCGTGGCGACCGGGCGCGCCACGCCGGCCTCGGCGAGCCCGTTCTCCAGCGATTGCTGGAGCATGTAGCCGATCCATCCCGCGGTGCCGGCCACCAGGACGCCCAGCGGCAGGGGCTCGACTTCGCCCTGGGACAGCTCGTGACGGACCAGTTCATCGCCCACCTGCGGACCGTTGCCATGCACGATGGCGATGCGCCACCCGTCCCGCGCCAGCTCGATGATCGGCGCGACACTTTCCCGGGCGTGCCGGAACTGGTTGGCGATGGTGGCCCGCTCACCGGCGCGCGCGAGCGCGTTGCCGCCGAGGGCCAGAACTGCCGTGCGCGTCATGCTGAATCGTCCCCGGAATCGGAACAGCCGCGGAAGATACCCGTGCGCTGAACCTCAATCAAGGAGCGGACATACGAGTTCGAGAGTAAAGCAAACTGCGAGGCGGCCACGCCCGCGGGCGCCCGCCTCGGGCGCCCGCGAGCCAGGCCACGGTGCGGTCATCCTGCGTAGCAATACGAGCAACCAAGCTCCTGGGCGCGCCCGACCGCCATCACGCCGGATGGCACGACCTGGATACCGGCATAGAGCCCGGCGACCCATTCGTTCTTCACGGCGGCCGCATCCATGTTCATCTTCTTTGCCGCGGCGCCGCTGTACACGGTGAGCGCGGCGTTGCAGACACCGATGAGCACGCCGCTCTTGAGGAGCTCGGTGATGCCCAGGCCGGGCAGCGGCAGGCCCGTGATCGTGGCGAACGGATTGCTCGTGGCCGGCGCATCGCCACTCTTGATGCCGAACATCTCGCCGAAATGATATTTGGCCCAGAGTCCGTCCTGCATGGCGAGCGGGATGGCCTCATGGCGCAGGATCACCATGACCGAATCGGCGTCGTGCGGATAGGTCGCGTCCATCGTCATCAGGTACACACGGGGCCAGACGGCGGCCATTCCCTCATTGACATGGGGAGCGTCGAATACCTGGCGATGCTTTCCGGTGAGCTTCCTGAACCAGGCATCGAGTGACGGGTCAGTTCCATCACCACCGGCACGCACCGTCTCGGCCACGGCCGGTACAGCGACCGAGCCGCTCAGGCCCAGTGCCGCCCCAGCCAGGGCGAGGCGGCCCAGAAAGCCCCGGCGCGGTGTAGATGCGAAGTCATGAATTGACATAGGGGGAGCCTCCGACTGGACAGGTTGGATAGACAGAGCTGGTACGATGAACGTACTCGTGTGCCCCGATTCCGAAAGGGGCGTTACGGCCCCTCCTGCAGCACCCCCCGAAGCGCCTCGAACGCCCGGCCGAAGGCGCTCCAGTCTCCACTGCGGAGTGCCTCATCCGCGATCCGCATCCAGCGGCGAGCCTCGTCCAGCCGCCCGCTTCCCGCGCCCGGCGCTGCCGGGATGGAATTCCCGAGCAGATTCTGCCAGGCACTCTGGAAGGTCCGGCCGGCACCGAGGTGCCCCGGCACCGCCAGGGCGACCCAGACGATTCCGGGACGGGCGTCAGGCCGTGCCGCGGTGAATACCTCGAATGCCGCCGGCCCCCGTGGTGAGTGCCAGAGATGCACGCTCCCGGAGGCAAGCTTTGCCCCGGCGCCGGCCACCGAGTCCGCGACCGGCGCGAAGGTCGCGAACCGGCCCCAGAGCCGCTCCAGCGCGGCTGGCGAGGGCAACGAGGCGCTGTCAAGCCGAGCCAGCACCGGCGGCCCGGCAGCCGGCGCCGAGATGACGGCGAACAGCCGGTCCGTCTGCGGCGACGCCAGGAGATACACGGCAACCGGGTGCCCCGCCGTATCCCACGCGACTCCGCGTTCGGCTGTGCCATCCTTCCCCACCACCGCCAGGTCACTGACCACCCGCCGGAGCCGCCGCACCATGAGCCCCGTCTGCACGTCGGTCAGCTCTGCCGGTGGACCCGCCGCTCGCAGCAGCGCCGCCGGCAGTTCGCCACTTGGTGCGACGACCGCCCGTGCAATTTCGGCCCAGGCCTGCGCGAGCAGCCCGCCATCCGGCCGCTGGTAGATGTGCACCACGCCCGACTCCGCATCCACCACACCGAGAAATCCGGCGCGCAACAGGCGCGCCGTGCCCCCTCGCCACGTCACGGCGGAAACCAGGGGGAATGCCGAGCTCGTCACATAGCCGTCCGCCAGCCAGACCAGGCGTGCATCGACGATTGCCGCGCGCGGCGAGGACCAGCTGGCGAACGGTGCGATCTCGGCGAGGCGCCCGGACGGGTGCAGCTCCCAGTCAACCCGGCTGGCGCCGAAAGGAAGGCGCGACTGGGTGCTCCAGGCGAGCAGCAGCCGGCGCCACGGGGAGCCCGTTGCCACACCGTGCCCCGCTCCCGTCGTGACGACGTGCGGGGCGCCAGGCCGCGCAGCAGAAGGATTGAGCGACAGCAGAGGATAGAGTGTGGGATAGGCGAGCGAATCACCAAGGCGGAATGCCAGCGCGCCCCCGGTGGCGGACGCCGTGTCGGCGGCAATGGCGGTGACGGCCGGAGCGGATCCCGGCCCTTCCGTGAGCGCGAGCCAGGCGGGCCGCACCCGCCCGCGCACCGGAAGGCTCGCGGCCGAAATGTCCACGACCTGCACGGCAGTTCCGAAGAGCTGGGTGACCACGGCACGATCCAGCCACGGTGCCCGCTGCAGGACCGGGGCATCGCCCGCAGACCGTGCTCCGAGGCCGAAGGCGGAGTCTTCGAATGCCTCCAGCACCGAATCCGGCAGGGCGGCGGCGTCCGCCGGGACCAGGAGCGGTACACCCGTGCGCCCGACCACCGTCGCGACGCCCAGCACCAGCCAGGCGGCGGCCAGCAGGGCATGGCGTCCCTGGAACGCCCACAGCGCGGAAACGGCCGCCACCATGAACGCGGTGCCGGCCAGTGCCGGGTTCGTCATGACCGCGCGCCGGAAGGCGATGGCCGCTCCTTCCCCACCGCCTTCGCCGACCAGGATGCCCGTCTTCAGGAGAAAGCCCCAGGCCAGGACGAGAGCCAGCACCGCGAGGAGCAATCCGAGGTGACGCTGCGCATGATCGTTGATGGCGGGGCGCCGGCGCTCGAGCCGGACTGCGCCCATGATGGCGTAGAACATCAGGACGGCGAGCACGGCCAGGAGTGCCAGCGCCAGTGCGAAGTCGTGCAGGAGGCGGAGCAGCGGGAGCCGTGCCAGGTACCAGCCGGCCCCGCGGCCGAGCAGCGGATCCACCATGGCGCTGGTCACGCCATGCCCGGCCAGCATGACCGCCTGCCATGCGCCGGCCAGGCTCAGTCCGGTGATGAGCCCGAGCCCGAGCCCGGCGCCGACTGCCACGACCCGGAGCAGGGTCGGGCGCACCACCTCCCGGAACTGCACCCCACCCACGTCACGGAGAATCTGCACCGATCCGACCGCGCGGAGCACCACCAGCATCTGGAGCACGAACCACGCGATGGCGAAGGCGGCACCGAAGGCCCCAAGGGCGAGCTGGGCGAGATGCCACCGTGTGACCATCGCAGCGGCTTCAGGGGAGAACTGCGCCGCCCACCAGCGGTCCGCCAGGATCTCCGCGGCGTACCGTCCGGCGAAGAGGCCGAGAATGAGGATGCCGGCGGCCCCAGGCAGCCAGCCCCGGCGGCCCGGCATGCGCTAGGTGTGGACGCCCTGCTTCTCCAGCCACCCCATGACCTCGCCCCGGTAGGCATCGAGGGACTCGGGATTTTCGGCTTCGAAGCGGAGCACCAGGACGGGCTGGGTGTTGCTCGCGCGGATGAGCCCCCACCCGGCGGGAAAGGTCATGCGCACGCCGTCAATCGTGTTGACCGGATAGCGCGCCGCGAAATACGCCGACGCCTCGGCCACGATGCCGAACTTGCGGTCATCG
This sequence comes from Gemmatimonadales bacterium, assembly GCA_035712285.1. Taxonomy (GTDB): domain Bacteria; phylum Gemmatimonadota; class Gemmatimonadetes; order Gemmatimonadales; family GWC2-71-9; genus CAMLHP01. The sequence goes on along the minus strand of DASTBA010000076.1, from coordinate 19,947 downwards.
GGGCAGTCCACCCTGAGTTCGGGGGTGGCGACGGTCTCAGGCACGTCGGCCAGAAAGGCCGCGATGCCGTAGGAATGTTCCGATACGATGCCGAGCAGCCGCGCGGCGGCAAACAGCGCGTCATCGAAGCCGTAATAGTCACCGCCGAAGAAGATGTGCCCGCTCATCTCTCCGGCCAGCGGCGCATGCAGCTCCTTCATGCGCGCCTTGATGAGCGAATGCCCGGTCTTCCACATCTCCGGGCGGGCGCCAGCCTCGGCCAGGGCCCTGGGGAGCACTTCGGAGCACTTGACGTCGAAGATGACCGTGGTGCCCTTCCCGAACCGCCGCACCGCATCGCGGCCGAAGAGGATCAGCAACTGGTCGCCGTAGAGGATCCGGCCGCTTTCATCCACGGCCCCGATCCGGTCCCCGTCGCCGTCGAAGGCGATGCCCAGCTCGGCGCCGGTGCGGCGGACCTCCGTCTGCAGGTCCACCAGGTTCTCCGGCACGGTGGGGTCGGGATGGTGATTCGGGAAGGTGCCGTCGGATTCGGCGAAGAGCGGGATCACATCCGCGCCGAGCTGCTGCAGGGTCCGGATCGCGATGACGCTGGAGACGCCGTTGCCACAGTCCACCACCACCTTCACCGGGCGGGCGACGTGGTTCCGTTCGCAGATGGCCTCGCGATAGCGGCGCAGCATGGAGGAATCGGCCCGCTCGCCGCCGGTGCCGGTGCGCCAGGTCTCGGTCTCGATCAGCTCCCAGAGGTGCTGGATATCGTCGCCATGCAGCGCATCGCCGCCGGCCACCATCTTGAAGCCGTTGAATTCGGGCGGGTTGTGCGAGCCGGTGACCTGCAGCGCACCGTCGCTCCCGAGCGCATGCACGCTCAGGTAGAGCGCCGGCGTGGGCAGCATCCCGACGTCCACCGCCGTACCGCCGGCATCCACGATCCCCTGCCTCACGGCGGTGGCGAGGGCTTCGCCGGAGGGCCGGTTGTCCCGCCCCACCGTGAGCACCGGCGCGTGCCCCACCCGGTCCCACGCCGCGGAGGCGAACGCGCGGCCGAGTGCCCGGGCGAATTCGGGCGTCAGCTGGTCATCCACCACACCGCGCACGTCGTACTGGCGGAAGATCTCGCGCGGGGCCTTCACGGTTCAGGGCCCCGGCGGCGGAAGCTGGGTGACGGCGAGGGAGCGGACGCTGGCCAGCGCCGTGTCGATGGCGCCGCCGGGCAGCACCCCGAGCAGCACCACCAGCACCACGGCGGCCCCGGTCATCCAGGCCGCCGGCCGGGGCAGCGCCACCGAATGCCACTCGGCGGACTCCTGCGGATCGCGCATGTACATGGCCATGATCACCGGCAGGTAATAGCCCGCCGACACCACGCTGGCGAGCACCAGCACCACGGGGAGAACATACTGGCCTTCCGCAATCACCGCCTGGATGATGTACCACTTGCCGATGAAGCCGAAGGTGCCGGGGAAGCCCAGCAGGCTCAGCATGCAGACCGCCAGGGCGAGCGCCGTCCACGGCCGGCGGCGGGCCAGGCCGGCGATGTCCTCGTACCGCACGCCGCGCTCGCCACCGCGTCCGAGCGAGCTCAGCAGGATGAATGCGGCCAGCGTGGTGAGGGTGTAGGCCGCGAGATAGAGCATGACGGCACTGGCACCGAGGCGGGTGCCGGGCCACGCGGCGGTGAGCAGGTAGCCGGCATGGGCCACGGAGCTGTAGGCGAGCATCCGCTTGAGCGTCTTCTGGGCGAGGGCGATCAGGTTGCCGACCACCATCGTGAGCACCGCCAGCACCCCGACGGCCGGCTGCCAGTACTGGTCCATGGCCGGGAACGACTCGAGCAGCAGCCGCGCGAGCGCGATGAATGCCGCCACCTTCACGCCGGTGGCCATGAAGCCGGTCACTGGCGTGGGCGAGCCGTCGTACACGTCCGGCGCCCACATGTGGAACGGCACCGCCGCGACCTTGAACCCGAACCCGATCAGCAGCAGCCCGAGGCCCAGGCGCGCCAGCAGCGACGGCGTGCCGACCGCCAGCGAGGCGCCGATCAGCGAGAGGTTGGTCTGCCCCGTGGCGCCATACACGAGGGCGATCCCGTAGAGCAGGAAGCCCGATGCGAAGGCGCCGATGAGGAAGTACTTGAGGGCGGCCTCCGCCGAGAACACGTTCCGCCGGTCATAGCCGGCCAGTACGTAGACCGCGACGGACATGACCTCCAGCCCGAGGAACAGCACGATCAGGTCCTCGGCGCCGGCCAGGAACAGCATGCCGGCGGTCCCCATCAGGATCAGCGGGTAGTACTCGGGCGCGATCAGGCGCTCCCGTTCCATGTACCCGAGCGAGGCCAGCACCGTCCCCAGCGCAGCGAACAGGATGAGCGCGCCGGCGGCGTACCGGTAGCCATCGAGGGCGATCATCTGCGCGAGCCCGGCGGCCCGGGCATCCCCCGCCCAGAGCCAGGCGAGGGCGATGCCGGAGGCGACGATGCCGGCCAGGCTGAGCCAGCCGGCCCGGCGGCTGTCCGCCTCGGTGTCGTGGCGCCAGGCGACCGCCAGCAGCACCACCAGCGAGGCGAGCGCGAGCACGATCTCCGGCAGCAGCGCCCGGGTCACGTCCATCGGCAGCGACAGGTCCAGCTCGGTCATGGCCGCACCTCCACCCCGGCGGGGAGCGCGGCGCTGGCGCGCGCCGGCTGCGCGTACTCGAGGAACTGCCGGGCCGCCGGCTCCATGCGCCGGAGCATCGGTCCCGGGAACAATCCCAGCCAGACGATGCCGATCACCAGCGGCACCAGCACCACCAGCTCCCGCGGCGAAAGGTCGCGCATCGACTCGTTCTCGGGCTTGTCCAGCTTGCCGTAGATGAGCCGCTGAATGGCCCACAGCAGGTAGCACGCGGCGAAGATCACCACCGCAGTCGCGATGCCCACGGCCCATGGATGGGCGCTGAAGGTGCCGAGCAGGACCAGGAACTCGCCGACGAAGCCGTTGAGTCCCGGAAGGCCGATGGACGAGAAGGTCACCAGGGTGAGCACGAGGCTCAGCAGCGGTGCCACCCGGGCGATCCCGCCGAAGTCGGCGATCAGCCGGCTGTGGCGCCGCTCGTACATCATGCCGGCCAGGAAGAAGAGTGCGCCGGTGGAGAACCCGTGGGCGACCATCACCACGAGCGCGCCCTGCACGCTCTGGAGGGTGAGCCCCCAGATGCCCAGCATCACGAACCCGAGGTGGCTCACCGAGCTGTAGGCCACCAGCCGCTTGAAGTCGGGCTGGACCATGGCCAGCAGGGCGCCGTAGATGATGCCGATCACCGCGAGCACGACCACGAGCGACGTGACCGCCGGGCTCAGCGCCACCGACGGGAAGAACGGCACCGCGAACCGCAGGAAGCCGTAGGTCCCGATCTTCAGCATGATACTCGCCAGCATCACGCTGCCGGCCGTGGGCGCCTCGGTGTGCGCATCCGGCAGCCAGGTGTGGAACGGAAAGACCGGCACCTTGATGGCAAACGCGAGCGCGAAGGCGCCGAACAGCCACGGTGCGGCCCGCCCGGCGGCCCGGGCGTTGCCGAGCAGGTGGTCGTACGAGAACGACAGGGTGCCGGTCGCCGCCTGGACCTTCCAGGCCAGCACGACGATCGCCACCAGCATGAGCAGCGAGCCGAGGAAGGTGTAGACGAAGAACTTGATGGCCGCGTAGAGGCGGGTCTTGCCGCCCCAGATCCCGATCAGGAAGTACATCGGGATCAGCATGAGCTCGAAGAAGACGTAGAAGACGAACAGGTCCAGCGCGATGAAGCTGCCGACCAGTGCGGTGATGAGCGCCAGCATCAGCGCGTAGAAGGCGCGTTCCCGCCTGGTGATGTACTGGTAGCTGCCCAATACCGTCAACGGGCCCAGCATGGTGGTGAGCAGCACCATCACCAGGCTGATGCCGTCCAGTCCCACCGAATAGCTGATGCCCCAGCGCGGCATCCACGGGAAGGACGATGCGTATTGCATCCCGGCGCCGGGGTCGAAGTGCCACCAGAGCCCCGCGGAGAGCACGAACTCCACCAGCGACACCACGAAGGCGATCTGCTTGGCGGCCCGCTCCGGGGCCAGCAGGATGAACGGGATCCCGGCCAGGGGCAGCAGCACCAGGACGTGCAGGATCCAGTGGGCGTAGCCGATCGAATCGAGGAAGGCGTTCATGCGCGGCTCACCAGACCATGACGCGCAGGATCCAGAGCGCGCCCACCAGGAAGAAGATCAGGTAGAGGCCCACCTGGCCTGACTGCAGGAGGCTGCCGGCGCGCCCCAGCACGCTGCGCGCGATCCAGGCGGAGCCGTTGACCGCGGCGCCGTCGATGAGGCCCTTGTCGGTCACCTTCCACAGCACCACGCGGGAAAGCCAGAGGAACGGGCGGACGACGAGCCGGTCATACAGCTCGTCCACCCAGTACTTGTTGAAGAGCACCCGGCTGAACCCGCGCTCCGCCGGCGCATCTTCCGGATGCGGAATCGGCCGCGCCAGGGTGGCGCGGAAGCCGATGACCAGGCCGATCACGCCGATCAGCACCGCGATCCCCACCAGCAGGTATTCGGTGCTGCCTTCCGGCGCGTGCAGCCCCTGATTGAAGGGCGTGGCAAGGCCCGGCGCCAGCACCGGCTCCAGCCAGTGCTCCAGCCAGGAATGCCCGCCCACGAGGTGCGGCAGGTTGATGACCCCGCCGATGGCGGCGAGCACCCCGAGCACGATCAGCGGCCACGTCATGACCGCCGGGGCCTCATGCAGGTGCTTCTGCTCCTCGGCACCGGTGCGGTTCTCGCCGAGGAAGGTCATGGCAAGGAGGCGGGCCATGTAGATCGCGGTCAGCAGCGCGGCAGCGAGGCCCAGGCCATAGAACAGGTAGTAGAGCGGGTCCGCCCCGCCCCGCACGAAGGCCATCGCCAGGATCTCGTCCTTCGAGAAGAAACCCGAGAACGGCGGAATGCCGGCGATGGCAAGGGTGGCCACCAGCATGAGCCACCAGGTGGCCGGCATGTACGTCCGCAAGCCGCCCATGTTCCGCATGTCCTGGGCATCGGCATGGGAGTGGGTCGCATGGTAGGCATGGTGCATGGCGTGGATGATGCTGCCCGAACCCAGGAACAGCAGCGCCTTGAAGAAGGCGTGGGTCATCAGGTGGAAGATGCCGGCCACGTACGCCCCGGTGCCGACGCCCACGAACATGTAGCCGAGCTGGGATACGGTGGAGTAGGCCAGCACCTTCTTGATGTCGTACTGGCGGAGGCCGATCGTCGCCGCGAACAGGGCGGTGATCGCGCCGATGCCGGCCACCACCGTGCTCGCCACGGGGCTCATGGCGAAGATCACGTTGCTTCGTGCCACGAGATAGACGCCGGCCGTGACCATGGTGGCCGCATGGATCAGCGCCGAGACCGGGGTCGGGCCCGCCATGGCATCCGGCAGCCAGGTGTAGAGCGGGATCTGCGCCGACTTGCCGACGCAGCCCAGGAACATGAAGAGGGCGATCGCCGTGATGACCCCCGAGCCGGCGAGCTCGGGGTGCGCGCCGGCCCAGGCGGTGACCGCGGTGAAGTCCAGCGTGCCGGCGGCGCGCCAGAGCATGAACATGGCCACCAGGAAGCCGAAATCGCCGATCCGGTTCACGATGAAGGCCTTCAGGCCGGCATCGGCATTGGCCTTGTCGCTGAACCAGAAGCCGATCAGCAGGTAGGAGCAGAGCCCCACCCCTTCCCACCCGATGAAGAGCACCGGATAGTTCGCGCCCAGCACCAGCACCAGCATGCAGGCCACGAACAGGTTCAGGTACGAGAAGAACCGGGCATAGCCCGGGTCGCTCTTCATGTACCCGATGCTGAAGACGTGGATCAGGCTCCCGACGCCGGTCACCACCAGCAGCATGATGGCGGAGAGCTGGTCGTACTGCAGCGCGAAGTCGATCTGGAACCGCCCCACCGGCATCCAGGACCAGAGTCGCTGCACGATGGGCGCTTCCGCGTGGAGGCCGTTCAGCTGGACAAACGCGGCGACCGCGACGGCGAACGCCGCGATCAGCACGGCGGGGCCCACGAACGTCACGGCCCCCTTGGCGGCCGGGCGGCGGAGGGCGATGGCGCCGTTCACCAGGAAGCCGGCCATCGGCAGCGCGATGGTGAGCCAGAGCCAGCCGATGGCACCGCCCGGGCCGGCCGTCGCCGTCTCCGGCGCGAAGAGGGAAAGCGTCATCAGCCCTTGAGCAGGTTGATGTTCTTGAGGTCCACCGACTGCTTGTGGCGGAAGATGGCCAGGATGATGGCGAGCCCCACGGCCGCCTCGGCGGCGGCGACCGTCATGACGAAGAAGACCATGACCTGCCCCGCGACGCCGTGCAGCTGGGCGAGGGCGATGAACGCCAGGTTCACGGCGTTCAGCATGATCTCGATGCACATGAACAGCACGATGGCGTTCCGGCGCAGCAGCACGCCGGTCACGCCGATGGTGAACAGGATCGCGCTCAGGGCCAGCGACTGGCCGATGAACATCGGGTCCGTCATCAGATCCTCCGCTTGGCCAGCACCACCGCCCCGACCAGGGCGGTAAGCAGCAGGATGGAGGTGATCTCGAACGGCACGAGGTAGGCCTGGAACATCGGCTGGGCGATGGCGCCGACCACGCCCTGGTGCGCCACCGCCTCCCGCGCCGCAGCGCCGGCCGGGAAGGCGGCGGCCATCGCCCCGGGCGCCTGTGCCACCTCGCCCGCGAGACGCCCGGGCGTGTAGCGCCAGAGGGAGATCAGCTCGACCAGGAGCAGGCCGCCGATCGTCACGGCGGACGCGATGCCGGCGGGCCCCCGCAGGTCACCGGTGTCCCGGTCCAGGTTGAGCAGCATCACCACGAACAGGAAGAGCACGAGTACCGCGCCCACATACACCAGAATCTGCAGAATCCCGAGCAGTTCGGCGTGCAGCAGCACGAAGAGCCCGGCCAGCGAGAACATGGTGGACGCGAGCCACATCGCGGAGACCACGGCGCTCCGCTGCAGTACGCAGAGCACGGCGCCAAGCACCGCGGCCACGGCAAAGAGGTAGAAGACGAAGGTCGCCATCATTCGCCCCGGGGGTCGGTGGGATCCCACAGGGTGGACACGGCATGGGTCTGCGCGTGGAGGCGTTCGAGGTCGTAGACGAAGCGCCCGCGGCTGTACTCCGAGTTCTCGTAGTGCTGGCCGACGTGAATCGCCTCTTCCGGGCAGACTTCCTGGCAGTAGCCGCAGAAGACGCAGCGGAATTCGTCGATCTCGTAGATGAGCGGGTACCGGTTGCCGTGCTCGTCCTCGCCGGGGACGAGCTTGATGCAGTTCGCCGGGCAGATCTGCGGGCAGAGGCCGCAGGCCACGCACTTGGAGCGCCCCTGCTCGTCGGTGAGCATCCGGTGGGTGCCGCGCCAGCGGGCCGAGAGCGCCCAGGCGCCGCGCTCGTCCCGGGTCGCCTTTTCCTCCGGATACTGCATCGTCACCTTCGTCTCGAACATGTGCTTGAAGGTGAGGCGCAGCCCCTTGAGGGTGGCCCGGACGTAGCTGACCTCGCGCTCCGGGCGCTTCATGACCTTGACGCCGATTGCCATCAGCCCGCCACCGGGGCGCCGTCGCCCCCGACCAGGGTTGCACCCTCCGCCGCGCGGCGGGCCTCGAGCCGCCGGCGCCGTGATTCGGACCCGGAGACGATCGCGCCGCGATCGAGGATCCGGAACAGCCAGACGCCGAGCGCCAGGTTCAGCACCGTGAGCGCCCCCATCCGGACCAGCTCGCTGGGCACGTGCAGTACCGAGTCGAGCACCCAGAGCGCGACCGCCGTGACCATGATGTACGCCAGCGCGATCGGCAGCAGCACCTTCCATCCCAGGGCCATCAACTGGTCATACCGGAACCGCGGCAGGGTCCAGCGGATCCACATCACGAAGAAGATCCAGAAGAAGGTCTTGATGAAGAAGAACCCGCCGCTCGCCAGCACGGCGAGCCAGGTGCCGGACTCGTCCCAGTGGGTGAAGGGAATGTCCCAGCCGCCGAAGAACAGCGTCGCCACCATGGCGCTCACGGTGACCACATTGGAATACTCGGCGATGAAGAACATCGAGAACTTCATCGCGCTGTATTCGGTGTGGTACCCGGCGATCAGTTCCGACTCCGCCTCCGGCAGGTCGAACGGCAGGCGGTTCGTTTCCGCGAACCCGGAGACCAGGAAGATGAAGAACGAGACGAAGAGCGGCAGCACGAACCAGAGGGTGTGCTGGGCCGCGATGATCGCCGAGAACGACACGTTGCCGGCGAGCAGGAGCACCGGAATCAGGCTCATGCCCATCGCCACTTCGTAGGAGACCATCTGCGCGCTGGCGCGGAGCCCGCCCAGCAGGCTGTACTTGCTGTTGGAGGACCAGCCGGCCAGCGCGATGCCGTAGATCCCCATCGAGCTGATGGCGAGGACGAACAGGAATCCGATCGGGACGTCGGCGACCACCATCGGCATGGCGCCATGGTATGCCACCGTTCCAAGAACCGCCTGTACCAACCAGCCCAGGGCCGACAGCACCGCGTGCACGATCGCACCGAGGACGGGGACATGCACCTGCACCCCGGCAAGGGCGGCCCCCAAGTCATCGAAGTCGAGATTGAGCGGCGCCGCGAAGGGAATCACCGCACTCAGCATCAGCGCCGGGATGAAGGACATGGCCGGCGCCAGCAGGAAGAGCCCGCGGCTCGCCTGCGCCGGCAGGGTCTCTTCCTTGAGGATGTTCTTGAGGCCGTCCGCCGCCGGCTGCAGCAGGCCGGCCCAGCCCACCCGGTTGGGCCCGCGCCGGTTCTGCATCCAGGCGCAGACCTTCCGTTCCATCAGCGTGAGCATCGCAACGCCCACCATCACTACGGTGAACACCGCGATCAGCTTGATGATGGTGAGCAGCAGGAAGCCCTTCATTTCCGGCGTCATGCGCCCACTCCCGCCGCGGCCTGGACCGGCTGGCCGCTCCACCCCAGGCTGTCATGCGACAGTCCATCGAATGCCAGGCAGGTCCGCGCCACCATCAGGAACGCTTCGGCGGCGGACGCCGGCGCCGAGGCATCGGGCCCCGGTCCGGCCAGGATCTCGCCCGCCACCCACCAGGCCGGCCGCGCCATCGCCGGCGGCGCCTTGGCCTGCTGGTAGCGCTGGGCCCGCTGGTCCCGGTTGACGTAGACCCCATTCTCCTCGGCCATCGTGGTCACCGGGAGCACCACCGCCGCATCGGCGTGCCAGTCCGCCGAAACGGTGGCGAGCGCCACGATCTTGCCCTTCGCACGCCGCAGGTCCGCGGCCTCCGCGTCGGACAGCTCGGCATCCAGCACCAGGACCACCGCGGCACCCGGGACCGCATCCAGCGCCTCCTGCCACGAGGCGGTGTACCCCACGAGCCGCGCGCCATCGAGATTCGGCACTCGCTCGCGCCGGAGCGCCAGGTTCGGGATGCCGGCCAGCGGCGCTTCATCACCCAGCGGAACCTTGACCGCCGCGGTCACCGGCTGACGCTCCACCAGCTGCCGCACCAGGCCGAGCGACTCCACGGAGGCCCGGCCGGAGGCGAGAATCACGACCGGCCCGCTGGCGGCGCGCAGGATGTCCCCCGCCGCATCAAGGGCGTGATCCCAGTCCGCGGCCGCGACCGTGGCACCCTTCCGCACCAGCGGCGCCTCGACCCGGTCGCCCCGGTTCATCCAGCGGTAGTCCAGCCGGCCGTGGTCGCACATGAAGTGGCGGTTGACATCCAGGTTGGGCCGGGGCTTGAGCCGCACCACCGCATCGTCGCGCGTCTCGATGGTGATGTTGCACCCCTGGCTGCAGCCGGGACAGATGCTGGCGGTCTTGTCCAGGTCCCAGGCGCGTGCCTTGTGCAGGAAGTCCTTCGACAGCAGCGAGCCGACCGGGCAGAGATCCACCACGTTGCCCGACCAGGGATGGTCCAGCCGCTCGGACTGGTCGATGCCGATGAAGGCGCGGTCGCCGCGCTCGCTCACGTTGAGCACCGGCGCCTTCGCCACGTCGTCCATGAAGCGGACACAGCGAGTGCACAGGATGCAGCGGTTGGGCACATAGATGATATCGGGCCCGAAGTCCTCCACCGGATTGTAGCGCTTGGCAAAGTCGGGGCTGAACCGGGTGGCGGGCCGGCCCTCCTGGAAGGTGTAGTCCTGGAGTTCACACTCGCCGGACTGGTCGCAGATCGGGCAGTCGAGCGGATGGTTGATCAGCAGGAACTCGAGCACACCGGTCCGCTGTTCCAGCGCCCGCTCGCTCTGGACGTGCACCACCTGACCGTCGGCCACCTGGGTCACGCAGGCCGGCATCAGCTTGGGTGCCTTCTCGACTTCCACCAGGCACATGCGGCAGACCGCCGGCGATGGCAGCGACGGGTGATAGCAGTAGTGCGGCACGAGCACCCCGGCCTGCTTGGCGGCCTCGATGATCGTGGTCCCCTTGGGCACCGAGACGGCAATGCCGTCAATCGTGACCGTCACCATGTCCGGGCTCATGTCACCTCACGCGGGGCTGAGCGCCAGCGCCGGCTTGCGCTCGCGACGGATGTAGGCCTCGAACTCGCCCCGGAACTTCTGGATGCCGCTGATGATGGGCACGGCGCACGAGTCGCTCAGCACGCAGATCGTGGTTCCCGTCATGTTCTTCGAAAGGTCCAGCAGCAGATCGAAATCCGACTCCTTGCCCTCGCCCGCGAGCATCCTCCCGAGGATCCGGGTGGTCCAGGCGGTGCCCTCACGGCACTGGGTGCACTGGGCGCAGCTCTCGTGGGCATAGAACCGGGCGAGCCGCCAGACCTGATAGACGATGTCGGTGGTGTCGTCCATCACGATCATCCCGCCCGAGCCGAGCATCGAGCCCTTCTCGATGACCCCCTCGTAATCCATGATGCAGCTCTCGGCCTCGGCCGCCGTCATGATCGGCACGGAGGAACCGCCGGGAATCACGGCCTTGAGGGTCCGGCCCGGCCGCAGGCCGCCGCACATGTCGTAGAGCAGCGTCTTCATCGGCGTGCCCATGGTGATCTCGTAGTTGCCGGGGCGCTGCACATGGCCGCAGACCGAGATCAGCTTGGTGCCGGTGCTCCTGGGATTTCCGAGGCAGAGGCCCTTGTACCAGGCGGCGCCGCGGGTGAGGATGTGCGGCACCGCCGTCAGCGTCTCGACGTTGTTCACGGTCGTGGGGAGCCCGAAGACGCCGGCGGCCGCCGGGAACGGCGGCTTGATCCTGGGATTGCCGCGCCGGCCCTCGATCGAGTTGAGCATCGCGGTCTCTTCCCCGCAGATGTAGGCGCCGGCACCCCGATGCAGGGTGATGTCGATGCGGGTGCCGCTGCCCATCGCGCTGGCGCCCAGGATGCCCTTCGCGTATGCCTCGGCCACCGCCTTCGACATCACGGCCCACGGCTCGGTGAACTCGCCGCGGATGTAGATGTAGCAGCGCTCCGCCCGCATCGCGTAGGCACCGATGGCGCAGCCCTCGATGAGCGCGTGCGGCGTCCACCGCATGATCTCGCGGTCCTTGAAGGTGCCCGGCTCCGATTCGTCGGCGTTGCAGACCAGGTAGTGCGGCTTGCCGTCCTCCTTGGGCATGAAGCTCCACTTCATGCCGGTCGGGAAGCCCGCCCCGCCGCGGCCACGGAGCCCCGACGCCTTCACTTCCTCGATCACGGCCTCGCGCGTCATGCCGAGGGCCTTCTTCAGCCCCTCGTAGCCGCCGCGCTGCTGCCAGCCGTCCACCGTGCGGGCACCGGCGTCCCCGAAGTATTTCGAGAGCACGACCGTCTCGCCGGCGTGGCTCGGATGCGGGTAGCCCATTACCGGTACCCCTCGAGGAGGGCCGGCACCTTCTCCGGGGTCACGCTCTCGATGAAGTCATCGTTGATCATGACCGGCGTCGCAAAGCCGCAGGCGCCGAGGCATTCGACCTCGACCACCGTGAAGCGCCCGTCGGGGCTGGTGGCGCCCGGTTCGCCGCAGCCGGTGTGCTGGAGCAGCGCCTTCATGGTCTCTTCCGCGCCGCAGAGCCCGCACGGCGACGTGGTGCACACCTGGATGAAGTGGCGCCCCACCGGGTGGGTGTGGTACATGGTATAGAAGGTCACCACTCCACGAACATGGGCCGGCGTGAGCCCGAGCACCCCGGCGACTTCATGGATGGCGGGCTCGCTGACCCATCCTCGCCGTTCCTGCACCATCCAGAGCGCGGAAAGCAGCAGCGCCTGCTTCGTGGGATATTCGGCGAATTTCCGTTCCAGCGCCGCCAGGGTCTCGCCGGTGAACACCGGCTGGTACGCCTCGTCGGCATGCAGCGCGGCGGCGCTCATCGGTCAATCTCTCCCATCACGATGTCCACGCTCGCATTGATGGCAATCACGTCGGACAGCAGCGCGCCCTCGCAGAGCCTGGGCAGCGCCGCCAGGTTCAGGAACGACGGCGGCCGGATGCGCCAGCGCACCGGCTTGGCGGTGCCGTCGGAGACGAAGTAGTAGCCCAGCTCGCCCTTGGGATTCTCGACGCCCATGTACGCCTCGCCCACCGGCGCCTTGACCCCTTCCATCACCTGCTTGAAGTGGTAGATCATCGCCTCCATGTCGCCCATGGCGCGGGACTTGGGCGGCAGGATGATACGAGGGTCGCTGACGTTGATCGGCCCGGGCTTCAGCCGCTCCACCGCCTGGGCCAGGATCCGGGTGGACTGGAACATCTCCTCCAGCCGGACGCGATAGCGGTCGTAGATGTCGCCGTGCTCCCCCACCGGCACGTCGAAATCGTACGTCTCGTACCCCAGGTACGGACGATCCTTGCGGACGTCGTAGTCCACGCCGCTGGCCCGGAGCATCGGCCCGCTCAGCGAGTAGTTGATGGCGTCCTCGCGGCCCATCACGCCGACGTCCTGGGTTCGCCCGCACCAGATGGCGTTGCGGGTGAACATCGTGTCCACTTCGGCCAGCGTCGTCGGGAAGGTGCGGCAGAACTCGCGGAGCCCGTCCTCCCAGCCCGCCGGCACGTCCGCCATCAGGCCGCCGACCCGCGTGAGACTGGTGGTGAGCCGGGCACCGGTCCACGCTTCCTGCAGGTTGTAGATCCGCTCCCGCTCCTGGAAGCTCCACAGGAAGGGCGTGAAGGCCCCGAGATCGATTCCGGTGGTGCCGATCCAGACCAGGTGCGAGATGATGCGGCTCATCTCGCAGGCGATGACCCTGAGCACCTGGCACCGCTCGGTGATCTCGATCCCCATCAGCTTCTCGGCCGCCAGCGCCAGGCAGACGTTGTTGGCCATCGGCGAGAGGTAATCGGTCCGGTCGGTGAGCGGGATGATCTGGTTGTAGGTGCGGTACTCGCCCAGCTTCTCGAAGCCGGAGTGCAGGTAGCCGATGTGCGGGATGCAGCGCCGGACGGTCTCGCCCTCGAGCTCGAGCACCAGCCGGAGCACGCCGTGTGTCGCCGGGTGCTGCGGGCCGATGTTGACGAGCAGGTGCTCGGCGCCGAACTCCTCGTCGTAGCCGCTGGTGTCCCCACCGGCCAGCCCGAGCGCCACCTTCCGCACCCGCCCCTCCCGGTCCAGCGTGGGAGTGGCCAGCGACAGCTCCACCGTGCGCGTGCCGCTCACTTGAGGAACCCCCGCTCGCCGCGGGCGAGCCGTTCCTGCATGTCGGCCGGCAGCTCCCCGAACGCCTCGGCGATGGAGAGTTCCTCCAGCGAGTAGTGCGCCTCGGGGTTCGCCGCCAGCGCCTGGCGGGTCTGTTCCGCGCGGTTGAAGTGCCCGCGCAGCGGGAAGTCCTTCCGGAGCGGATAGCCCTCGGCGTAGGTCTCCCACATGAGGATGCGGCGCAGGTCGGGATGGCCGTCGAAGCGCACGCCGAACATGTCGTAGGTCTCGCGCTCCAGCCAGTCGGAGCCCTTCCAGAGGTCCCACACACTGGCCACCCGCATGTCGCGATCGCGATCGAGCGCGATCTTGACGCGCAGGTCCGCCTTCCGCTCCAGCGAGCGCAGCTGGTAGACCACCTCGAGCGGCCGCTCGGGATCGCGGTAGTCCACCGCGGTCACATCCGTGAGATAGTCGTACCGCTCGGACGGGGTGTCCCTGAGCCAGGCGAGGATCTCATGGGCCTTGTCGTTCCGGACATAGACGATGGTGTCGCCGCAGGACACCTCGACCCGCTCGACGGCGTCGCCGAACGCCGAGCGGAGGGCCGCGGCGGAAGACGACGGCTGGGTCGCGAGAGGCGCGCTCATGACGACCGGGTCTGCGAGACGGAATTGCCGAAGGGCTCCGACAATTCGTCAATCCGCCCGGGCGGAAGGAAGAGCCCGTCGGGGCCCACGAGCTGCTCGTCGCGAAGGGTCGGGTCCACGATGGACTCGCCCTTGATCTTCTTCTGGAGCAGCATGATGCCGTAGATGAGCCCCTCGGGCCGGGGCGGGCATCCGGGCACGTAGACGTCCACCGGAATGATCGTGTCGATGCCCTGCACCATCGCGTAGTTGTCGAAGATGCCGCCGGACGAGGCGCAGGCCCCCATGGAGATGGCCCACTTGGGCTGGGGCATCTGGTCCCAGATCCGGCGGATCACCGGGGCCAGCTTGAACGGCAGCCGGCCGGCGCAGATGAGCACGTCCGCCTGCCGGGGAGAGAAGCTCTGCCGCTCCATGCCGAAGCGCGCGATGTCGAACCGGCTGGCCGCCGTGGCCATGAACTCGATGGCGCAGCAGGCGGTGCCGAACGGCATGGGCCAGAGCGAGTTGGCGCGAGCCCAGTTGGTCAGGAAATCGAGCCGGGTCGTGATCCAGTTGGGCGAGGCCAGCGACATGCGGGCGCCGGTCCCGGCCGGCTCGGGGACAGTCAATCCCATTCGAGCGCACCCCGCTTCCAGACGTAGATGTAGCCCACCCCGAGGATGAGCACGAAGACCAGCATCTCGACGATCAGCAGACCGGACATCTGCCGCAGCTGCTGGAACGCCACCGCCCACGGAATCATGAAGACGGTTTCGATGTCGAAGATGATGAACAGCATGGCGACGAGATAGAACTTGACGGAAAACCGCTCCCGGGCATCGCCCAGCACCGGCATGCCCGATTCATAGGGCGCCTGCTTCACCGCTGTGGGGCGGGACCATTGCAGCACGTGGGAGAGGCCAAGCATCAGCACTGCATTGGCCACCACGAACGCAATTAGCAGCAGAATGGGGATATAAGGCTGAAGCATGGGCCCGTTCGTGAGAATTTTCACAAGGAGCGACGTGAATCTAACCCGGGCTCCGGACTGATACAACCCAAGCGCCAACGTCACATACCGTTACCGGACCGGCTATATTGCGCGCCGATCGCGCCGCACCCGGTCCGCACCCACGCCGAGGGACCGCATGTCCATCAAGTCCGACCGCTGGATCCGCCGCATGGCCCGGGAACAGGGCATGATCGAGCCTTTTACGGAGCGCCAGGTCCGCGACGTGGACGCGCGCGGGCGCCGGGTGATCTCCTACGGGGTGTCCTCCTACGGCTACGACATGCGCGTGGCGCCGGAGTTCAAGATCTTCACCAACGTGCTTTCGGCCGTGGTGGACCCGAAGGAATTCGATGCCCGGAGCTTCGTCGAGTTCGAGGGTGAGATCTGCATCGTCCCCCCGAACAGCTTTGCCCTGGCCCGCTCGGTGGAGTATTTCCGAATTCCGAGAAATGTGCTCACCATTTGCGTGGGCAAGTCCACCTACGCCCGCTGCGGCATCATCACCAATGTCACCCCGTTCGAGCCGGAGTGGGAAGGGCATGTCACCCTCGAAATCAGCAACACCACGCCCCTGCCCGCCCGGATCTACGCCAACGAGGGCATCTGCCAGGTCCTGTTCTTCGAGGCAGACGATGACGATATCTGCGAAGTCAGCTACCGGGACAAGAACGGCAAGTATCAGGGTCAGCAGGGTGTGACCCTGCCGCGGCTCTGACGAACCATTATCCCCGGCATTGGCCGGGCACTATTCAACCGAAGGATGTATGAGAAGCCTCCTCATTGCAGGAATCGCCCTCGGCCTTGCATCCGCCCTGGCCGCCCAGCAACCACCCGCCGCCCCGACCATCCAGCCCGCAGTTCTCGATACCGGCATCTTTTCCCCACTCCCCCTTCGGCCAGGCAATGACATCCGTACCGCCGATGGGCGGCCGGGACCGAGGTACTGGCAGCAGCGCGTGTCCTACAGCATCACCGCCACCCTGGACACGGCGGCCAAGCGACTCACCGGGCACGAGCGCATCACCTACACCAACCATTCGCCCCTCACGCTCGATCATTTGTATGTCCAGCTGGACCAGAACCTCTTCAAGCCGGGCAGCGTCGGCTCGAAGCTCTTTCCGGCTGAGTCGCGCTTCGGCGGGGCCGGCTTCGATGGCGGGTTCGTGGTGTCCGACATGACCCAGTCGGCGCCGGCCCGCGCCGGTGCCCGGGCCCGTATCGCGGCCAAGCCGCTCAAGGGCCGCGTGGACGACACGATGATGTTCGTGGAGCTCGCCACGCCGCTCGCCCCGGGCGCCACGACCGTGATCTCCCTCGACTTCGCCTTCAACATTCCGGAGCATGGGGCGGACCGCATGGGCCGGGACGGCTCGCTCTACGAGCTGGCGCAGTGGTATCCCCGGCTGGCGGTCTACGATGACATCAGGGGCTGGAACACCGACCAGTACCAGGGCCAGGGAGAGTTCTATCTCGAATACGGCGACTTCGATTACGCCGTGACGGTACCCGCCGGTTATATCGTCGCCGGCACCGGCATGGTCGCCAATCCGCTCGAGGTGCTGACGCCGCGCCAGCGCGCCCGCCTGGCCGCGGCCCGCACCAGCGACACCACGGTGCACATCGTCACCGAGGCCGAGCTCGCGGATGGTTCGGCGCGCCCGGCGCGCACCGGCACCAGCACATGGCGGTTCTCGGCGAAGAACGTGCGCGATGTTGCCTGGGCCACCTCGCCGGAATACATCTGGGACGCCCAGGGCTACGACGGCCACTACGCCTTTGCGTACTATCGCCCCTCGGCGAAGGAGCTGTGGCAGGAGGCGTCGAAGATGGCGGCGTTCTCGATCAAGGAATACAGCGAGCACTGGCTGCCGTATCCCTATCCGCAGATCTCGGCGGTGGAGGGGCCGGTCTCGGGCATGGAGTACCCGATGCTGGCGATGGAGTCCCGCAACGACTCGCGGGAGGAGCTCTATGCGGTCGTGACCCACGAGATCGGGCACATGTGGTATCCGATGGTGGTGGGCTCGAACGAGCGGCTCTACGCCTGGATGGACGAAGGCTTCAACACCTTCATCAACACATTCTCGGAAGAGGATTACTTCAAGCGGAATGACGCATTGCGGCGCCTGGGCGAGGAGCGGTTCGTGATGACGGCGGATCAGGAGCCGACCGCCCAGCCGATCATGACCGCGGCCAATCGCTATCGCAACGACAACAACCTGGGCGAGCTGGCGTACGTGAAGCCGTCCATCGCCCTGCTGGCGCTCCGGAACCAGGTGCTGGGGCCGGAGGTGTTCGACAAGGCCTTCGCCGAGTACACGCGGCGCTGGGCGTTCAAGCACCCCACGCCGGACGATTTCTTCCGCACCATGGAGGACATGTCCGGCCGTGACCTGAGCTGGTTCTGGCGGGGCTGGTTCTACTCGACCGACGCGCTGGACCAGGCGATCGCGGGCGTCACGCAGAAGGCCGATTCAGCCGGTGGCAACGCCGTCAGCATCACGGTGAAGAACGTCGGGCAGCAGGTGATGCCCGTGAAAGTCACCCTGACGCTCGCCGACAGCACGACGCAGGTGGTCTCGCTGCCGGTGGACGTCTGGTATTTCGGGGATTCCGCCGTGGCCGAAACGACCACGCCGAAGCCGGTGATCAAGGCGCAGCTCTGGGCCGGCAGCTGGTTCAAGGACCTGAACCCGCGCAACGACACCTGGACTACGGGGCAATAGCGGCGGTCACGTCGAAGATCATGAGCGCGGGACCGCCGGGATTCGGGTCCCGTGCCGCAAACACATAGGTGCGGCCGTTGATGACGGCGATGGTGCCGGTGTGCAGGCCGCCGGAACCGGATGCGACCAGGTAGTGATCCACGAGGGCCGGCGTGAGCGGCTGGGCCAGCGAGTAGAGGTATAGCCCCGCGCCGGTCCCGTACTCGGTGGTCACGATCAGCCAGCGGCCGTCGTCGGTGACCTGAAGATCACTCACGGTCCCCACGTCAGGAATCGTGACGGCGGGCTCCGCCGTCGGCATGGCTGCACCGATGCCCCAGACCTTCACCTCATTGCCGGGGCTCGTCCCGCGCGTCCCCCAGGTGCCGCTGTAACCGGCGGTCCCGTGTACCCAGAGGTCGGAGGAGAAGCGGTCGCTCACGTTGTTGCCGCCGCCGAGCACGGTGAACTGTGCCCCGCTGAGCTGGAGATGCCAGAAGCCGCTCAGCATGTCGGCGGCGTAGAGTGAACCGTCCGCCGCGAGCATCACCCCCCAGGTGTAGGTATTTCCCGCCCCGCCCGGCCGGATTTCGGCGATGACCCGGTTCGACAGGTCGCCGGACAGCGTTCCCGACACATCCAGCGCGACCACACCGGCGTTGTAGTACGCCGCGTAGAGGATCGCGTGCTGCTCGTCCATCCAGAAATTGTGGGTCCCGGCGGTCTGGCCGTCCACGGGCGCGTGATGGAAAAAAGCGACCTCCGCCGGATGGGCGAGGTCGGACACATCCACCACGTGGATGTCCCCGCTGCTGCTCGCGCCGATGGACCCCGGTCCTTCCTGGCCGATGAAGAGATAGCGTGCCTCCCCCGTCACCGGGTTGTGGAACCACCAGCCGTTGTGGACGCTCGGGCTCGCGCCATCCACCGAGGTGTCGGTCACGAGCGCGCTGATGAGCACCGGCGCCGCCGGGCTCCCACCGGCCCGCCCGTTGCCCACGTCGTAGATCCGCACACCGGTGTTCCAGGCAAAGGCGAAGGCCAGCCCGTCCCGGACATAGGTGTCATGGATGCCGTAGTCGGGCGGGATCGGCACCGTAGTGACGAGCTGGATGCTCGATGCGCCGGTCATGATCGCCGTCGCCGCGAAGGTGACCGGCGAGCCGCTCAGCCCCGCGACCGCCGCCTGCGCCGACTGGGCGCCGGCCTGCGGTCCCAGCGTGAAGACCGCGCCGGCTATGCCATCAGCATCGGAGAGCGAGGTGACTGGCGAGATACTCCCGCCACCTCCGGTGACGGTCCATGTGACGGCGACATTCGCCGCCGGCTGGCCAGCGGCATCCGTGACCTTCACGCGAAGGGGCGCGGGAAGCGCCGCGGCGGCCTCGCCGCTCTGGTTCAGGCCATCCAGGGCCGCGATCGTGGTGGCAGAATGAGCCGGGCTGGTCGAATCGCCACAGGCAGCCAGGGCCAGGGCGAGCAGGGCGGGAATCGTGCGGCGCATGGTCACTGCATATCGTGGGTTGCAAGGCCTCCGGGACGCGGAGGATCAGCGGACGCACCGTAGCGGCCCATGCGATGGAGACGCATGCCCCAGCCGAGGCGCACACCGATGGCCACGCTCCAGAAGGTGTCTCGCCCGTAAAACGCCGCCGGGTCGAAGGCCGCCGGGGAGAGGCTCGTGACCCGGCCATGCGACAGTTCGGCGAATGGTGCCGCGCGCAGACTGCCCCACCGGCCCGGCAGGGTGGCATCCACCGCCAGCGTATGCACTGTCCACCGGCTCCGTCCGACAATGGAGTTGTCGAGCAGCGGCCGTACCGTCCGGAACAGCTCGAGCAGCCGCTGTTCCTCCGGCCGTTCGGAACGTTCGAAGCGATAGGCCAGATCCGCACCCCTCACGTGAAGCGCACCTTCGCCAAGAAAACTGTGGTACACGAAGACGCCGCCGCCTTCCGAGGT
>DASTBA010000075.1:0-6716 GCA_035712285.1 Gemmatimonadales bacterium | reverse complement strand
ATCAATGGCCTCACCGACCTGCTGCATCCCTGCCAGATCCTGGCCGACCTGCTCACCGTGCGCGAGAACCTGGGCGGGTGGGAAGGGAGGACCATCGCGTGGGTGGGGGACGGCAACAACATGGCCCACAGCTGGATCAACGCCGCCGGCGTGCTGGGCTTCGAACTGCGGCTCGCCTGCCCGGCGGGATACGATCCCGACGCGGGCATCCTGGCGCGGAACCAGGCCAAGGCGACGATCTCCGTCCATCGCGACCCGCGCGAGGCGGTGCGGGGCGCCCATGTGGTCAACACCGATGTCTGGGCGTCGATGGGGCAGGAGGAGGAGCAGAAGCAGCGGGAGCAGGCGTTCCGCGGGTTCTGCGTGGACGAGGCGCTGATGGCGCTGGCGGCGAAAGACGCCATCTTTCTGCACTGCCTCCCGGCGCACCGGGGGGAGGAAGTGACCGAGGCCGTCATCGAAGGGCCGCAATCCCGCGTCTTCGATGAGGCCGAGAACCGGCTGCACGCCCAGAAGGCGCTGATGGCGATGCTGGCGTGAATGCGATGGCGCACGCCCATGCGCCCCGAACGGGCGCACACCCATGCGCCCCGAACGGGCGCACGGCCGTGCGCCCCTACTGATCGGAACCCATGACTGACCTCCTCCTGACCCCCCTGCACGCCACGCACCTCGCCCTCGGCGCGAAGATGGTGCCCTTTGCCGGCTACGAGATGCCGGTCCAGTATCCCACCGGCATCACCGCGGAGCACCAGGCGGTGCGCACCGGTGTCGGGATCTTCGACGTCTCCCACATGGGTGAGTTCGAGGTCACCGGACCCGACCGGAACGCCTTCGTCAACCGCGTCACCTGCAACGACGTCGGTGCCCTCGAGGCGGGGCAGGTGCAGTACTCGGCGATCCTCACGAAGGAAGGCACCTTCGTGGACGACTGCACCGTCTATCGCTTCGACGACAAGATCATGATCGTGGTCAACGCGTCGAACCGCGCGAAGGCGTGGGAGCACATCGTCGATCTCAAGGGCGGCGCCAACGTGCGGCTCCGGGACATTTCCGACGAGACCGGCCTGCTCGCGGTGCAGGGGCCGAAGACCGAGGCGCTGGTGCAGCCGCTGGCGAACCTGAAACTGGCGGACATCGGCTACTACCACTTCACCACCGGGCGCATCGCCGGCGTGGACTGCTTCATCTCCCGCACCGGCTACACCGGCGAGGACGGCTTCGAGCTGTACTGTCGCGCCGGCGATACGGTGAAGCTCTGGACCGCGCTCACCCAGGCCGGCGCGGTGCCCATCGGACTCGGGGCGCGGGACTCGTTGCGGCTGGAGATGGCGTACGCCCTCTACGGCAACGAGATTGACGATACCATCACGCCGCTGGAGGCGGGCCTCCAGTGGATCGTGAAGCTGGACAAGGGAGCGCCGTTCACGGGGGCCGACGCGCTGAGCGTGCAGAAGGAGCGGGGCGTCACCCGGCGCATGGTCGGCTTCCGGATGGAGGGGAAGGCCTTTCCGCGGCACGGCTATCCGGTGTACGTCGGCGACCGCCAGGTGGATATCGTGCGGAGCGGCACGGTGAGTCCGTCGCTGGGCTATGGCGTCGGCACCACCTACCTGCCCGCGGGAAACACCAAGCCTGGCACGACGTTCGAGGTGGAGATCCGGGGCCAGCGGGTGCCAGCCACCGTGGTGAGCCGTCCGTTCTACACCGGTGGCTCGGTGCGCAAGGCCGGCTCGTGACCACACGAAAGCACGAAAGCACGAAATTGTCTTTTCGTGTTTTCGTGTTTTCGTGTGCGGTCGATTAGTGATGCGCATTGCCGTCCTCACCATTTCGGATGCCGGGAGCCGGGGCGAGCGGGAGGACAGATCCGGCCCCGCGATCGTGGAGTGGGCCGCCGCACGGGGGTACGACATCGCGGCGCACGAACTGGTGCCGGACGAGACCCAGCGCATCGCTGAATGGCTGGTGCGCTGGGCCGATGACGATCTCGCCGACGTGATTCTCACCACCGGTGGCACCGGGCTCGCTCCGCGGGACGTGACCCCCGAAGCCACCCGCCCGTTGCTCACCAGGGAAGCGCCCGGCATCGCCGAGGCGGTCCGGCTCACCAACTATCCGAAAGTGCCGTACGCCGTGCTCTCCCGCGGCGTCGCCGGCGTGCGCGGGCGGACGCTCATCGTCAACCTGCCGGGGAGCCCATCGGGCGTGCGGGACGGGCTCGCGGTGCTGACACCACTGCTGGAGCATGCGGTGGGGCTGGTGCGGGGCGAGGCGGCGGGAGGGCATCGGTAGGTCGAGCGTCGCTGTCATTCCGGCGCACGCCGGAATCCGGGTCACCAGAACTCCGTCCTCTGGACCCCGGCGTTCGCCGGGGCGACGACTCACCTCGCATCTGCCCATCCCGCCCATCCTGCCTAACTTCCACCCATGCCCAGCCAGATCCTCATCACCATGGACGACCTCGAAACCGCGGTGCGGTCCAACGCCGCCCTCGAGGCCGCTGGCTTCAGCACCGGCATGGTGAGCTCCCACGATGACGCGCCCGGCGCCCTCCGCCGCGAGCGCCCGGAGCTGGTGATCCTCACCGGCGCGGTGCACGAGCCGTGGGCCCGGCACCTGGTGGCCCTGGCCCGGGATGCGGAGGCCTCCACCCTGGCCCTCCTCGAGCCCACCGACTCCGAGCGCACCGAGCGGGTCGAGCGCCTCGGCGCCACCGCGGTGATGACCAAGCCCGCCGTCGCCGATGACCTGACCCAGCTCGCTCGGCGCCTCATCGAGCGCCGGCAACTGCAGGAACGCACCGGCATCGCCGGCGAGAGCGAGGCGATCCAGGAAGTGCTGGTCAAGATCGAGCAGATGGCGCCAGTCACCAGCACCGTGATGATCCAGGGCGAAAGCGGCACCGGCAAGGAACTCGTCGCCAAGGGGATCCACGATCTCTCGCCCCGCCGCGGCAAGCCGTTCATCGCGGTCAACTGCGCCGCGCTGCCCGAGACCTTGCTCGAGAGCGAGCTCTTCGGCCACGAGAAGGGCGCCTTCACCGGCGCCGCCGAGCGGCGGCTCGGCCGGTTCGAACTGGCGGACACCGGCACCCTCTTCCTCGACGAAATCGGCGAGATCCCGCTCAGCGTGCAGGTGAAGCTGCTTCGGGTGCTGGAGAGCCGCAGTTTCTTCCGCGTGGGCGGCACCCAGCCGATCCGGGTGGACGTGCGCGTGGTCGCCGCCAGCAACCGGGCGCTCCGCGATCTCGTCTCCCTCGGCGAGTTCCGGGACGATCTCTACTACCGGCTCAACGTCCTCAACATCTACCTGCCGCCGCTGCGCGAACGGCGCAGCGACATCCCGCTGCTGGTGCGCCGGTTCATCCGGGAATTTGCCCGCCAGCACGACCGCACCTTCCGCGGCATCGCGCCGGACGCGATGGAGCGGCTGGTCAACGCGCCCTGGCCCGGCAACGTCCGCCAGCTCCGGAACCTGATCGAGAGCATGGTGGTGCTGGCGCCCGGCACCGAGATCCGCGCCAGCGACATCCCGCCCGACATCGCCGAGGGGCCGGTACTGCTGCCGGTGCGGGTGGCACAGGCGGTTCGAGGGGATGGGCTGGGGAGCCAGGAGCTGGAGTTCATCCTCCGGAACCTCATGGACCTCCGGCTCCAGGTCGAGGAGCTCCGGAAGCGGCTGGACGACGGCCCGCCCCGGGTCCGGGTCATCGAGCTGGCGGACGCCCCCATGGTGGGCGATCTCTCGCAGATTGCGGAACCCGACACCGGGGACGAGATCGTCTACCGGTCCGGGATGACCATGGAGGAGGTGGAGAAGGCCGCCATCGGGGCGGCCCTCCGCGAGGCCCGGGGAAACCGCCGGAAGGCGGCCGATCAGCTGGGGATCGGGGAGCGAACTCTGTACCGGAAGATCAAAGCCTATCATCTGGAATGATTTAGGGCTGGGTGTGGGTGTTTCATGATGCGGCACCGCGACGGCTAAGTTGCGGTCTTGCCACGGTTTGCGCGACTCCATCTCTTGACTTTCTTGAAGCCGGACATGCATATTGGCTGCCACCCTTACCACATCCGGGCGGCAGTACTTGCACTTCGTCATCGACGCCGAAGCCTGTGTCGCGTGTCTCGCCTGTGTCCGGGCCTGCCCCACCGATGCCATTGCCGTGGCTGGGGAGGCGCCGCTGTTGCAGGTGGTGGACGAGCTGTGCATCCGGTGCGGCCAGTGTTTTGCCGTATGCCCGCACGAGGCCGTCCGGGTCAACGGCGAGGTCGGCCGGGCCCTGGCCATCGCGGCCCAGGGCGACGGGATCCTGATCCTGAGCCCGGAGATGGCGGCCCACTTCTACCCTGCCACCCCCGAGCAGGTCGTCAACGCATGCTACGAGGCCGGCTTCCGCACGGTCACCCGCGGGGTGATCGGCGACGAGCTGGTCGCCGCCGAATACCTCCGGCTCTGGCGGGACGAGCCCTGGGGGACCCTGATCCGCTCCACCGACCCGGTGGTGGTGGACACGGTGCGTTCGCGGTATCCGGAGCTGGTGCCCTATCTGGCACCGGTGACCACGCCCTCGGCGGCGGAGGCCCGGCACCTCAGGGCCCGGTTCGGCAAGGGACTGAGCATCGTCTATGCAGGGGTGAATGCGGCCGAGGGCTCGGCGGATCTGGATGCCGCCATCACCTTCGGCGATCTTGAAGAGCTGCTCCGGGCCCGGGGGGTCAACCTGCTCGCCCAGGCAACCTACTTCAGCCGGGTGCCGGAGGAACGGCGCCGGCACCTGAGTGCCGCGGGCGGGATGCCGCTGGAACTGCTGGATGAGTTCCGGCAGGCGAGTGGGCGCTTCCGGCTGGTCCGCGGGCTCACGCAGCTCCCCGCCATCGCGCGGGCGGTGAGCGTGGACCGGATGGACCTGGGCTTCGTGGACATCCTCTCGTACGAGGGCGTCCTGGATCACCCGCTGGCGGGGCCCCGGGAGGAGCTGTACTGGCGGCGCGCGCTGCTCAAGAGCACCGAGCCGCCGCGGGCCAAGGGCCCGGTGGTGGACCGCACGGTGGTGGCGAGCGTCGGTGCGGTGTTCGACATCCAGCCGCACCGGATCGAGCCCGACCGGGAAGCGATGGACGCGATCCTGCAGGCCATCGGCCTCGGTCCGAACGGGCGGCCCTGGGACTGCGGGGCGTGCGGGTTCGAGACCTGCGAGAAGTTCGCCGAGGTGGCGGCGGCCGGCCGGGCGACGCTGCGGCAGTGCCTGCCCTACCAGGAGCGGCGGGCGGAGGAAGCGCAGCAGGCGGCGGCGGTGGACCTGCTCACCGGGCTCTCCACCTACCGCGTCCTGCGGGACCGGCTGGCATTCGAAATCGAGCGGAGCCGCCGTAATGGCGAGACCTTCGCGGTCCTTTTCCTGGACCTGGACCGCTTCAAGCAGGTGAACGACAGCTACGGGCACGAGGCGGGGAACGAGATCCTCCGCGCCGCCGCCGGCGAGATCCGGAACGCGGTCCGTGCCTCGGACGTGGCGGCACGCTATGGCGGCGATGAGTTCGTGGTGATCCTGACCCGCACCGACATGGCGGGCGCCACCCGGGTGGCCGAGGCGCTCCGGGCGGGGATCGAGGGGGTGGGGCGGCGGCTGGGCTACGAAGCCGGGCTCATCACGGTAAGTTGCGGGATTGCGGAGTTCGACCCGAAGCAGCCCAACGAGGGGGATCTCCTCGTGACGGCGGACCGGGCGCTCTATCGCGCCAAGGCTGCCGGACGCAACGTGGTGGCCTGACGGCATGCACCGGCCGGCCAGGGATCGTGGGCTCTGACATGGTGGAGACAGTGTGACCGGACCGTATTCGTCGAGACAGAGTGGGCCCGTCAATGCGCCGCAGGGGCAGGCGGATGCCATTCCCGATCCCTGGGGCGTGCGTCGGGCGGAGAATCTGCTCACCAGTCTCGAGGGGATCCTCTCGGCGCGGGTGGTGACGACGCCGCTGGGGGAAGTGAGCGAGATCCACGTGCTGGCCCAGTCGGGCCTGCAGCCCAAGCAGCTGGTGCGCAACATCGAGTCCGCCCTGCTGGCGCAGCTCGGGCTCCGGGTGGATCACCGGAAGATCAGCGTGGCCCAGACGGCGGACGTGAAGCCGCTGGAGGCGCTGGAGCAGCAGGCGGTGCGGGAGCAGGTGCTCCGCCGTGCGGTGCTGTTCGAGAACCTGGCGGTAGCGCCGGGCCAGCGGCCGCACCGGATCGGCATCCGGGTGACGCTGAGCTACCGGGGGCAGACGGAAATGGCCTCCGAGGAGTCGAGCGACACGCCGCGGAGCCGGGTGGAGGCGGCGGCCAAGGCGGCGGTCACGGTGCTGGACCGGCTGCTGGCGGACGTGAGCGCATCGGTGGCGCTGGGGCTGGAGGGGGCGCGGATCGTGGAGGCGTTCGAGCGGCAATTCGCCTTCGTCGGGGTGCAGGGGTTGGGCGGGCGGGACTCGCTGCTCCTCACCGGGTCGGCGGAGATCAAGGAGAGTGCGGAGCGGGCGGCGGTGTTCGCGGTACTGGACGCCACCAACCGCTGGACGGAGATGCGCCGGCCGGAATGAGGCGGCGCGGCAGGATCACCTGCGGGATCACGAAAGGAATCAGGGGCGGGGACCCCGGTCACATCAGGACCAAGCGGAGACTAGCGGGCGTGTGAAAAGCGGAGCGTCTGGCGTGC
The DNA here is from genome assembly GCA_035712285.1 of Gemmatimonadales bacterium. GTDB lineage: Bacteria > Gemmatimonadota > Gemmatimonadetes > Gemmatimonadales > GWC2-71-9 > CAMLHP01. Next base: position 22 of record DASTBA010000075.1, on the reverse strand, counting down.
CATAGCGAGGCAGGCCACTTCC
>DASTBA010000074.1:0-30363 GCA_035712285.1 Gemmatimonadales bacterium | reverse complement strand
TCGGCGCCGTAGCGGTCCACCACGTCCAGCGGGTCGATGCCGTTCCCCAGCGACTTGGACATCTTGCGGTGCTGGGTGTCGCGCACGGTGCCGTGCAGGTACACGGTGCCGAACGGGATATCGCCCATGAATTCGCAGCCGGACATCACCATCCGCGCCACCCAGAAGAAGAGGATCTCCGGTGCGGTGACCAGGGTGGTGCCGGGATAGAAGCGCGCGAGGTCCGGCGTGGCATCGGGCCAGCCGAGGGACGAGAACGGCACCAGCCAGGACGAGAACCAGGTGTCGAGCACATCCTCGTCCTGGCGCACCGGGCCGCCGCAGGCGGGGCAGGCGGCAACGTCCTCGCGGCCGGCGGCCACCTGCCCGCAGGCCTCGTCCTCGCAGTACCAGACCGGGATCCGGTGGCCCCACCAGAGCTGGCGGGAGATGCACCAGTCGCGGATGTTCTCCATCCAGGTCACGTACTCGTCGCCGCGACGCTCGGGAATGAAGCGGAGCCGGCCCTCGCGGTACGCGGCGAGCGCGGGGCGGGCAAGCGGCTCCATCCGCACGAACCACTGGTCCGACAGCCGCGGCTCGATGATCGTGTCGCAGCGATAGCAGCGGCCCACGGCGTGCTGGTGGTCCTCCACCTTCTCCAGCAGGCCCAGCGCCGTGAACTCCGCCACTACCTGGCGGCGGGCGTCGAAGCGGTCCAGCCCCCGGAATCGCTCCGGCACCGCGTCGTTCATGTGCGCGTCCGGCGTCATCACGTCGATCGTTTCGAGCCCTGTGCGGCGGCCGATCTCGAAATCGGTCGGGTCATGTGCCGGGGTGACCTTCACGGCACCAGTGCCGAAGGCGGGATCCACCGCCTCGTCCGCGACGACCGGGATCCGGCGGTCCACCAGCGGAAGCAGTACCTCCGTACCGATGAGGTGCGCGTAGCGCTCGTCGCCAGGGTGGACCGCGACGCCGGTGTCGCCCAGCATGGTCTCCGGCCGCGTCGTGGCCACCGTGAGATGGCCGCCGGCCGCCAGCGGATACCGCAGGTGCCAGAGCTTGCCGGGCGCTTCCCGCTTTTCCGCCTCCTCGTTGGAGAGCGCGGTGAGGCAGCGCGGGCACCAGTTGATGATGTAGTGCCCGCGGTAGACGAGGCCCTTCTCGTAGAGGCGCACGAAGGCCTCCCGCACCGCGTGGGAGAGCCCTTCGTCCAGCGTGAAATAGGTGCGGGACCAGTCGCAGCTCGCGCCGATGGCCCGGAGCTGGTCGAGGATCGTGGCGCCGGTGTCATGGACATAGTCCCACACGCGGGCGACAAACGCCTCGCGCCCGAGGTCGAACCGGCTGAGCCCCTCCTTCGCGATCAGGCGCTCCACGACATTCTGCGTCGCGATCCCCGCGTGATCGGTGCCGGGAAGCCAGAGGACCTGGCGGCCGCGCATCCGCTCGAAGCGGACCAGCGCATCCTGCACGGTGTTGTTGAGTCCGTGCCCCATGTGCAGCTGCGCCGTCACGTTGGGCGGCGGCATCATGATCACGTACGGCGTCCCGCCGGGCTGCGCCTCCGGCCGGAACACGCCCAGCGCCTCCCAGTGAGCGTAGAGCGGGCGCTCGATCGCTGATGGGTCGTACTGCGGCGCCAGCGGCTCGGTCATGCGGGCTGGCCGGCTGGGAGAATGGCGTCAGGGCGCGGCCGGTCATCCTCGCCGCGCACCAGGATGCGATTCACGACCGACTCGATGCCGGCAACACCGCGCACGGTCCGCGCCGCCCGGGCGCGCAGGATGCGGCTCGACACCCAGCCACGGAGCTCCACGGCGCCCGGCCCCGCCGGCACTGCTTCAAGCCCCAGGCCGGCGAGCGCTGGCTCGGCATCGAGCGACTGCTGCGCGTCGCGCGCGGCGGCGGCAGCGGTGCGCGGGCCGGCGGGAGCAGGAACGGTGAGCCGGCGCGTGGCGCGGCGCACCCGCTCCCGGTTCACCCCCCCGGCCCAGGCGCCCAGCGCCGTCCCTGCGACGAGGCCGGCCACCAGGCCAAGTGCACCCCAGCCGATGACGGCTCCATTGGACAACGGCTTGCTGCGTCTCACGATCGCCCCTCTGCAATTGGTCCTGTTCCCCGCTAAGTTTAACACGCTTCGGGCGGTCCCGAGCTCCATTCCGGATTTTCGTTCTCACCTGCGCGGATGCACCGATGGCGGACGAGCGGGCAGAGGTCTCATTGTCGGATCTGACACGCTGGCTGGTGGTGGCCGCCGTGGTCCTGGCGGGCATCGTCCTGTTCCTGATCATGGCGCCACGCACGCCTGCGGTGGTCTCACCGGCGACGCAGGAGCTGGCGCCGTGAGCGGCATCAGCGTGACCCTGCCGGACGGCAGCAGCAAGGCCTTGCCCTCCGGCGCCACCGGGCGCGACCTGGCTGCCAGCATCGGGGCAGGTCTCGCCCGTGCGGCACTTGCCGTGCGGGTGAACGGCCAGGTGCGGGACCTCGACCGCCCCCTGGACGACGGCGCGGCGGTTTCCATCCTGACCGACAAGGACCCCGACGCCCTTGCCCTGCTGCGCCATTCGGCGGCGCATGTGCTGGCCACCGCGGTGCGGGAACTCTTTCCCGAGGCCGGTATCGGCTTCGGGCCGGCCATCGAGGACGGTTTCTACTACGACTTCGACGTGCCGCGCCCGTTCACGCCCGAGGACCTGGAGCACATCGAGCAGCGGATGGCCGGCGTGGTCAAGGCGGATTACCCCTTCGTGCGCGAAGTGGTGAACCGCGCGGATGCCAACCGGCGCTTCGCCGACGATCCGCTCAAGCTGGAGCGGATCAGCGAACTGGGCGATGACGAGACCATCAGCGTGTACACCGACGGGCCCTTCACCGACCTCTGTCGCGGCCCGCATATCCCCTCCACCGGGCGGCTCCGGCACTTCAAGCTGCTGCATGGCGCGGGAGCCTACTGGCGCGGCGACGAGCGCCGCCAGATGCTCCAGCGCATCTACGGCACTGCCTGGTTCCGGCAGGAAGAGCTCGACGCCTACCTGCACCGCCTGGAGGAATCCCGCAAGCGGGACCACCGGAAGCTCGGCCGCGAGCTGGATCTCTTCTTCTTTCACCCGACATCGCCCGGCGCCGCGTTCTGGACCGACCGGGGCACGCTGATCTACAACGAGCTCAACACCTTCATCCGGGAACTCCAGCGGGACCGGGGCTACCAGGAAGTGAAGACCCCCCTCCTTTATAACAAGGGGTTGTGGGAGCTCTCGGGGCACTGGGGCAAGTACCGGGAGAACATGTTCCTGGTGCTCGACAACGAGACCGGCGAGCACGACATCTCGCTCAAGCCGATGAACTGCCCGTCGCACCATGTCATGTACGGCATGCGGAAGCACTCGTACCGCGAGCTGCCGCTCCGCTTCGCCACGTTCGACGTGCTGCACCGCAACGAGCTCTCGGGCGCGCTGTCGGGGCTCACCCGGGTGCGGCAGTTCCAGCAGGATGACTGCCACATCTACCTCACCGAGGACCAGATCGGGGCCGAGGTAGGGCGCCTGGCGGAGCTGATCTTCACGGTGTACCGCGTGCTGGGGCTCAAGGCCACCGCCAAGTTCGCCACCCGTCCCGAGCAGCGGATCGGCACCGATGACCTGTGGGACCGGGCGGAGGCAGGGCTCAGGGCCGCACTCGATGGCCTCGGGCTGCCCTACGAGCTGAAGGCGGGTGACGGCGCGTTCTACGGGCCCAAGGTTGATTTCGATGTCGAGGATGCCATCGGCCGCAAGTGGCAGCTTGGCACCATCCAACTCGACTACGCGCAGCCGGAGCGGTTCGACCTGACCTACGTGGGGGAGGACAACAGCGAACACCGGCCGGTGGTGATTCACCGCGCCATGTGCGGTTCGTTCGAGCGCTTCATCGCCATCCTGATCGAGCACTTCGCCGGCGCGTTTCCGCTCTGGCTGTCGCCCGAGCAGGTCCGCGTCCTGCCGATCTCGGATGCCCAGGCGGCCGCGGCGGAGGCCGTGGCGGCGGAACTCCGGGCGGCCGGGCTGCGGGTGCATGTGGACGACCGTGGCGAGACGCTCAACTACCGGATCCGGGAAGGCGAGGTCCAGAAAATTCCCTACATGGCGGTGGTGGGCCAGCGCGAAGCGGAGGCCGGCACCGTCGCCCTCCGGGTGCGCGGCGCCGGGAAGAAGCAGGAGATCGTGTCCGTGGGCGCCCTCGCCGAGCGGCTGGCGCACGAGACCCGGACCCGGGCCCTGGCGCCCTGACGTTCCGGGCGGGGCGCCGTTCCACTATTTTCCCGCCATGGCAGACCAGAACATCGCAGTCCTCGTTTCGGCCGTCCGCACTCCGATCGGCCGGTTTCTCGGCGGTCTTTCCGGTTTTTCCGCTCCCCAGCTCGGCGCCATGGTGATCAAGGAAGCCGTGGCCCGCGCCAGGGTGGACGCCGCCGCCATCGACGAAGTGATCATGGGCCAGGTGGTACAGGGGGGCAGCGGGCAGGCCCCGGCCCGCCAGGCCGCGGTACATGCCGGCCTCCCGCCGGTGATCCCGGCCCTGACCATCAACAAGGTGTGCGGCTCCGGGCTCAAGGCGGTGATGCTGGCGGCCCAGGCCATCAAGGCCGGCGATGCCCAGTGCGTGGTGGCCGGCGGGCAGGAATGCATGTCCGCGGCGCCCTTCTACCTCTATGGCCACCGCAGCGGCGTCAAGGCCGGGAACCAGACGATCGTGGACGGCATGATTCACGACGGCCTCTGGGACTCGTTCGGTGACAATCACATGGGTGAATACGCGGAGTACACCGCGGAGAAGACCGGCATCACCCGCGCCGAGCAGGACCAGTTTGCGCTGGCGAGCCACCGGAAGGCGGTTGCGGCCCAGGAAGGCGGGAAGTTCACCGCGGAAATCCTGCCGGTCACGGTGAAAGGGCGAAGTGGCGAGACCGTGATCGCCGCCGACGAGTCCCCCCGGAAGGACAGCTCCATCGAGGCGCTGGCAAAGCTCAAGCCCGTCTTCCGGAAGGACGGCACCGTCACCGCCGGCAACGCGCCGGGGCTCAATGACGGCGCGAGTGCACTGGTGGTAACGTCGCTGGCGTTCGCCCGGGCGCACGGCCTCACGCCGATGGCGCGGGTGACGGCCTACGCCACCGGCGGTGGCGAGCCGAAGGATCTCTTCTTCGCGCCGATCTTCGCGGTCCGGAACCTCATGAAGAAGGCCGGTACCTCCATCGGCGACTACGATCTCATCGAAGCCAACGAGGCCTTCGCGGTGCAGGCGCTCGCCGACGGGCGCGAGCTCGGCTGGGACTGGGATCGCGTGAACGTGAACGGCGGTGCCGTGGCGATGGGGCATCCGATCGGTGCGAGCGGCGCCCGGGTGCTGACCACACTGCTGTACGCGATGAACGACCGGAACAAGCGCACCGGACTCGCCACGCTCTGCCTGGGTGGCGGCAACGCAGTTGCCCTTTCCGTGGAGAAGCTCTGATGCAGCCAACGGTGCCGGGGATCCGACTTCGCCCGCGGTCAGCGACACTGGGCCGCGTCTTTCGCATCGGCCTCGGCGTGCTGGCCGTCGCCATCAGCGCCCAGGTTGCCCTCCCGCTCGGATTCACCCCCATTCCCTTCACGCTCCAGCCGCTCGCCGTCATTCTCGTCGGGGCCGTGCTCGGCCCGGTGGAAGGGGCCGCGACGCTCGCGGCATACCTGTGCCTGGGTGCGCTCGGTGCGCCGGTCTTCGCCGGAGGCGGTGGTGGAGTCCTTCGGCTGCTCGGTCCCACCGGCGGCTACCTGCTCGCGTTTCCGGTCGCGGCGGCCGTAGCGGGCTACGCGCGGTCTCGCACCCCGCAGCGGCCGATGCCGGCGTCGGTGCGCGCATTCCTCGTGATGACCGTCTCGATGGCGATCATCCACCTCGGCGGCGTCTCGCAGCTCGCCATCCTGGGTGGCGATCCATCGCTCGCGTTCCGGTACGGATTCCTCCCGTTCTTCATCGGTGACCTGGTCAAGGTCGCCATCGCCACCGCGATTCTGGCTCTCGGCGCCAGCCGACTTTCCGCCCTACGCTGAATCCGGTGCCGGCGCCAGCGGGGGGGACGGGGAAGGGGGCGGCAGTCGGCTGGACGGTTGCCTTCGTGGTACTCTCCTGGACCTTGGCTGGCGCGTTCGGGTTCCTCCTTGCCCTGCCAATGGCGGGCTCGCTCGCGGCGGTATCGGGCTGGATCGGCAGCAACTCACCCGCATCCATCCTGCTCCAGGGCACCGCATTCCTGCTTGCGGGGCTGCTCTGCACCTGGCTGATCGGGCGGAAGGCGACCAGACTCACCTGGGCTGATCTGCGCTGGGTCGGGGCGGGGCCGCGCAGCTGGGGCGCCGGGTTCGGTTTCCTCGCCGGGGGCGTGGCGGCGGCCGCAGCGCTGCTGCTGGCCGTGATCCTCACCGCCACCGGGTGGTCCCGCGATGTCGGTGGCGCGGCGGCGTACGCTTCCTCGGTTGGCCGCACCTCGCTCGTGCTGGCGCCGGCCGCGCTCGCCGAGGAGATCGCGTTCCGCGGCGTTCCGCTGGTGCTGCTCGCTCGCAGCTTCGGGCGGGCAAACGCACTGCTGATCACCGCGGTGCTCTTCGGCCTGGGGCACCTTGCCAGCCCCCACGTCTCCGCGCTGGCGCTCGGCAACATCGCGCTTGCCGGACTCTTCCTCGGACTGGCGTTCTACCTGCCCGGCGGCATCTGGACGGCATTCGGCGCACACCTGGGCTGGAACTTGACGCTCGCGGCGCTGGATGCGCCGGTAAGCGGGCTCCCCTTCCCGATCCCGCTCCTGGATTTTCACGCCCGCGGTCCGGCGTGGCTCACCGGCGGCGCCTTCGGGCCCGAGGGGGGCGTGGCTGCCACGCTTGCGCTGGCCGTGGGATCCCTCTACCTGACTCGGCGACTCCGAAAGGAAGCGGCATGAAGCGCGCGGCAGTGATCGGTGCGGGCACCATGGGAAACGGGATCGCGCACGTGCTGGCCCAGCATGGCTGGACGGTGGCGCTGATCGACACGGCGACGCCGGTGCTGGAGGCGGCCACCGCCACCATCCGGTCCAATGTGGAGCGCCAGGTCAGGAAGGGGACGCTGCCAGCCGGCGCGGCGGACGAGATCCTTGGGCGCATCGCGCCCGCCACCACGCTCGAGGCGGCGAAGGATGCCGATCTCGTCGTCGAGGCGGCCAGCGAAACGCCCGGCATCAAGTTCGGCATCTTCGAGTCGCTGGGCACCATCTGCCGGCCCGGCGCCATTCTGGCCACCAATACGAGTTCCATCTCCATCACCGAGATCGCCGCACGGACGGCACATCCGGAACGCGTGATCGGCATGCACTTCATGAACCCGGTGCCGGTGATGAAGCTGGTCGAGGTGATCCGCGGCCAGGATACCGGTGATGCCACGACCGCCGAGGTGGTGCGCATCGCGGGGGAACTGGGCAAGACGCCGGTCGAGGTGCACGACTATCCCGGCTTCGTCGCCAATCGGGTCCTCATGCCGATGATCAACGAGGCGATCTTCTGTGTCATGGAGGGCGTCGCCGAACCGGAGGCGATCGACACCGTGATGAAGCTCGGCATGGCGCACCCGATGGGGCCGCTCCAGCTGGCGGACTTCATCGGGCTGGATGTCTGCCTCGCCATTCTCGACGTGATGCACAAGGGGCTGGGCGATCCGAAATACCGCCCCTGCCCGCTGCTGCGCCGCATGGTCGCGGCCGGCCATCTCGGCCGGAAGTCCGGCCGCGGCTTCTACTCGTATCCCACAGGGAGCGCCTGACCGATGGACATCTTCCGCGAGATCCACGAACTGGGCCATGAGCAGCTGGTGCTCTGCCACGACCCGTCGTGCGAATACTTCGGCGTGATCGCGATTCACGACACAACCCTGGGACCGGCGCTGGGTGGCACGCGGTACTGGCAGTACGACAGCACCGAGGCCGCGATCACCGATGCGCTGCGGCTGGCGCGGGGGATGACCTACAAGGCCGCGGTGGCGGGGCTCAACCTCGGCGGCGGCAAGTCGGTCATCATCGGCAACAACAAGCGCCCCGACCGGGAGACCGTCTTCCGGGCGCACGGGCGTTTCGTGGAGACGCTGAACGGGCGCTACATCACCGCGGAGGACGTGGGCACGAGCCCGATGGACATGGAGTTCGTGCGCCTGGAGACCGACCATGTGGCCGGCCTCATGGGCCTCTCCGGTGATCCGTCGCCGGTCACCGCCTTCGGCGTGTACAACGGCATGAAGGCGACCGCCAAGGCGCACTGGGGCTCCGACGATCTCGCGGGCAAGACGGTGCTGGTGCAGGGGGCGGGCAAGGTGGCGTACTATCTCTGCCGCCACCTGCACGCGGAAGGGGCGAAGATCGTCGTGACCGACATCGACAAGGACAAGATGCAGCGGGTGGTGGACGAGTTCGGCGCCAAGGCCGCGGCCCCGGACGCCATCTACGACCAGAAGGGCGACATCTACGCTCCCTGCGCGCTGGGTGCGACGATCAACGACGACACGCTCAAGCGCCTCAAGGTGGAAGTCATCGCCGGCGGCGCCAACAACCAGCTGGCGGAGGAGCGCCACGGGGACATTCTCGATGACCGGGGCATCAGCTACGCGCCCGATTACGTCATCAACGGCGGCGGCCTCATCAATGTCTACGGCGAGCTGCACGGCTGGACCGGCGAGCGCGCCCACAAGAAGGCGGGCGAGATCTACGACACCATCCTCCGGATCTTCGGCATCGCCAAGCGGGACGGCATCCCGACTTACCGGGCCGCGGACCGGCTGGCGGAGGAGCGGATCGCCTCGGTGAACAGCCTCGACAAGCTCTGGCTCAAGGGCCGCTGAAGGAGACACCGTGAGCTTCACGCACAACGCCACGCTGCGCCAGGCGGATCCGGCAGTGGCCGCACTGGTGGACCGGGAACTCCAGCGTGAGCGCGACGGGCTCGAGCTGATCGCGAGCGAGAACTTCGCGAGCCGGGCGGTGCTGGATGCGGCCGGCACGCCGCTCACCAACAAGTACGCCGAGGGCTATCCCGGCCGCCGGTACTACGGCGGCTGCGAGGTGGTGGACGAGGTGGAGCGCCTCGCCATCGAGCGGGCGCGCACGCTGTTCTCGGCCGATCACGTCAACGTGCAGCCGCATTCCGGCGCCCAGGCCAACTTCGCCGCCTTCATGGCCGTGCTCCCGCCCGGCGGGACCCTGCTCGGCATGGCGCTGCCGCACGGCGGGCACCTGACCCACGGCGCCCCGGTGAGCCACAGCGGCACCATCTGGAAGCCGGTGCATTATGGGGTGAATCCCGCAACCGGCCGCATGGACTACGATGTCATCCGGGACATCGCGCGGCGCGAGCGGCCGGGACTCATCGTGACCGGCGGCAGCGCCTACGCCCGTATCATCGATTTCGCGGCGTTCCGGAGCATTGCGGACGAGGTCGGCGCCGTCCTGCTGGTGGACATGTCCCACTTCGCGGGACTGGTGGCGGGTGGCGTGCATCCGTCTCCCGTGCCGCATGCGCAGGTGGTCACCACCACCACGCACAAGACGCTGCGCGGCCCGCGCGGCGGCATGATCCTCTGCCAGGCGGACCTCGCCAAGGCGATCGACAAGTCGGTTTTCCCCGGGACGCAGGGCGGGCCGCTGGAGCACGTGATCGCCGCCAAGGCGGTGGCGTTCGGCGAGGCGCTCACCCCCGGGTTCCGCCGGTATGCGCGTCAGGTGGTGGAGAACGCCCGGGCCCTGGCCGGCGGCCTGATGGACGAGGGCTTCGACATCGTCTCGGGCGGGACCGACACGCACCTCATGCTGGTGGATCTCCGGCGCCGGGGCATGACCGGCAAGGCGGCCGAGCAGCGCCTGGGCGAGGCGGGCATCACGGTGAACAAGAACACGGTGCCGGACGATCCCCAGTCGCCCTTTGTCACCAGTGGCATCCGGCTCGGCACCGCGGCACTCACCACCCGCGGCATGGGCACGGAGGAGATGCGCCGCGTCGCCAGCTTCATCGGGCTGGTGCTCGGGAGCGAGGACGAGGCGACCCTCCTCCGCATCCGGCGCGAGGTCCGGGAGCTCACCCGGCTGTATCCGCTCTACGCCGATCCGCTCAAGGTGCCCCGGCGATGAACGGGCTGCAGCTGGCGGACGGATTGCTGGAGCGGATCCGGGCGCAGGGCGGCCGGTACGACGAACGCGCCTACCTATTCGTGCTCGCGGCGGTGGAGTACCTTCAGTCAGGGCTGGAAGTCCGGCGCCATGTGAGCGGCGGCGAGCTGGCCTGGGCGTGTCACGGGTTCGCGGTGGAGCAGTTCGGGCTCATGGCGGAGACGGTGCTGGCGCACTGGGGCGTCATGCGCACCGAGGATTTCGGCCGGATCGTGTACACACTGGTCGCCGTGGACCTGCTGGTCACCCAGCCGGGGGATCGCGAGTCCGACTTCGCCGCCGTCTATGACTTCGCGGACGTCTTTCGCAGACAGTACAGCTGGCAGGGAATTCCTGGAACCGCCACGGGCTGAGGGAGGGTGTATGGAGCCACGGGAATGGCCGGTCTGTCAGAAATGCTCCACTGGGACCCTTATTCCGCTCTCCGACTACGGCAGGGATGGCGCGCCCATCACCTACAAGGCATGGGTCTGTACCAATCCGGACTGCGGCTTCAACCTGCGCATTGACAACGGCGAGATCTCGTTCGGCCGCGCCATCGCTCACGGACCCAAGTAGCCGTCGCGGCGCCCGGTGCCCGCCACCGGGATCACCTCTCCCCGGCAGATGACCCGCTTCGCTCCCCCCGTTCTTGCACCTCGGGACGCCGCCTCGTGGGATGCCCAGGCATCCCGCGCCGGCATCGGCTTGGCCACGCTGATGGATGCAGCCGGCCGCGGCGCGGCCGGCGTGATCGCGGCACGCTTCCAATCGGCATTGAGCGGCGGCGTGATCGTGGCCTGCGGCACCGGGAACAACGGCGGCGACGGCTGGGTCGCGGCGCGCGCACTCGCGATGGCGGGGGCCTCGGTGTGGGTCGCGTCCGTGCCGGGAGCGCGAAGCGAGCTGTGTGAGGGGGCGGCCCGATGCGCACTCGCGGACGGCGTCCGCACGATTGCGCCTGACGGTCCGTGGCCTGCCGCCACGCTCGCCGTGGATGCGCTGCTCGGCACTGGTGCGCGCGGCGCTCCTCGCGCCGATGTCGCCGCGCTTCTTGACCGGCTGCGCGAGATTCCCGGCCCTCTCGTGGCACTGGATGGTCCCACCGGTCTGGACCTCGAGACCGGCGTTCTGCACGGGGCCGCGCACGCGGATCTTTCCATCACATTCGGTGGGCCGCGCCGCGGCCACCTGCTGGCGCGGGACGAGGCCGGCGACATCGTGGTGCTCGATATCGGCCTCCCGGCTCCCTCGGAAACATGGCCTCGCCTGGCGACCGACGACTGGGCCGCCGAACAGATGCCGGTCTTCGCCGCCGCCGATCACAAGGGCACGCGCGGCCGCATCGTGCTCATCGGTGGCGCTCCCGGCATGTCCGGCGCGATCCGCCTTGCGGCGCGCGCGGCATTCGCGGCGGGTGCGGGCTACGTGCACGCGGTTTCATCGCCTGCGACGATCGCCGAGCTGCGGACGGCGGAGCCGGATGTACTCACCCTGGACAGTCAGCTCGACGGCCCGGCGGCGGGGGAGGTGCTGGAACTCGTCTCGCGTGCCGACGCGGTGGTCATCGGCCCCGGGCTCGGCCGCGCCGAGGGGCGCCGGGAGTTCGTTACGTCGGTCCTGCGGTCGGCGCGCCAGGTGGTGGTGGACGCCGATGCGCTCACGGCATTCCAGGGCCGGACAGAGCGGCTGGCGGACGCGGTGCTCGGCCGGGCCGCGGTGCTGACGCCCCATCCCGGCGAGTTCCGGACCCTGGTCCCGGACCTCGATGCGGCGCGTGAGGTGGACCCCTGGTCCGCGGCGGCCGCAGCCGCGGACCGGCTCGGTGCGACGGTCCTGCTCAAGGGTGTGCCCACCGTGATCTTCGCGCCGGACAAGAGCGGCTGGACGGTGGCCGCGGGAAATCCCGGCCTCGGTACCGGCGGCAGCGGCGATGTGCTGAGCGGCATCTGCGGCACGTTCCTGGCCCAGCTCGGCGATCCCCTCAGGGCGCCGGTGCTCTCGGCGCAGGCGATGGGCACCGCCGGCGATATCGCGGCGCGACGGCAGACCGCACGTTCGATGCGCCCGATGGACACCATCGCGGCGCTCAAGGACGTCTGGCGCGAGTGGGCGTTGCTGCGCGGCAGCGGGCACGCGGTGCGGCCCCCGCTGCTTGCCGAGCTGCCGCGTCCGGCGGCGACATGACAGCGCGGCGCATCGCGGTTGCCGTGCTGGCGGCCACGCTGGCAGCTGCGCCGCTCGCCTCCCAGGGCCCGACCCGGGACTGGCGGCCGGAGGAGCGAGTGGTGGTCGGTGACTTCTCCACCATCACGTCAGTCGCCGCGGCATCCGACCGGGTCTTCGCCACGTCGCCGGATGAGCTGCTTATCCGCCAGCCGCAGTTCCGCGAATGGGAAGGGACGGTCACGCCCCCGGATCCGGGGTTGCTGCGCGGCGTGTTCCTCGCCCTCGCCGACCCGCTGGACAACTCGCTCTGGCTCGCCCGTCCCGATGCGTGGATCCACTACGAGCCGAACCTCCGGATGTGGACGTCCGGTGCGGCTCCGGGCCGCATTTCGGCGATCGCGTTCGATCTTGCCAACCCGGTCGGCGGGCTGCTGCTGCGTACGGCGCAAGGCTGGATGGAGCTTCCGCGTGGCGCGCTCTCACCGGTACCGGCCCGGCCACCGGCACAGCCGTTGCTGCCGGTGAGCGGCGAGCAGTTCCTGCGGGATCATCCGTCGGTGGCCGGCCTGTCGTCCTCCATCCTGATGAACGGCCGTCTCGGGATGGCCCAGATCACGGCTGCGGCGCGCTCCTTCGATCGTCTTGGCTGGTTCCTGGGCACGTCGGGTGTCGGGCTCCTCTACCTCGATGAAGGGGCCGCCATACCGGAGCGGCTCCCATTCGGCGTGCTGGGCGGCTCGGTGACGGCGCTCTTCGCGGCACCGGGCGGCATCTGGGCCGCGAGCGAGCGCACCACGCTGAACGATGCCGCGCTGACCTATGCCTCCGCCGATCTGCGCGAGTTCAGTTACCTGCAAGGCCCATCGGCGACCGGGCTGCCGTTCGCGGGGGTGCGCCGGATCATCGGGATGGGCCGTTCACTCTGGATGGCCACCGACCAGGGCGTGGCGCGCGTCGATCCGGGCACCGGGCGCGTGGAGATGTTCGACCGGGGGCGGGGTCTTCCGGATACCCGCGTCTATGACGTGATGGCCCGTCAGGGCTGGATCGGGGTGGCGACGGCCCACGGTGCCGCGCGGATGTCGGACAGCGGCGAGGTATTCCGGGTCGCGCCCGAGTTCAGCGATCCCGCGCTCTCCGTTTCGCTCTCCGCCGACACCACGTTCGTTGGCACCACGATCGGTCTCTTCTACACCATCGGGCGGGAGGGCGACCTGCTCCGTCCGGCAGGCACCGACACCACCGACTACCGCACCCCGGTGGTGCAGATCGCCTGGCTGGGTGATACCCTGCTGGCGCTCACGCCCGATCGCCTCCTCTGGCGGGATACGAGAGGCGGCTGGCACGCCGATCCGGTGCAGTCCGGCGTCTTCGGCACCATGCGCGCGCTCAAGGTGGACGGCCCCGGTGCGTGGATCGCCGGGGACAAGGGCTTCGGGTTCGTGCGTCCGGGGTATCCGGCCGCGCGTTTCTTCCCGATCGGAGATATTCCGGCGGACGCGCGCGACATTGCGGTGGACGCCGACTACGTCTGGGTCGCCACCGGCGACGGCCTGGTGCGCTTTGCCCGGGAGGCCATACGTCCGTGACCAGCACCATGGGCCCGGGGCCCGAGTTTGACCGGATCCGCGCCATTGCGGCGGCGCTGGGCGAGCACGCCGGCGACCTGGGCGACGATTGCGCCTCGATTCCGGTGTCGGGGGGCATGATCGTCGTGAGCACCGATGCCAGCGTCGAGCATGTGCACTTCGAGCGAAACTGGCTCACGCTGGAGGAAATCGGATATCGGAGCGCCGCAGCCGCGCTCTCGGACCTGGCGGCCCAGGCCGCCGAGCCGCGCGGTGTCCTGGTGGCGGTGACCCAGCCGGCGGAATCCTCATCGGCCGATGTCGCCGAGCTCATGCGCGGTGCCGGCCGCGCCGCCGCCGACAGCAATGCCACCGTGCTCGGCGGCGACCTGAGTCGCGGCAGCCAGTGGGCCGTCACCGCCACCGTCCTCGGTTTCACGGCCCGGCCCATCCTGCGCAGCGGGGCAACGCCCGGCGACGGGCTCTGGGTGACGGGAGTGCTGGGCGGCGCGCGGGCGGCACTCGATGCGTTCCGGGAAGGGCGAGCCCCCGATCCCGATGCCCGCATCCGCTTCGCGGCGCCGGCCCCCCGCATCCGCCAGGCGCGCTGGCTCGCGGAGCACGGCGCGCATGCCATGCTGGACCTGAGCGACGGGATTCCGGGAGACGCCAGTCATCTCGCGGCGGCGTCCGGGGTGGAAGCCGAGATCATCCTGGAACAGCTGCCGGTGCATCATGCCGCGGTGGCGGCGGCGCTCGCCGCCCGCGCCGAACCGGTCATCTATGCCGCCAAGGGCGGGGAAGACTACGAGCTGCTCGTCGCCCTGCCCGAGACGTTTGGCGGCACCGACGCACTCGAGTTCGAGCACGCCTTCGGCCTGACCGTCACGCGGGTCGGTTCCTGCCGGCGCGGGAGCGGGGTACGGCTCATGTTCCGCGGCTCGCGCCTCACCCTGCAGGGGTTCGATCACTTCCGATGATCGTCCTGCGCATGCTCTGGTACGTCACGACGCTCGTGGCACTGGTCGTCTGGTACGGACTGGCCTGCATCGTACCCGCCCTGTTCGGCGTGAAGCAGCGGCCCGGCGGCATTTACGACCGGGCGGGCCGCAACTGGGGCCGGAAGCTGCTTGCGGTGAACCGCCTCCGCGTCGCCGTCGAGGGGCTGGAGCAGCTGGCGCCCGGGGCCTCGTATGTGTACGCGAGCAATCACATCTCGTTCGCCGACATCTGGGTGCTGTTCGCCTGCCTGCCCGGCACGGTGCGGTTCGTGGCCAAGAAGGAGCTGTTCCGGCTTCCCGTCTTCGGCCAGGCGCTCCGGGCGCGCGGCGAGATCCCGATTGACCGCCGGAAGCTCCGCGATGCCTTTGCCGCGTACGAGGAGGCGGCCAGAATGATCTCGTCAGGGATGTCGGCCATCGTGTTCGCCGAGGGCACCCGCAGCCGGGACGGCCAGCTGCACGCGTTCAAGCGGGGCCCGTTCGTGCTGGCAATCCAGGCGGGGGTGCCGGTGGTGCCGGTCTTCATCGAGGGCACCTTCGAGGCCCTGCCGCCCGGCGGCTGGTACGTTCGGCGCCACCCGATTACGCTCCGGATCGGCGCGCCGGTGTCCTCGGCCGGGCTGTCGTTCGAGGACCGGGATCAGCTGCTGGCCACCACCCGGAGCGCCATGGAAGCGCTCCGCGACCGTTCTCCCCAACCCTGAGTGCGATGTCCACCATCATCGAAGTGCATGCGCGGGAAATTCTCGACAGCCGCGGCAACCCCACGGTCGAGGCGGAGGTCACCCTGGCCAGCGGGGCCAGCGGGCGGGCGGCCGTGCCGAGCGGGGCATCCACCGGCGAGCATGAGGCGGTGGAGCTCCGTGACGGGGACGCCGAGCGGTATGGCGGCAAGGGCGTGCAGGAGGCCGTGAAGAACGTGAACGAGATCATCGGCCCGCGGCTCGAGGGACTGGACGCGCGGGACCAGATGACCGTGGACGCCGAGATGATGGATACCGACGACACGCCCAACAAGAGCAAGCTGGGGGCGAACGCCATTCTCGCGGTCTCCCTGGCCACCGCGCGCGCCGCGGCCCAGGAGTGCGACCTCCCGCTCTACCGGTACCTGGGCGGCCCCATGGCGCACATCCTGCCGGTGCCGCTCATGAACATCCTGAATGGCGGGGCCCACGCCTCCAACAACGTGGACGCGCAGGAGTTCATGGTGGTGCCGGTCGGCGCCGACAACTTCGCCGACGGGCTCCGGATGGGTGTCGAGGTGTTCCATGCCCTGAAGAAGGTGCTCGGCGGGATGAAGCTTTCCACGGCGGTGGGGGACGAGGGTGGCTTCGCGCCGATGCTGCCGAGCAACGAGGCGGCGCTGGACGTGGTCATGAAGGCCATCGAGGCTGCCGGCTACGTTCCCGGCGAGGATGTGGCCATCGCGCTGGATGTGGCCGCGAGCGAGCTGTTCCAGGACGGGGCCTACGTCTTCAAGAAGGGGGATGGCAGCCGGCGATCGTCGGCGGAGATGATCGCGCTCTATGAAGGGTGGGTGGACAGGTACCCCATCGTCTCCATCGAGGACGGACTCGCCGAGAACGACTGGGACGGGTGGCACGCGCTGACGGATCAGCTGGGCGAACGGGTCCAGCTGGTGGGGGACGATCTCTTCTGCACCAACGTCGAGCTGCTGGGGAAGGGGATCGAGCAGGCGTGCGCCAACGCCATCCTGATCAAGGTGAACCAGATCGGCACCCTCACCGAGACGCTCCAGTGCATCGAGCTGGCGCGAAGCAGCGGATACGGGGTGATCGTCTCGCACCGCTCGGGGGAGACGGAGGACACCTTCATTGCCGATCTCGCGGTGGCCACCGGGGCGGGACAGATCAAGACGGGGAGTGCGAGCCGCACCGACCGCACGGCGAAGTACAACCAGCTCCTCCGCATCCATGAGGCGCTGGGGGTGATGGCGACCTACCCGGGCCGGGACCTCTTCGCCGCGTGAGCGCGCGCGGATGGGTCGTCCTGGCGCTGCTCGTGGTGATGGGCGCGTTCGCGGTGCAGGGCGGGGAGTACGGCACCCTGGACTACTTCAAGCTCCAGCGGGAGCTCCGGACCGAGCAGGCCACGGAGGTGCGGCTCCGGCGCGCGGTGGATTCGCTCACCCGGGTGCGGAAGGCGGTCGAGACCGATCCGGCGGTGCAGGAGCGGATCGCGCGGGAGGAGTTCGGGATGATCCGGCCGGGCGAGCAGCTGTACAAGCTGGCCCCGATCGGCCAGCCTTGACGTCGCGGCGGCGGTTACGCTAGGATTGCCGCTCCTTGGCAGGGTAGCTCAGCTGGTTAGAGCACGGCACTCATAATGCCGGGGTCGCGGGTTCGAGTCCCGCCCCTGCTACTTCCCGTCCAGCCCCCACGCGCGGTCACGGCCGTGCAAGATCCGGCAGCAGGGCGGCTGAATGGCGTGCGGGCTCTTGCCATTCGCCCGCCCGCGCTGCATTCTAGCTGCCAGTAGACTCCTCCCATTTTCCGCTCCGAGGCTGAACCATGTCACGACGATTCCATCGGCGTGCCATCGGCATGGTGCCGGTGGTGGCATTGTTCATCGGCAGGGCCGCGCTGTCCCAGTCGCCCGCTGCGGCCACCGGCTACGACTCGGTGTACGCCGACCTGGTCGGCCTCGCACCGTCGGAGACCCGGGTCGCGGAGGTGCATGACCTGGTCATCCGGCGGGACGCTGGCGAGATCGAGCTCCGGAACGGGCGCATGGCCGTGCTTTCGCCGGTGGGCGGCCGCACGGTGGCGGTCGCCTTCCAGGGTGAAGGGACCTTCCGCTTTGCGCCGCCCACGCACATCGAGCAGCAGCGGCTCCGGGAGTTCCGCAAGGTCACGTCCCTGTCTGAGCCTTTCACCGATCTTGTGCTCCTCTTCTGCGACAGCACGCTCGACGAGTTGCGCCACCGGCTGACCTTCGTGCCCGGGGCACCGCCGACCGGCGTGGCCGACCGCGTGAAGGAGATGCTGAGCTACCTCGGAAAGACGGACAACCGGTCGCTCGATCCCGACGTGCTCGGCCCGCTGCTCAACCGGGAGACGAACGCGCTCTTCTACGCGCACATGGCCCGCCGGGGAGCGGATCCCTGGATGTTCATGATCGATCCGTACGAAACCGAGTCGGTGCGGCTGCTGGTCCGGACCCGCCACAGCGGGTTCACCCGTCTCTCGGAGGTTGCGTCCCAGTTTCCCGCCGGGGGCGACACGCTGGCGGCGGCGCTCCCGCGGCAGCGGGTGGAGGAGGCCCGGATCGCCCGCTACGACATCGAGAGCTGGCTTCCCCAGACGATGAGCGGTGACATCGCCTTCTCGGCAGCGGCCCGCCTGGACATTACCTCCGACACCGTAGCCGGACCCTGGGTGGCATTCGCCCTGTTTCCCAAGGCCGGCCTCGATTCCGCGCGATGGGACGACACCGGTGCACCGGCGGAGGTATTCAAGGCCAGGGACGATGCCGCCGTGTGGGTCCGGCTGCGTCAGACGGTCGCGCCGGGCCGCCACGAGATCCTCCGCCTGTACTATCACGGGGATCTCATCGACCGCTATGGCGACTGGTTCTACCTGAAATCGAGCGTGGCCTGGTACCCGCAGCAGCTGGGCTGGCGGGATGTGGCCGACTTCACGCTGACTTTCCATTATCCCGCCTCCATGACGCTCGCCGCCGTCGGTGATCAGGCCAGCCTCGTCCGGGACGCCAGGACCGTGACCGCGACGTGGAAGACGGCGCATCCCATTCGCAACGCCTCCTTCAATCTCGGGATCTTCGGCACCTACCCCGCGGCCCAGGTCGGCGGGCCGGCCATCTCGGTGCTGTGGTCGGAAAAGGGGCACAAGGAGCTCGGGCGGAACCTCGTCGCCGCTGGCGACGTGCTCCAGCAGGGGCACATGGAGGAGCGGGTCGGCACGGACATCGCCGGGGCCATGCGGTTCTTCAGCACGGTGTTCGGGCCGCCACCTGTGGCGCAGTTCTACGCCACCGAGATTCCCTATTTGCATGGCGAGGCGTTTCCCGGCCTGATTCATCTCTCCTACTCGACCTTCGTGCTCACCGCCCACGACGGATCCGACGAGGTCTTTCGCTCGCACGAGGTGGCGCACCAGTGGTGGGGCATCGGGGTGGACTATGCCACCTACCATGATCAGTGGCTGAGCGAGGGATTCAGCGACTTCGCTGGCCTGTGGTACATGCAGAGCCGGACCAAGGACAACGACAAGTACTTCGGCATGCTGGATGTATGGCGGGCGAACATTCTCGCCCGGCGCGCAGACTCCCTGCCGATCTGGCTTGGCTACCGGATGGATACCGGCGATCCCCGGGACAACAACTACAACGTCATCGTGTACCAGAAGGGCGCGTGGGTCGTGAACATGCTGCGCGTGCTCCTGCTCGACCTGCGCACCATGAACGAGGACCGCTTCGACGCCGTCATGCGGGATTTCTACCAGAAATATCACGGACAGCGGGCCACAACGGCCGACTTCCAGCACGTGATCGAAGAGCACGTGGGCCAGCCGATGGGATGGTTCTTCGACCAGTGGGTCTACGGGAGCGGAATTCCGACCTATCGCGTGGCCTGGAAAAGCGAGCCGGCCGAGGGCAACCGGTACCGGATCCACCTCCGCGTGCGGCAGGAGGACGTGCCGCCATCATTTCTGGCCTACGTGCCGGTGAAGGTGGAAACCGCGGACAAGCAGGTTGCGCGGGCACGCGTGAAGATCACCGGCGCGACCTCCGAACTCGTCCTGCCGCTTCTCCTGACGGCGGAGCCGAAGACCCTGGCCTTCAATGATCTCGATGGGGTGCTGGCGGATGTGCACACCGAGGCGTGGTAAGGGGAGACTCCGCCGCCGGGCGTGCGCCTACTTCAGCCCGATCTTCTGCACCAGGGCCGTGAAGCGCGGATCGCCCCGGAGCGGCTGGTAGCCCGGGTCGAGGTGCAGGTAGATCAGCCCCGCCGCCCGTGCCTGGTACGCCCGCTCCAGCAGATCCATGGCCCGGTCCGTCTGCCCCAGCGCGGCAAAGCCCATCGCCAGAATCTCCGAACGCATGTAGTGCTGGCGCGACTCCGCCGTCAGCCGGTCCATGATCGCCTCGCCCTCCTCGTGCCGCCCGAGCGCCGCCAGCGCCCGCACGATCATCGCGTCATAGGACCTGACGGACTTCTCGAGGGCCTGCGCCCGCTGGAACCAGGTGAGTGCCTGCCCGGCGTCCCCCTTGGCCAGGAAGCCGGCCCCGATGTAGTGCGGCGCCCGGAGCCACACCTCGTCCATCTCCAGCGCCCGCTGCCCCTGCGCGATCGCGCCGTCGTAGTCGCCCGCGTACAGCAGGAAGCGCGAGAGCCACTCGCAGTAGTGCACCGAGAGCGGGTCCAGCTTGAGCGCGTGCGCCATGGTGTCGATGGCGTCATGCAGGCGGCCCACCAGCGGCAGGGCCGTGCCGTGGACGTAGTGCGCCTCCGCGTAGCTCGGGCTCAGCTCCACCGCCCGCGCCAGCTTCGTCTCCGCGCCGGCAAAATCCCACTCGTGCCAGCAGAGCACCTTGCCGATCGAGGTCATCGCCTCGGCCAGGTCGGGATCCCGCTGCAGCGCCCGCTCCGCCGCCGCCTTGGCGCGCGGATAAGCGTCATCCGGCGCCACCCAGTCGTCCGCCAGGTTGCACCACACGTCCGCAATGCCCGCATACGCGCGGGCGAGGCCGGGATCCTGGAGCAGCGCGTGCTCGAAGAGATCCAGCGCCTTCCGGAGGGCGGGCTCGGAGAGCTTGGCAAAGAAGAACCGGCCCTTGAGGTACTGGGTATAGGCCTCGAGGTTCCGGGTCGGGGCCACCACCTGCGCCGCGTCGTCGGACAGCCGGAGCTTGAGTGCCTCGACGATCGCGCGCGAGATCTCCTCCTGCACGGCGAAGACGTCCTCCAGCTGCCGATCGTACGTCTCGTTCCAGAGGTGGTAGCCGTTTCCCACGCTGATGAGCTGCGCCGTGATGCGGAGCCGGTTGCCCACCTTGCGGACGCTGCCCTCCAGCACCGAGCTCACCCCCAGCTTCTCGCCGATCTGCCGGACGTCCACTTCCTTGCCCTTGAAGGCGAAGGAACTGGTGCGGGATGCCACCTGCATGCCCGGCACCTTGGCAAGGGCGTTGATGATCTCCTCGGTCATGCCATCCGCGAAGTACTCGTTCTCCGGGTCGGCGCTCATGTTGGCGAGCGGCAGCACGGCGATGGCGCGCGGGTCGGTACGGGCCGTCTCGCCGGTGGTGGGCCGTGCGCCGGTGGCCGTGTCGCGGCTGATGGTGCGGAGCGCCGCCGCGAACTCCGCCGCCGAGGGGAAGCGGTCCGCCGGGGTGCGCGCGAGCGCGCGCGTGACGGCGGTGTCCACCGCTTCCGGAACGTCGCGCGTCGTACTTACCCTCGGCACCGGGGAGACGAAGCGCTTGGCGATGATGGCCTGGGCCGAGATGCCGGTGAAGGGCGGCTCGCCGGTGAGCATCTCGTAGAGGACGCAGCCGAGCGAGTAGAGATCGGAGCGGCCGTCGGTGTCGAGCTCGCCCGAGGCCTGCTCCGGGCTCATGTACGCCGGCGTGCCCAGGGAGAGCCCCGTCTGCGTCAGGGAGGCGCCGCCGCGGGCCAGCGCCTTGCCGATGCCGAAGTCGGCGACAACGGCGACGCCCTCGTGGAGCAGAATGTTTTCCGGCTTGATGTCGCGGTGCACCACCCCGTGCCGGTGCGCGTAGTCCAGCGCCGACGCCACCTCGCGCGTGATCTGGAGCGCCTCCGGCAGGGCCAGCTGGCGTTCGGCATCCAGCCGCTCCCGGAGCGAGCGCCCTTCCATGCAGGGCATCACGTAAAAAAGGAGGCCGTCGGCCTCCCCCGAGTCGAACACCGGCAGGATGTGCGGGTGCGTGAGCCCCGCCGCCAGCTTGATCTCGCGCAGGAACCGCTCGGCGCCCATCTGCGCCGAGATCTCCGGCTTGAGGACCTTCACCGCGACCTCGCGGTCATGCCGGAGGTCGTGTGCCAGGTACACGACCGCCATGCCTCCCTGGCCCAGCTCACGGTCAAGCGTGTAGCGGGAGGCGAGGCCGCGCGTAAGACGGTCGAGCAGTTCGGGCATGTTCCATCAATATGCATCGAGTCGGGGAATGCCGCGAGACGACCTGGACGCCTGCTCTGGCGGTGCGTGCGACAACGGCTGTTAAACGATTTTCCCTCATATGGTTGACCTTTTGCACGTGCAGTGCTACTTTAACAGTGACTGGAATTCATCCTGTTGCCTTGGGGTGGTCGTGATTCAGGTGCATTGTCAGCATGTCCATTCGACCCGGGAGACCGCCACGCCTCGCGGCCTCCATCGGACCCGCGTATCCATCATGCGCGAATCCGGGGCGCACTGCATTGCTGCCCGGGCAGCAGCCGGTGCGCCCAGCCCGACCCCATCGCACGCTGACAGGAGTCGTTTCGGCTGATCAGGGTTGCCCGGCAAGGTCCGGTCCTGATGGTCACGCCCCGCCCGCGCGCGATGCCGGCGGGGCGTCGTGTTTCGGGTGCCGGCGAACTGCCGGCAGGGACCATCGGACGAACAGGAGGAACGGACATGGAATTGCGTCGAGGCATGGCGCCGGATCGATACCGGTTGTGGAGCGAGGGCAGGGAAATCGGGGCTATCACGGCGGGTACCGAGGGGGCGCTCGTCGCTCGCTTCCACGGTTTTGCGGACTCGTCGGACGCCACGTCGGCGGCGTGGCTCGCCCACGCAGCGCAGCGGGAGTATCGCCGCGGCAGCCGCCTGCGGGCCCATCCACTCGAGGTGGATGCGACCGTCGAGGGAGTCGCTCGGCTCACCTTCGATGACGGCGCCGGCACGTGGGCCATCGAGCTGCCGCTCGGCCCGGCCAGTGCACCGGATGTGTTCACCATGGCGAGCACCCGCCGGATGTGGGAGACCATCCGCCGCTCCGGGCTGCGTCGCCGGATGACGCAGTTCGCACCTGCGGCTTCGGCCGGGAGGCATTGACCATGGCAGCACATCTCTCGCCCGACGAGCTGCATGAGCTGGCCAACGAGCTGCAGATCGAGTATCGGCGCCTCGGCGGGAAGCCGGAGTGGATGCCCGGCAGCAGCACCAGTGTGTCATCCCGCCTGGCGCTGATCGGCAACGCCCTGGAGCGGATGCGGTCCGGCAACTATGGTGTCTGCCGCCTCTGCCGGAGTCCGATTCCGTACTCGCGCCTGATGGCAATCCCCGAGACGGTCGCCTGCGTCGAGTGCACGCTGCCGGGCTGATTATCTTCTGCTCATGCTCTGCCAAGCAGCGCTGGCGCTCTCGGCGCTTACCGTAACACCGCCAGCGATACCCCTGCGCGCCGTGCCGGACTCCGGGGCGGCGCGCGCGGCCTTTCATGCGATCCGGTGGTACGAGGTCGCGGTCGCGACGGCCGGTACCGGGCTGATCATCGTCGCCGATGCGCCGGCACAGCGCTTCTTCCAGGACCACCGCACCGCCACGACCGATGACCTTGCCTCGGTCTTCCGGCCATTCGGTGACGCGAAGGTGGCACTCGCCACCGGCGCCGGCATCACCCTGCTGGGTCTTGCCTTCGAGGACCACGCGGTGCGGACCACCGGATTGCGGACCCTGACCGGGCTCGCCATCGGCGGCGTGACCGCGGAAGCGATCAAGATCACCCTCGGGCGAGGCCGGCCCAATGCCGGGGACGGTGCCACGAGCTTCCGTCCCTTTCAGACCGCCAACGACTCGCTCGGCGTGGAGGCCAGGAACTCATTTCCGTCAGGCCACGCCATGACGGCCTTCGCACTGGCCACGTCGCTCTCGGATGCCATCAAACGCACACCCGCCACGATTGTGCTCTACACCGCCGCGACCGGCACCGCGCTTTCCCGGCTCAATGACAACCGCCACTGGCTGAGTGACGTCGTGGGAGGCGCACTGCTCGGCATCACCAGCGCGCGCCTCGCCAGCGGCCGCTGGCGGGTATTCGGATTGCGCCCACCAACACCCCTGCTAACCCCGCGATCCGCCGGGCTTGTCTGGAGCGCCCCTCTCCGCTTTTAACCTGTCCGCCCTGTCCGTCCTGCACTGGCCTGTTCCTTGCCCGTTCCAGTCCGTATCGTCTTCATAACATGCCCTGTCGCACGAGTGACCGAGTGATCAACAACCTCCTGGTTGAGCACCCGCACGCGGAGCAGGTGTCCGGTGTATCTCGCGTGGAAACCCGCGTGGGAGGCACCGGTGTCTGGTTCGAGAGCGCCGACACTGCGCTGAAGCCCTCTGCAGAAGGCGTGGCTGGCGCTTTTCTCATTCCCGCCCTGGCCATGCGCCGCCGGCTGGTTGTTGAGTCGGCCCTTGCCGTGGACTGGGTGGAGAACTCCCGGCAGGTGTTGGACACGGCCCGTCGATGGTGGCGCTACCCTCGGATGTGGCCTGAGTTCCACATCCGGCCCGTTGCAATCGCACCACAGGCGCCGCGGGTCCGGGCCCTCTGTTTCACGGGTGGAGTCGACTCGTTCTTCACCCTGCTCCATTCCGGCTGGTCCACCGACGTGCTCGTCTTCGTCCACGGGTATGACGTGCCGCTCGAGGACGAATCGCGGGCCGGGCGCATCCGGTCGGACCTGCACCGCATCGCCAGGGCGGTCGGTGCCAGGGCCGTGACGATCCGCACGAACCTGCGGTCGCATCCCGCCTTCCGGAACGTCAGTTGGGAACGGACGCACGGCGGCGCACTCGCGGCGATCGGGCACCTGCTGGGCGGCCTGGTGGACGGGCTGGTCATCTCGTCTTCCACGCCCTACTCGAACGACCACCCCTGGGGTTCGCACTGGGAACTGGACCCGTACTGGGGCGGAGCCGGCCTCACCATCGAGCACATCGGCGCCGAGTTTACCCGCAACGCGAAGCTGCGGATGATGGCCGACTCCGAGCTGGTGCGTCAGCACCTCCGCGTCTGCTGGGAGAACCGGGACCACCGGCTCAACTGCTCCCGCTGCGAGAAGTGCATTCGCACGCGCATCGTGCTGTCCCGCCTGGGAGTGCTGGATGCCTTCCCGGTGTTCGACGGTCCGGCGACGCTGGCGGCGGACCTCGATCGCCTTCCCGCTCTCGAGAATCTCGACCTCTTTCCCCGTTATGAAGAGGAGATCGGCGGCGCCCAGCCGGAAGCCGTGACACACGCGATCGAGGCCTTTCTCCGGCGCACCCGCCGCCAGCGCTGGCGGCGCCGGATTTCACGGCTGGCCGGGCCCATCCGGCGGGTGGCGGGTCGCCGGTGGCGATCGGGCAGCCGCCGGGCCCCGTCGCTGGAATGGTCATGAGCAGCCCGGCCGTGGCGCCACCGTCGCACCAGGAACTCGAGGCCGTGTTTGCGGTACTCGGGAGCTATCACCTGCACCTGCTCGGTGACGCCTCGCTCGCCGATCCCGATTTCCCGGCCGATGCGCTGCTGCGGCTCCGGAACGGCATCATCACGGTGGATCTCGAGCGCGAGGCCCTGGTAGCCAGGCGCGGGGAGCGGGTGCTCGGCGTCAGCTGCTGGACCTGGCTCGATGAGGCTGCCGCAGCGGCCAAGACCGTGCTGATCGCCGTGACTCCGGAGGCACGCGGCCTGGGGGTTGGCGCGGCGCTCCAGGCGGCGCGGATGCGGGCGATGTGGGACGCCGGCGCCGAGACGATCCACACCTGGAGCGACGACCCGGCCGCGATTGCGTGGTACGAGCGGCACTTCGGCTACGAGCGCGCGGGTGAGGAGCCGATCCGTCACGCGCTGCACCGGTTCCGGTGGGGCCGCGAATCCTGGTGGGGCATTCACCGCGGATTTCCGGAGCGGACGACGCTGACTCATCTGGTCGCACGCCAGCCAGCTACGCAGAGGCAGCCATGAAGCCGACGACCAGCGCACCAGCCATCGTGAACTTCTGCCCGACCGGCATGGTGCCGGACAAGGCCATGACGCCGCATGTTCCGCTCACGCCCGAGGAGATCATTGCGGACGTACGGCGCTGTGTCCCCCTCGGCGCCAACCTGGTGCACCTGCATGCCCGCGATGACGCCGGCCGCCCGCACTACGACCGCAACATCTACGCGAGGCAGATCGCCGGCATCCGCGAGGATTTTCCGGACCTGACGATCTGTGTCTCCCTGAGCGGGCGCAACTTCGGCACCTTCGAGCAGCGGTCCGATCCGCTGCAGCTCACCGGCGACCTGCGGCCCGACATGGGCAGCCTCACCCTCGCCTCGCTCAACTTCCCGCAGCAGGCCAGCATCAACGCGCCGGACATGGTGCGCCGGCTGGCCGAGGCGATGCTGGAGCGCGGGATCAAGCCGGAACTGGAAGTGTTCGACGTCGGCATGGCGAACTACGCCCACTACCTGATCGACAAGGGACTGCTGGCGCCGCCGTACTACTTCAACATCCTGCTTGGCAATGTCGCCGGGGCGCAGGCGACACCCGCCCAGCTTGCCTCCATCCTGAGCGCACTGCCGGACGGCGCCATCTGGTGCGTGGCCGGCATCGGCCGCCAGCAGCTCACTGCCAACACGCTGGGACTTCTGTGGGGAAGCGGTGTCCGCGTCGGTCTCGAGGACAACATCTGGTTCAACGAGGCCCGCACGCAGCTGGCCGATAACGCCGCCCTGATCGAGCGAGTGGGGCGCCTCGCGGATACCCTGGAACGCCCGCTGGCCACGCCCGCCGACGTGCGGGGCCGGCTGGGACTTGCACCTTCCAGTGTTCCATTGCGGATCCTCAGGCACACGGCCTAGCCTGACTCCGGCAGATGCCGACACGGCCGGTTAGACTCCGGCCATGTCCGAACGCCGAGGCAGGTCGTGAATGATGCATTGCAGGTGGAGATCCCGCGCCGGGTCGGCCCGGACGCACGGGTCATGGCCCGGGTTGATGGCAACGAGGTCTGGTTCGAGAGCCAGGATGTCGAACTGTCTCCCTCCTGCGAGGCGTTCGGCTCCGCCTTCCTGATTCCGGCGTTGCTCCGCGGGCGACGCCTCGGCATGGCCGGCCCGGTCGCGTCCGACTGGGCCGCGCATACCGCTGACATCGCCCGGATCATTCACCGATGGTGGGGCGCACCGGTCCTGCTGCCGACGTTCGCCGCCGGCGCGCCGGTCCCGCGCGCGATCGCACGCGGCACGGTGCTCTGCTTTTCAGGAGGCGTGGACTCGTTCTTCACCCTTCTTCGGGGAGGCGAGCGTCCCGACTGGCTTGTCTTCGTGCACGGTTTCGACGTGCCCCTGACCGACGGCCAGCGGGCCGACTGGGCCCGCGAGGATCTGGAGGCAGCCGCGGCCAGCGTGGGGGCGCGTCCCGTGACCATCCGCACCGGTCTCCGCTCGCACCCGGCCTTCGCCTGCGTAAGCTGGGAGCGGACGCACGGCGGGGCCCTGGCCGCCATTGGCCACCTGCTGTCGGGCGTCGGGGATCGCCTTCTCGTCTCGTCGACGCTGTCCACCGACGACCTGCACCCGTGGGGATCGCACGTCGCGCTGGATCATCTCTGGGCAGGCGGGGGGCTCCAGATCCGGCACGTCGGGGCGGATCTGGACCGGATCGGCAAGCTGCGCCAGATCGCGGACGAGCCGCTGGTGCGGTCCCACCTGCGGGTATGCTGGGAAAACCGGGATGCGCGACGGAACTGCTCGCGCTGCGAGAAGTGCGTTCGCACCCGCCTTTCGCTGGCGATCCTTGGCTGTCTGGAGGAGTTCCCGGTATTCGACGGACCTGGCACGCTTGCCCGCGACGTGGACGGAGTTGCTTCCGTGCCGGCCTGGCAGCTGACTGATCGTTTCGTCTATGCCCAGGTGCTTCAGGCCGGTCTGCCAGCAGAGCTGCGCGCCGCTGTCCGGCGGCTTCTCGCCCGCAGCCGGCGCCACGAATGGGGGCGTCGGCTGCGGCAATTCGTTCGGCGCCACTGAGCGTCGCTTCCGGCGCCGAACAAGCCCATCTTTCCCGGATGCAGCCGCACCCGGAACCCACCCCACTCGTCGTCGCGGTCCGCGATGTGCTGGCCGGCCTGGCCCTCGGCCCGTCACGCGCAGCGGTTGCGGTCTCCGGCGGCCCCGACTCGCTGGCCCTGCTGCATCTGCTCACCGAGGCCGGCCCGGCCCTCGGGCTGGAGCTGGCCGTCCTGCACGTGGACCACGGAATCTCGCCGGAAAGTTCGGGTGTGGCCGCTCGGGTGGCTGCCGTCGCGGCGCAGCTCGATGTGCCGTACTTCGCCGAGAGACTGACCCTCGACGCCGGGATTTCGGAAACTCAGGCACGCACAGCACGCTGGGCGGCGCTGGAGCGGCTGCGCCGGCAGGCGGGTGCCGACTGGATCGTTACCGCGCACCACCTCGACGACCAGGCCGAGACGGTCGCCATGCGCGCGCTGCGCGGCAGCGGCCCTGCCGGGCTGGCCGGGATGGCACTCCGCGATGGACACATCATCCGGCCGCTCCTGCCATTCCGGCGGCAGGAACTCGCACGATATCTGCGCAGTGTCGGCCTGGCCGCGTGGGATGATCCGGCGAATCGGGAACCGCGGCATGATCGCAGCTGGATCCGGAACACGCTGCTCCCGCAACTCGAATCGCGCTGGCCGGCGGTGGTGACCGATCTCGCGCGAGCGGGTGCCGATGCCGGGCGATGGCGGCAGGCCTGGGATGCGGTGCTCGATCAGTTGCCCGGCCTCGATCTGCAGCTGGAATCGGACGCCATTTCCGTTGCTGGGGGGGTGCTGGGAGACTATGATTCACCGTTGGGATGGGCGGTCGCGCGCGCGCTGGCCCGGCGTGCCGGAGCCGTGATCAGTTCGGGCAGCGCGGAGCGGATGCTCCGCCTGGCACGAAGCGGGGTCAGTGGGCGGTGGGTGCCGCTCGGCAACGGGTGGCGGGCCTCCAATGCATTCGGCCGGCTCAGGATCGAGCGGCCGGCCGCGGCGCCCGCCGCGGTGGTGCTGAGAGATGATGCCGGCAGGCTGAGCTGGGGCGCGTGGGAGTTCCGCCTCGCGCGTGAGGCAGCGCCGGCGCGGCAGCACCGCCGGGCGCTCACCGCCTGGTTTCCGCCCGATGTGCTGTCGGTGCGCGGGCCGGTGGCAGGGGAGCGGATGCGACCGCTGGGCGGCACCGGGCATCGCCCTCTGGTGCGGCTGCTGCAGGCGGAACGGGTACCGCAGGGCCGGCGGGATGCGTGGCCGGTCGTGGTGCGGGCGGGTGAAGTCGTCTGGATGCCGGGCGTGTGCCGCAGTGGTGCGGCCCTGCCGGCACCGGGAGAGGAGTCACTGCGGATTGACGCTGTCCACCGCTGATGTCCTGAAGCGCACCGGCGGACACCGGATGCGGACCATCGTGTTCGACGAGGATACGATTGCCGCCCGGGTCGCGGAACTCGGCGGCGAGATCACGGCCGCCTATCCCGACGGGGACCTGCTGGTGCTGGGGTTGCTCAAGGGAAGCTTCATCTTCCTGAGCGACCTGGTGCGGCGGATCGAGCGGCCGATCAACGTGGATTTCCTGGTCGCGAGCTCCTACGGAAGCGGCACCGTCTCGAGCGGCACGGTCCGCCTCCTGTACGATCCCGAGACGGAGCTGGCCGGGAAGCATATCC
Source organism: Gemmatimonadales bacterium (assembly GCA_035712285.1). Taxonomy (GTDB): domain Bacteria; phylum Gemmatimonadota; class Gemmatimonadetes; order Gemmatimonadales; family GWC2-71-9; genus CAMLHP01. The sequence continues at coordinate 805 of DASTBA010000074.1, read as the reverse complement.
TGCTGGTGGAGGACATCATTGATTCGGGGCGCACGCTGATGCGCCTCATGGAAGTGCTGAGGACGCGCAATCCCCTCAGCATCGCGATCTGCGCCCTGCTGGACAAGCACGCGGCGCCGACCCCGCCGCCGGAGCTCCGCTTCGTCGGCTTCGACGCACCTCCGGCGTTCCTGGTCGGCTACGGCCTGGACCACGCGGAGAACTACAGACACCTCCCCTTCATCGGGGACCTGGAGTCGCACGACTAGATGGCGGAACGTCTCCCGCCCCGGCAGCCCAAGGGCCCCTGGGGCAACCTGAGCAAGAACCTGGCGCTGTGGGTGCTCCTCGGCCTGCTGGCGCTGGCGCTGTTCCAGCTGGTGGGCAATCAGCGCTCCGGCTCGGAAGAGCTCTCCTACACGCAGTTCAGCCAGCAGCTGGATGCCCGCAACGTCGCCAGCGTGCAGATCTACGACGGCAAGTACGTCGAGGGCGAATTCCGCTCGCCCGTCACCATGGCGTCGCGCTCGATCAAGAACTTCAAGGTGCTCCTGCCGGTGGCGGACAGCGAGGAGTTCGTCAAGCGCCTCGAGGCGGCGGGCGTGGTCATCAAGGCCAAGGAGCAGCGGGGCGCCCTGACGACCATCCTGCTCGGCGCCCTGCCGTGGGTCCTGGTCTTCGGCGTCTGGATCTACTTCATCCGCACCATGCAGGCCGGCGGCAGCCGGGCGTTCGCGTTCGGGAAGTCCAAGGCGAAGCTGCTGGCGGGCGATACGCCCAAGGTCACCTTCGCCGACGTCGCCGGCGCGGACGAGGCCAAGGTCGA
>DASTBA010000073.1:0-4514 GCA_035712285.1 Gemmatimonadales bacterium | reverse complement strand
GGGCGTGGTGGTGAACGACCGGCTCGAGACCAGCGTGCCGGGGATCTACGCCGCGGGCGACATCGCCCGGGTGCCGGATCCGCGCACCGGCAGGCCGATGCGGGTGGAGCACTGGGTGGTGGCGGAACGGCAGGGGCAGGCCGCCGCGCGCAACATGCTGGGACTCGACGCACCCTGGCGCGACGTGCCGTTCTTCTGGAGCGCGCACTACGACGTGACGATCAACTACACGGGACACGCCGACGCGTGGGACCGGGCCGAGCTGGCCGGCGACCTTGGCGCGGCTTCGGCGATCGTGAGCTACTGGCAGGACGGCCAGGTCGCCGCGGTGGCGACCATCGGCCGGGATACCGATGCGCTCCGCGCCGAGGTGGCGATGGAGCGGAACGACAACGCAGCGCTTGTGGCGCTGATGGGGAATTCATGACGAGCCCGGCCAGACGGACGGACGATGTGCGGCCCTTCGACGGAGAACGGCGCACGGCGGAGCTGGAGACGCTGGTGCACCGGCAGCTGGAGCTGATCGGCGAGGATCCCGCGCGCGAGGGCCTGGTGCGCACGCCGCACCGGGTGGCGGAGAGCCTGCAATGGCTCACCCGCGGCTACACCATGAACCTCAAGGAAGTGGTCAACGGCGCCGTCTTCCGGGCGGAACACGAGAGCATGGTCATGGTGCGCGACATCGAGGTCTATTCGCTCTGCGAGCACCATATGCTGCCGTTCTACGGCCGGGCGCACGTGGCCTACGTGCCGGACGGGCGCATCATCGGGCTCTCGAAGCTGCCGCGGGTGGTGGAGGTCTTCGCCCGGCGGCTGCAGGTGCAGGAACGGCTCACCGACGAGATCGCCGACGCCATCGAGGAGGTCCTGGCCCCGCGCGGCGTCGGGGTGGTGCTGGAGTGCGAGCACCTCTGCATGATGATGCGCGGCGTGGAGAAGCAGAACTCCCGCACCATCTCCAGTGCGCTGCGCGGCTGCTTCCGCGACGATCCCCGGACCCGGGACGAGTTCCTGCGGCTGGCGGTGAGGTAGGGGCGGACAGGGCGGACGGTCTGTGCGGCATTCCTGCCCGTCTTGCCCGCCTTGTCCGCCCTGTCCGCCTTGTCATCACGCCGAGGTCAGATCGCCAACCGGAGCTCCTGCCGCCGCCGTCGGCGGCTGGCGCCGCTCCAGCGCCAGCTCCACGATGGTGGCCAGCGCCTGGCCGAAGCTGTATCCCGCGGCCTCGGCGCTTTCCATGAACGAGACGCCCTCGGTGAGATCGGGGTTGGGGTTGATCTCCAGGACGTAGGGCTGGTTCTTCGTCGAGATGCGGATGTCGAGCCGCGCATAATCCCGGCAGCCCATCACGCGGTAGGCACGGATGCAGACGTCGTGCACGCGCTGCTCGAGCCGCTTCGTGAGCGGCGCCGGGCAGCGGGTTCCCACCCGGTGGAACACCTCGGCGAGCGGGTCCCACTTCGCCGCGTAGGTAATGATCGGCGGCTCACCCTCGGGCAGTTCCGAGAAGTCGTACTCCAGCGGCGGCAGCACCGCCGGGTCGGCGTTGCCAAGGACGCCCACATGGAGCTCCCGCCCCTCGATGAACTCCTCGACCAGGATGGGCGGCTGGAATTCCTGGAAGACATGCTCGAGGCGGGCGAGGAGCTGGGCGCGGTCATGCACCACCGAGCCGGCTTCCACGCCGGCGCTCGCATCCTCCCGGGCCGGCTTCACGATGAGCGGATAGTGCAGTCCGTGCCGTACCGCGATCTTCGGCTTCCAGAGACTGAGGAACCGGGGCGTGGGCACGTCGTGGGAGATGAGGATCCGCTTGGTGAGTCCCTTGCGGCGGCACATCGAGAGGGACAGCGGGGTGGCCCCGGTGTACGCCACGCCGTAGAGGTCGAGGAAGGCGGCGACGGCGCTCTCCAGCTCGGCGTCGTCCCGGAACGATTCCACCAGGTTGAAGACCACGTCGGGCCGCTGGCGGCGGACCACCTTCTCCAGGTTGCGGACGTCGTCGAGCAGGTTCAGCTGGCGGACCTGGAACCCCTCGGCCCGGAGGGCGGCGACGATCGCGTCGTACTCCTCCGTGACCGTGGGCACGGCGATGTCGTACTCCGGCTCGAAGCCGAGCGTGGCCGGATCCACGTGGCGAAGCTGGTCGTAGCCCTCCTCGCTCAGCGCGTTGTAGAGCACCAGCACGGTGGCGCGCGCCTTGCCCACGCGGGACTCCTTCCTGGGCGCCGGTTGGCAAGCGCCTTGATCCATGTACTTTCCGAACGTCTCCGGCCGGGATCCTCATGGGAATATATCCCCAACCCAACCTCTGGCAGTGCGGGCCCTTCGCGCTCAAGCACGCGCTGGTGGTGCAGGGCATCCTGCGCGACGAGCGGGAGATCTCCCGGATCGCGGGCACCCACTGGTGGGCCGGCACCGACGAGCTGCAGCTGGGGCGGGCGGCCCGGAAGTACGATTGCGACCTGCTCATGGTCCGCCGGAACGATCCCGAGCGGGCCCGGAAGGCGCTGGTGGCCTACCTGCGCCGCGAGATTCCGGTGCTGCTCTGCGTGGACGAGTGGAGCCACTGGCTCACGGCGGTGAAGGCGGAGGCGGGGAAATTCATCCTGCTCGACAGCCGGGTGAAGCGGGTGGTGGAGATCGCCTCGTGGCCCCAGCTCCGGCGCATGTGGGTGTATCACGAGGAGGACGAGTACGACGACGGCGCGGTGCGCACGATCTTCGACCTCCATCCCGTGGTGCCGCGCTTCAAGCCGAAGACCCACGCGCAGTTCTCGCTCGCGCGCGCGCGGGCCTTGCAGCGGGACGTGAACCGCCGCCTGGCGCAGCGCTGGGACGAATACCTCGAGGACCTGCTGGCGATCTGCCGGCCGCGCACCACCCGCACCTCCAAGGTCTTCTCGCTGGGCGAGTTCATCCGCCGCCACGGCGCGATGATCGTCGAGACGCTGGACTACTGGCACGGATCGGTGGACCGGCACGCCGTGCGCCAGATACTCAACAACCTGCACTTCGTGGCCGACACCTACGGCCTCGTGATCCACGACGAGGACGAGAAGCGCGCCATCGCGGGGATCTCGACGCTGCTCACGTTGTGGGCCGCTGGGGAATTCGGGGCGACATCGGTGTACGGGCCGTACGTGGCCCCGCGGCGGCGGCGGCGGGCGGGCGGCCGTGCGTAGGGGCAGAGCTGTAGCTCTGCCCCTACACACCCCGGAACCGCCGCCGCGCCGCCGCGCCGCCGCGCCGCGACGGTCCCCCGTTCCCGGGCATCATCCCCCCGGACCCCAACGCCCCGGAGAGACCCGATGCGCACCCACTGGACCGGCGCCCTGATGGCGCTCCTCACCCTGTCGCCCGGCGTGGCTGCGGCGCAGCAGGGCGAGAAATCCCCCGCTCCCCCCACGACCCGCTACCGCGTGCGGCAGATGACGCCGGACCGTCTGGCCCTGACGCTCACCGACCGGCCCCGCCTGGGCCTCACCCTGACCAACGATTCCGCCACGAAGAGCCAGGGCGCCAGGGTGGCGGACGTGATGGAAGACAGTCCCGCGGCGAAGGCCGGGATCAGGGAGGGGGACATCATCACGAAGCTGAACGGCCAGTCCATCGGCGGCGACGATCCGTCCGGCAAGCTCGCCGAACTGGCGCAGAAGCTCGAGGTGGGTGACACCGCGAAGCTCGAGTACAAGCGCGATGGCAAGACCATGAACGCGACGCTGGTGGCAGCCGACCTTGGCGGCGCGCGCTGGGCCATGGGCATGCCGATGACACGGAACCTGGAGCGCCTCCAGATGGACATGCCGCGCGGCTGGGCCGGTCCCGACGGTGACATGAGCCGCACCTTCACCTTCTTCGGCGGGCGCCCGATGGGGCTTGATCTCGTGGAGATGAACAGCGGCCTCGGCGAATACTTCGGCACCAGCACGGGACTGCTCGTCACCGACACGCCGCGGGACTCGACCATGCCGCTCCGCGCCGGCGACGTGATTCTCTCGATCGACGGCCGGACGCCCACCAGCGAGGCGCACGCCGCGCGGATTCTCGGCTCCTACAATCCCGGCGAGACGGTCAAGTTCGAGATCATGCGGAAGAAGAGCCGGCAGAGCGTGACCTGGACGGTGCCGGAGCGGAACGGGCCGGGCGGCGAGATGCGGGAGATGCGGAGAGGGGTGCGGATCGAGCGGTCGTGAGGAGTCACGAAAACACGAAACGCACGAAAGCACGAAGGGCGTCCGGGGTTCCCGGGCGCCCTTTCGCGTCAGTGGGCGCGCATCACGAGGGAGATCAGGGTGAACAGCAGCGCCAGGATGACCACGATCTCGATGAACGCCGGCCCGCGGCGGGTCCGTTGCGGCATCATCCCTCCAGGGCAGGCGGGCGAATCATCGTCCGAGCGCGGACTCGTAGAGCTGAGAGGCGGTGCTGTCGGCCGCGATGGCGTAGAGCGTCGCTTCGTAGCGATCCACGGTGAAGCCGTTCGCGGCGAGGATGCTGTCGGTGTTGCCGGG
>DASTBA010000072.1:0-29452 GCA_035712285.1 Gemmatimonadales bacterium | reverse complement strand
CGGCCTCGCCGGAGGTTGAAGTCACTCCGACGATGCCGTCCGGGGCTCAAGCCGGCGTCAAGCGCCGGCGCCGGTGTCAGTCGTGGCCGCTGTGGTTCATCCCGTTGTGGCCACCCTGATCCATGTTCATGTCCATGCCCTCGTGCTCGTCGTGGCCGCCCTGGCCCCGGGCGTTGAGGGAGGCCATGTCGCGCTCGAAATCGGGATTGGTCGGATCGATGGCCGGCCACTTCGCGAGATCGTCCGGCACGAAGAGCCCGACCATGTGGGCCATCGCGCCATTCCTGATGAGCTCGCCCGTCGGGTTGTCGTAGACTCCCACGACACGGTAGGGGTGATTGGCCTCGAGGTGGATGCCCTCGCCCCGCAGGGCGAAGAGCTTCCGGCTCACGCCCAGCACCTTGCCGTCCTTGTCGGCCCGGGTCTTCACCTCGGCGATCACCTTCCCGGTCTTCACGTCCTCGAGCCGCACGAGGCGGCCGTAGTCATGCATGTGGCCACCCACCCCCAGCAGGCGCCCGCTGATGGGCAGGGTGAATTCATGCGCCTTTTCGGAGCGCCCGGGCGGGACATCAAACGTGTTCGCGCCGCCGACCGTGAGGTTGACGTCCATGTAGATCGGCAGAGCGTTGAGCGGCCGCGGATTCTGGTTCGGCGGCAGGTACGGCAGGCTGAGGTTGAGGTACACGCTCTTGAGGTCGGCGCCGGTGTCGTTGTGCCAGGCGACGTACATGCCCAGTTCCATGCCCGGGGACATCGGTACGCCGATCGTGGCCGGGATGACGGCGTCGGCCGTCTCGGTGCCGGCGCCGAAGAGACGCTCGGCCGCATGGTAGACCAGCTGCCGCCGGCTGAAATTCACCATGATCATGTGGTGCATCACCTGCTTGGGCACCGGGTGACCGTTCCCGTCGTCGAGTGACACGCGGAAGCCCCGCAGCCATCCCTGGACCGGCCACTCGAAATGCTGGACCGGCGTGTCGTGCGACATGCCGAGATCCATCATCGCATGATCGGTCATGGGCGGCATGTTGGGCAGGTCGTAGGGCCCCGACCGGATGGTGATGACGTGCCGGGCGGAATCCACCGTCACGGTGAGGGTGGCGGGAGGCGTGGTGTCCCGGACGGGGGCAGCAAGGACCGCGGCGGCCGCGGCAATCGAAAGCGTGAGACTCATTCCCGGCTCCTGCAGGGCTCATGGATGGGCCGGCGGACCGGCCCCGTGACGGCGGAGAAGCTCAGGAAACCGTCACGCAAAGTCAAGGCAGATAACGCGGTCGAGTCGGGATCGGTTCCATCCGGCCATCGGGACAGGCCTCCTGCCACCCGCACGGATCCGGTCGGCGACTTCCTGCCGCAATGGCCGGTCCGAGGGGCCTCCGCCTTGCACTGCCGGGCGGCACATGGCGCTTGACAGGGCAGTCCGGCGCCATACTTTTCGCCCCAGCTTTAGCACTCTCCCATGGCGAGTGCTAACTGTATGGCAGTGCGCTCGTTAGAAAACCTCATCCGATGTGGAGGAAGCAATGGCAGCGGGGACGAAGGCGAAGCCCAAGATCAAGATCCAGCCGCTCGAGGATCGGGTGGTCATCATGCCGTCTGACGAAGCCGAGACGATGCGTGGCGGCCTCTACATCCCCGACACGGCCAAGGAAAAGCCGACCCAGGGTGAAGTGATTGCCGTCGGGCCGGGCCGCATCGAGAAGGGTGATCGCGTCAAGATGGACCTGGCCGTGGGCGACAAGGTCATCTATGGCAAGTACAGCGGCACCCCGTTCACCGTGGATGGCGACGAAGTCATCATCATCAAGGCGTCGGACGTTCTGGCCAAGCTTGGCTGAGCGCTGACCGCAACAGGAGAAAGCACGCAATGGCTGCGAAGGAACTGTTGTTCAACACGGACGCCCGCGCGAAGCTCAAGAAGGGCGTTGACGCCCTCGCCGAGGCGGTCAAGGTCACGCTCGGCCCCAAGGGGCGGAATGTCGTGATCGACAAGAAGTTCGGCTCGCCGACTGTCACCAAGGACGGCGTCACGGTCGCCAAGGAAGTGGAGCTGGCCGACCCGATCGAGAACATGGGCGCGCAGATGGTGAAGGAAGTCGCGACCAAGACCAGCGACCTGGCGGGCGACGGCACCACCACCGCGACGGTGCTGGCGCAGGCGATCTACCGCGAGGGGCTCAAGAACGTCACCGCCGGGGCCAACCCGATGGAGCTGAAGCGCGGCATCGACAAGGCGGTGCAGGCGATCGTGGAAGAGCTCAAGACGCTCTCGACCCCGACGCCTGGCAAGAAGGAAATCGCGCAGGTGGGCACCATCTCGGCGAACAACGACGCCGAGATCGGCAAGCTCATCGCCGAGGCGATGGAGAAGGTGGGCAAGGACGGCGTGATCACGGTGGAGGAGGCGAAGGGCCTCGAGACCACGCTGGAGACGGTGGACGGCATGCAGTTCGACCGCGGCTACCTCTCGCCCTACTTCGTCACCGACCCGGAGAAGATGGAGGCGGTGCTGGATGACGCGTACATCCTGATCCACGACAAGAAGATCAGCGCCATGAAGGACCTGCTCCCGGTGCTGGAGAAGGTGGCGCAGACGGGACGCCCGATGCTGCTCATCGCGGAGGACGTCGAAGGCGAGGCGCTGGCGACCCTGGTGGTCAACAAGCTCCGCGGCACCCTCAAGGTCGCGGCGGTCAAGGCGCCGGGCTTCGGCGATCGCCGCAAGGAGATGCTCCGCGACATCAGCATCCTGACCGGTGGGCAGGTGATCTCCGAGGAAGTCGGCTTCAAGCTCGAGAACGCCACCCTGAACGACCTCGGTCGCGCCAAGCGGATCGTCATCGACAAGGACAACACCACCCTGGTGGATGGCAAGGGCAAGGAAGACGCGATCGAGGGCCGGATCGGCGAGATCCGCGCGGCGATCGAGAAGAGCACCTCGGACTACGATCGCGAGAAGCTGCAGGAGCGGCTGGCCAAGCTCTCCGGCGGCGTCGCGGTGATCAACGTGGGTGCGGCCACCGAGACCGAGATGAAGGAGAAGAAGGCGCGGGTGGAGGATGCGCTCCATGCCACGCGTGCGGCGGTCGAGGAAGGCATCGTGGCGGGTGGCGGCGTGGCGCTCATCCGGGCCCAGAAGGCGCTGGAGAAGATCCGGGGCACCGATGACGAGAAGATCGGCGTGGACATCGTGCGCCGCGCCATCGAGGAGCCCATCCGGGCCATCGCGCAGAATGCCGGCGTCGAGGGCTCGATCGTCCTGGCCAAGGTCAAGGAGTCGAAGGACAAGAACTTCGGCTACAACGCCGCCACGGACGAGTATCAGGACCTGGTCAAGGAAGGCGTCATCGATCCGACCAAGGTGACGCGCACGGCGCTCCAGAATGCGGCGTCGATCGCCGCCATGCTGCTCACCACCGAGTGCGTGGTGGTCGAGAAGAAGGAAGACAAGCCGGCCCCGGCGATGCCCGCCGGCGGTGGCATGGGCGGGATGTACTGAGCTCGGCACACCACTTGCTCAAGTCGTCCGGCGCGCTAGTTTGGGCGCCGGACGATTCATTTCCAGGGGTGGCGATGCTGAACATGTTGCGTACGCTGGCGGTGGTGGTGCTGCTGATCGTGCCCGTCTCCCTGCAGGGACAGCAGGCGTCCGTGGTGGGCACGTGGCGGGTGGATGCGAAGGTGGACACCCGCGGCGGCCCGCGCGAGGTGATCATCCGGGCCGACTCCAGCGCCACGTGGGGCAAGGAGACGTCCCGCTGGCGCCTCAAGGCCGATTCCATCATGGTCGCCATCGGCGGCGAGTGGGAAACCTACCGGCTCAAGGTGGGGAAGACCCAGCTCACGATCTCCGGCGGCGATCTCCAGAAGCCCATCACCCTGAGGCGCGTCGGACCGCCGTCCCCGCGACCGGCCGGCGTCGCAGTGCCACCAGACCCGGACGCCTGATCAGCTGGCGAGCACGCCGGCTGCGCGGGTGATCCCGAGCGCACCGGTGAGCGGCTCCTGGCCTGCAATCTCCAGTCTTCCGAGGAACCCCTCCCGCCGGAGTGCCGGCTCCACCACCGCCCGTGCACATTCGGCCGTGTTGCACCGGGCACTCAGGTGGGCCAGCACCACCAGCTCCAGCTGGTGATGCAGCAGGCCCGTCAGCAGTTCCGCCGCCGCGTCATTCGAGAGATGCCCGCCTGATCCGGCAATCCGTTGCTGCACGCTGGGCGGATACCCGCTGGTGCGGAGCAGGACTTCATCGTGATTGGCCTCGACGACCAGGGCATGGCAGTTCCGCAGCAGGAACCGCACGGCGGTCGTGGGGCGCCCCAGGTCATAGGCCACGCCCACGCGGGTTCCGTCAGGACAGGTGACGGCAATGGCCACCGGTTCCGCGGCATCGTGGCTGCTCAGCGCCGACTCCACCCGGAAGGCGCCGAGCAGCGTGCTGGCGCCGCCGCGGAGCGGCGCATGCGGAACCGGATCGTCCTGCCGCAGGGCATTCCATGTACCGGTCGATGCCGCCACCGGCACGCCGAGCTGGCGTGCCAGCCGGATCGCACCGGCGGCGTGATCACCATGTTCATGCGTCAGCACGATTCCGCGTACCGCCGAGAGGGACAACCCCACCGCCTCGGCCCGGCGGCCGACCTCCCGTGCGCTGAAGCCGGCATCCAGCAGCAGGACGTCGTCGCCGGCGCGAAGGGCAAAGCAGTTGCCCTTTGACCCCGACCCCAGGATGTGCAGCGACGTCATGAGAGGCGGCGGTACAGGGCGGTGAGCCACGCGGTGTGGGCGGGTGTCACGGTGACCCCTCGCCGCGGGAGCACCCGGCCGGCAATGGCGAGGAAGCCGTCGAGGTTCATGCGTTCGCCGCTCGAGCCGCCCCAGGCAAAGGGCGGTACCCATCGCGGTGGCTGCGATGCGCCGAAGACGCTCGCGCCGGTGCCGATCTCGGTGCCGGTGCCCAGCATGGTGCCGATCGCGGTCTTGGCATGGTCGGCAATGAGGCTGCCGAGGAACTGCCGGCCGGTGTCCAGCGAACCGGTCGGCGTTACCAGCCGCACCGGCCCGTAGGTGTTCTTGAGGTTGGATGTGGTCGTGAGGGCGCCGAGATTGACCCAGTGGCCGATCACGCTGTGGCCGACGAAGCCGTCGTGTGCCTTGTTCGCATAGCCCAGGAACACGCTCGAGGATACTTCACCGTGCACGACGCACATCGGCCCGATGACGCTCGCCCGCACGAACCCGCCGACGATGCGCGCGCCCGGTCCGATCCAGCAGGGCCCTTCGAGCCGGCCGCCGTTCCGCACTTCGGCGCCGGGGGCAATCGCGACCGGGCCATGGCGCAGGTCGAATACGACACCTGGCTCCACTCCTGCAAGGTCACCCCGGATCAGCGTGGCGTCGCCGAGAATAATGCTGCCGGCGGGCAGCGAGGCCGCCACGTCCAGTGAGGTCGCGTCCGGAGCGAGGAGCTGCTCCGCCGCATCGAGCAGGTGATGCGCGCCACCGAGCCACATGCCCGTCACGTCGAGGGAAGGGCCGCCGGTGCCGAGATCGCCAGCGGATTCGCCGTCCCGGAGGATGCGCGCCACGGTGCGGCCGCTCGATGTGAGGCGTGTGACGCTGGACGGGATCGCGATGCGGGCGAGCGTGGGGGCGAAGTCGCTGGCCGCGAGAATCGCCGGTCCGGTGACGGCGCCCCCGGGAACGACGGGAGGTGCGTCCACGTCGGCAAAGCCCGCGGTGAGGTCATCGAGAATCGCCTCCGTGGCGAGGCCGAGCGCGCGCTCCCAGCGCTCCCGGATGCGGAACGCCCCGGCGCGGAGTTCGGCCACCGGGCGCACACCGGCGAACGGCGTCCACAGGCCGGTGGCATGTGCCGGTTCCAGGAGGTAGAGCCGCATCATGGCAGGTCGCGCACCGCGCCGGGCAGGCGATCGAGCACCTGCTTGAGATCCGCCGCCTGGTGCCGGGGCAGCACCAGCGTCCGTCCGTTCGCGCTCACGACCACGAGCTCCTGGACATCGCTCAGCACGATCGGCTCGCCATCGGACCAGACGATGCAGTCGTGGCAGCGATGCACGAAGGCCGGCCCGACGATCACGTTGCCGGCGGGATCCTTGGGCCGCACGCGCGCCAGCGCTTCCCAGGTGCCGATATCGTCCCAGGCGAAGGCCCCGCTGACAACGCCCACCCGCTCGCTCCGCTCCAGCACGCCGACGTCAATCGACACCGGCGTCACCGTCCGGAAGAACCCGCCGACGTCGTCCTGTTCCAGCCGGGCCAGGGCGCCGGACACCTCCGGCGTGTGCTCCCGGACCTCCGCCAGCAACCGGCGGGCCGTCCAGGCAAAGAGCCCGCTGTTCCACAGCGCCCCCGCCGCCATGAGATCCAGTGCCGTGGAGGCATCCGGCTTCTCCTGGAAGCGGGCGACGGCGCGACAGCGCTCATCCAGGGGCGGTCCAGGCACGATGTAGCCGTAGCCGGTCTCGGGTCGCGACGGGATCATGCCCACCGTCACGAGCCGGTCATGGCTCCGCGCCGCATCCAGCGCCTCGGCGGCGGTGCGCCGGAACGCCGCCGCATCGCCGATGGCCCAGTCGGCATGGAGGGAGAGGATCTCCGCATCCGGGTCCCGCGCCATCGCCACCCAGGAAGCCCAGATGAGGGCCGGTCCGGTGGAGGCGGCTCGGGGTTCGACCAGGACGTTCTCGCCGGGGAGGTGGAGCGCCTCCTGCAGCCGGGGCGCGAGCTGCGCCCCGGTCACGAGCAGCACCCGGTCGAGCGGCACCAGCCCTTCGAGGCGTGTCACCGCATCTTCCGCCGTGGAGGTGGGCCCCGTGAGCGGGAGCAGCTGCTTGGGATTCGATGGGGAACTGAGCGGCCAGAAGCGGGTGCCGGAGCCGCCAGCCAGCAGTACCGCCCACTTCATGCCGGCACCCCGGGCGTGCAGGGTGCAGGTGGCTGGCGATCAGAGCTGGGCGGCAAGTGCGGGGCCCTCCTGACGCAGGTCGTAGAGCAGCTGGCCGATGTCGGCGTCGGGCCGGGTGAGCACCAGCAGCCAGCTGCCTCCCCGCACCAGGCCGAGGAGGGCCAGGCCGTCGCCGCATTCGAGCACCACGCGCGTGAGGCCGCCGGAGGATGACGCGTCGGCCAGCCGGGCTGCATCCCGGGCCAGCGTCACCGTGAGCGCCGCCAGGGCTTCGGGGTCGGCCACGGGGCCGGCATGATGGATGGACAATCCGTCGGGGCTGACGACCGATGCCGACGTGACACCCGGCCGCTCGATCAGCCCCTGGACGAGGTCGTTCAGCGCGGTCATGCTGCCCTCCGTCGGACTGGGGGAATGTGACGCGGGATTGTAGGAACCGGCGCGAGTGAAGTCAAGAAATGAGAAAAGATTGACCCCTCTCTGACCCGTCCTTACTCTTCCCGTCACATGCGCTCACTCGCCCTTGTTGCCGCCGTCACTGTCACGCTGGCCGCCGCCTGCGGGGATCCGAACGCCCTGCCCGATCCGCAGACCGCCAACGTGGTGGACACGATGACCATCTCGGCGCTCACCGACACGCCGATCCAGGAGCCGAGCGCGCTGTCGCTGCCCGGCCCCCGGACGGTCCGCACCGACCTGAGCGCCGACTTCGACTTCGCGTTCGACTTCCGCGGCGGCACGCCGGTCCTGCTGCCACGCTCGGCGCTGAATTTCCCGGCCGGCTCCTCGCTGCAGCCGGGCCTGCAGCATCGTACCGAGCCGTTCGACCAGATCAAGGAGGCGGTGAGCAACGGGTACGTGACCCGCGACACGCTGCAGATTGCGGTCGGCGACCGGTTCATGGCCCGCTCGCGCGTGGTCTGCTCCAATCTTGGGGTCGGACTCTACGGCAAGCTGCAGGTCATCGCGATCGATGCGGCGGCGCGCACCGTGACATTCGAGCTTCTCGCGGACCAGAATTGCGGGTACACCGGGCTCGAGCCCGGCCTGCCGCACAAGTAGCGCTCCGTGCTCGACATCCGGCGACTCAGGCAGGATCCCGACGGAGTCCGCGCCGCGCTCGCGCGCCGCGCGGACGCGTCGCTTGACCGGGCGGTGGACAGTCTCCTGGTGCTTGACCGGCGGCGGCGCGAGCTGCTGACCACGGTCGAACAGCTCAAGGCGTCCCGGAATGCGTCCACCGAGGAGGTGGCGCGCCGCAAGAAGGCGGGTGAGCCGGCGGACGAGCTCCTCCGCGAGCTCAAGCAGTCGGGCGAGCGGGTGAAGGCGCTGGATGGCGAAGTCCGGGCGCTCGATGAACAGCTCGATGCGGCGCTGCTGGCCATTCCCAACACGCCGCATGCCGAGGTGCCCGATGGCGATGCCTCCGCCAACCGGGTGGTACGGGAATGGGGCAGTCGGCCGTCGTTCGACTTCGAACCGAGGCCGCACTGGGAACTGGGCGCGGCGCTGGGAATCCTCGACCTGCCGCGCGGTGCCAAGCTCACCGGGTCCGGCTTCCCGCTCTTCACCGGGATGGGCGCACGGCTGGTCCGGGCGCTCGCGAACTTCATGCTCGATCTCCATACTCGCGAGCATGGATACACCGAGGTAGCGCCGCCGTACCTCGTGAACCGGGCATCCCTGATCGGGACGGGGCAGCTGCCCAAGTTCGAGGAAGAGCTCTACCGGGCCACGGACGACGATTTCTTCCTCATTCCGACCGCCGAAGTACCGGTGACCAACATGCACCGGGACGAAATTCTTGACGCGGCCGCGCTGCCCGCCGCCTACGTCGCCTGGACGCCCTGCTTTCGCCGCGAGGCGGGTGCGCATGGCAAGGACACGCGCGGCCTGATCCGGGTGCATCAGTTCGACAAGGTGGAACTGGTGCGGCTGTCCCTGCCGGAACGCTCCGATGCCGAGCATGCGCTGCTCACCATGCACGCCGAATCGGTGCTGCGCCGCCTCGAGCTGCCGTACCGGGTGCTGGAGCTTGCCGCCGGGGACACCGGCTTCGCCTCGGCCCGGACCTTCGATCTCGAGGTCTGGGCGCCCGGGGTCGGCACCTGGCTCGAAGCGTCGAGCGCCAGCACGTTCACCGACTTCCAGGCCCGGCGGGCCGGCATCCGCTTCCGGCGCGAGGCGGGCGCCCGTCCCGAGTTCGTGCATACCCTGAACGCATCCGGGGTCGCCTTTCCGCGCACCATCATCGCGCTGCTGGAGCACAACCAGCAGGCGGACGGCTCGGTGCGCATTCCCGAGGCGCTGGTGCCCTATCTGGGCGTGGAGCGCCTCGGCCCGGGTGCCTGACCGGCGGCGGCCCCTCAGCCGCCTGGCGCCCACCGCCGCCGTTCTTCTCGTCGCCGCCCTCGCCGGCCTCAGCCTCGGCACCGCCTATCTGGTCGCGCGCCACTTCGGCGACGATGCGCGCGCGATGAGCCGGCTGTATTCCGGCGTCTACTCCGGGCTCAACAGCTCCCAGCCGGGTGGCGAGGCGGACGCCCTGCTGCGGCTGGGGGAACAGGTGCGCCGCCTCGGGATGCCGCTGGTGGTAACCGACTCGGCGGGGCAGGTGACGGCGGCCGACAACCTGCCGCCGGCACTGCGGTCCTTGCCGCTTGAGGATCCGCGGATCAGGGAATTCGTCCTGCGGCTCGACGCGGGGAGTCCGCCCCTCCGGGATTCCCTGAGCGGGCAGCGCATCCACTACGGGCCGCTGCCGGCGAAGGGACAGCTGTCGGCGCTCGCGGTGCTTCAGGCCCTGATCATTCTGGTCATGGTGGCGGTCGCGGCGCTGGCGTACCGCAGCGCGATGAGCGCGCAGCGTGACCGGCTCTGGGTCGCCATGGCGCGGGAAGCCGCGCACCAGCTCGGCACTCCGCTGATGAGCCTGCAGGGATGGATCGAGTCGCTGCGCGGGCGCCCGGTCCCGCCGGCGCAACTGGCGGAACACCTGGCGGCCGATGCCGAACGGCTGGAACGGGTGGCCCGGCGATTCGAGCGGATCGGCAATCCGGCCCGCCGCGAACCGGTCGGCCTTGGCGCCCTCGCCGCACGGGTGGCGGACTATTTCCGGCCCCGCCTGCCGCAACATGCCAACCCGATCACGCTCCGGGTGGACGCGCCGGGAGCCGGTCCGCTGGTCACCGGTGATCCGGTGCTGCTGGAGTGGACCCTCGAGGCGCTGGTCAAGAACGCGATCGACGCCCTGCAGGGGCGGGCCGGCAGCATCGTGATCCGGGTCGGCGCCGAACACGGACGGGCGGAACTCCGGGTGAGCGACGATGGCCCCGGCGTCCCGCGCGACATTCGGCGCCGGCTCTTCGAGCCGGGTGCCACCAGCAAGCAGGGCGGATGGGGCATCGGCCTGGCGCTGGCGCGGCGCGTCGTGGAGGATGCCCACGGCGGCGAAATGATGCTGGAGCCGGGCGAGCGCGGCGCCACCTTTCTGCTCCGCCTTCCGCTGGCAGAGGAACAGGGATGAATCACGCGGCACACGAACGCTGGCTGGCCCGGCTCAACCCGGCACAGCGCACGGCGGTGGAGCACGTGCACGGCCCGCTGCTGGTGCTGGCGGGCGCGGGCTCCGGCAAGACACGTGTGCTGACCACCCGCATCGCGAGCCTCATCGAGCGCCACGGCGTGCCGCCCGACCGGATCTTCGCGGTCACCTTCACCAACAAGGCGGCCGGGGAGATGAAGGAGCGGATCGGGCACCTGCTCGACCGGGATCCGTCCGGCCTCTGGATCGGCACGTTCCACTCGCTGGGCGCCCGGCTGCTGCGGCGCGACGCCGAGCGGCTCGGCTTCACCCGGCAGTTCACCATCTACGACCAGGACGATTCGGTGTCCCTGGTGCGGCGGCTGCTGGAGCAGCGGGGCCATTCCCCCCGCACCTTCACGCCCCGCGCGGTGCAGTCGGTCATTTCCGCCGCCAGGAACCGGATGCAGCCGGCCGCGATGCTCCGGGCCGAGTCGCCGTTCGATCGCCTGGCCGAGGTGGCGGCCGACGTCTACGACGCGATGCCGGCCGCGCTCGCGGCGGCGAACGCGATGGATTTCGACGACCTGCTTCTCCATCCGCTCGCCCTCTTCCGCGAGCATCCGGACCGCCTGGAGCATTACCGGCACAAGTTCCAGTTCGTGCTGGTGGACGAATTCCAGGACACCAACAAGGCGCAGTACGAGCTGGTGCGGCTGCTCGCCAGCCACGGCAACGTCGCGGTGGTGGGAGACGACGACCAGAGCATCTACGGCTGGCGCGGCGCCGACGTCCGGAACATGCGGGAGTTCCAGCGGGATTTTCCCGGCACCACGCTGGTCCGGCTGGAGGAGAACTACCGCTCCACGTCCACCGTGCTCGCGGCGGCCAACGCGATCATCGCGGAGAACAGCGGCCGCATCGGCAAGACCCTGCGCACCAGCCGCGAGGGCGGCGAGGCGCTCACCCTGGTCGCGGCGGCCGATGAACGCGACGAGGCGGAATGGCTGGTGCGGGAACTGGCCCAGCGACAGGGCTCGGCCGACTGGGCCTGGGACCAGATGGCGGTGCTCTACCGCACCAATGCCCAGTCCCGCGCCTTCGAGGAGGCCTTTCGGCGCGCCGGCGTGCCGTATCGCCTGGTCGGGGCCACCAGCTTCTATGCGCGCCGCGAGGTCAAGGATCTGCTCGCCTACCTGCGCCTGGCGGCCAACCCGAGCGATGACGAGGCCTTCCTCCGCGCCGTGAGCGTGCCGAAACGGGGCATCGGCGACTCCAGTCTGGCGGCACTGGTGGCGCAGGCCGGCGCCTGGCAGCGGCCGCTGCTCGACACCGCGTCACGTGCCGACATGATCGAGGGGCTGCGTCCCGGGGTCCGGAATGCGTTCCGCGACTTTTCTTCGGCGATGGCCCGGCTGCACGACGCGGCCGCCACCTGGTCTCCGGCTCAGCTGCTGGAGGAGATCATCCGGGTGAGCAGCTATGAGGCCTTTCTCCATGCGGAAGGCGCCGAGGGCGTGGAGCGCTGGGAGAACGTGCGGGAGCTCGTGGCCAGTGCCGCCAACTGGTCCGAGGTCGTCGCCGCCGAGGAGGAAGGCACGCCGCTCGAACGCTTTCTCTCGGAGGCGGCCCTGGTCTCTGCCAACGACAATGCGCAGGGCGATGCCCGGGGCGTGACCCTCATGACGCTGCACACCGCCAAGGGCCTCGAGTGGCCGGTGGTGGCGATGGCGGGGCTGGAGGAGGGGCTGTTTCCCCTGGCGCGTGCACAGGAGCAGCTGGAGGGGCTGGAAGAGGAGCGGCGCCTGGCGTATGTCGGGATCACGCGCGCGAAGGACAAGCTGTACCTCTCCTGGGCCCGCGCCCGGCGCCGCGGCGGTGAGCTCCGGCCCGGCCTGCCGTCGCGGTTCCTGAAGGCGATTCCGCCCGACCTGGTGGATGAGCGGCGCACCTCCGCGCTCTGGGCGCCGGACTGGGGGAGGGACGCGGGAGGCGAGAGTACGTTCCGGCGCCGCGGCTGGGGCGCGCGCGGAGGCACCCTGCCGGCGGGCGGGGCAGGGCTGGTGTCCCGGGCCGCGAGCGCGGTGCCACCAGCGGAGGAGGTTTCGCAGGACAGCCCGCGCTTCGTGAAGGGTGAGCGGGTGCGGCACCGCCGCTTCGGTGCCGGCACCATTCAGGGGCTGCGTGGTACGGGGCGCGACCTCAAGGTTAGCGTGACCTTTGATGATGGCGAGGTCGGCACGAAGGAACTTCTCGTGGCATACGCAGGTCTGGAGCGTGACTGGGAGAGCGCATGAGTCTGTCGCGGGATGACGTGGCGCGCGTGGCGCGCCTGGCCGAGCTGGCGGTGTCAGATGACGAACTGTCGGCGCTGGCCGTGAAGATGGAACGGATTGTGGGTTTCGTGGAGCAGCTGGCCCAGGTGCAGGACGATGCCGGCGCACAGCCGTTCGTGGCGGGACCTCCGAGTGCTCCACTTCGGGAAGACGCGGTGCGCCCGGCAGCCCTGGCGCACCCGCTGGCGACCATGGCACCGGCTTTCGAGCATGGCTTCTTCACCGTGCCGCTCCGGGGCACGCTCGAGGACGAGGCATGAGCGGCGCGCTGGACGCGGCGCGCGCCACGGCGCGCGCGCTGGAGAGTGCCGCGGGACTCAATGCCGTGCTCGCCTGGGATCGCGATCTGCTCGAGGCGGAGGCGCGCCGTTCCGATGGCCTGCCGAATGCCGTGAATCGTCCGCTCTACCAGATGCCGGTGGCGGTCAAGGACAATATCGTGACGGTGGAACAGCCTACCACCTGCGCCTCGCGCATGCTTGAGGGCTACGTCTCTCCCTACGACGCGACCGTCGTGCGCCGCCTCCGGGACGCGGGCGCCATGGTGGCGTGCAAGACCAACCTCGACGAATTCGCCATGGGCTCGTCCACCGAACACTCCGCCTTCGGCCGGGTGCAGCATCCGCTCGATCCGGAGCGGGTGCCCGGCGGCTCGTCGGGGGGGTCGGCAGCGGTGGTGGCAGCCGGCGTGGTACCGGCGGCGCTCGGCTCCGAAACCGGCGGCTCGGTGCGCCAGCCGGCGGCGTTCTGCGGCGTCGTGGGCATCAAGCCCACCTACGGGCGGGTCAGCCGCTATGGGCTGGTGGCCTTCGGGTCATCCCTCGATTGCGTTTCCACCTTCGGCAGGACAGTGGGTGATGCCGCACGGCTGCTGTCCGCCATCAGCGGGCCCGACACGCAGGACAGCACCACCCTTGCGTCCGGGCCCATCACCGTGCCGGCGGCACCCCGCTCCCTCGCAGGGGTCACGATTGGCCTGCCGAAGGAATTCTTTCCCGGCGATCTCCACGGCGGTGTCGCTGCCGGCGTGCGGCGGGCGCAGGCGGCGCTCGAGGTCCTCGGCGCAAGGTACCGGGAGGTGTCGCTGCCGCACGCGCCGTACGCGGTCCCGACCTACTACATCGTGGCGCCCGCCGAAGCATCCGCGAACCTGGCGCGTTACGACGGCGTGCGGTACGGCCTGCGCGTGGATCCCGCCGGCGGGGACATGCGCGCCCTCTATCGCGCCACGCGCGGCCGCGGCTTCGGGGCCGAGGTCCGGCGGCGGATTCTCGTGGGGACCTACGTTCTCAGCGCCGGGTACCACGAGGCGTATTACCGGAAGGCGCAGCGGGTCCGTTCGCTGATCGCGGCGGACTTCGATCGTGTCTTCCAGTCCGGGGTGGACCTGCTGCTCACGCCCACCACGCCTACACCCGCCTTCAAGGCCGGGGAGAAGGTGGACGATCCGGTGGCCATGTACCTCGCCGACGTGTTTGTCTGCCCTGCCAGTCTCGCCGGCCTTCCGGCCATGAGCATTCCGGCCGGCCGGAGCGAGGGGCTGCCAGTCGGTGCCCAGCTCATCGGGCCGCACGGCGGCGACGAGCGCATGATCGAAGTGGCACTGGCGCTGGAGTCCCGGCTCGATCCGGTGGCGGAGGTGCGCTGATGACCTGGGAAACGGTGATCGGCCTCGAGGTGCACATGCAGCTCCGGACGGTGAGCAAGATGTTCTGTGCCTGCTCCACCGCCTTCGGCGATCCGCCGAACACCAACGTCTGTCCCGTCTGCCTGGGCCTGCCGGGCGCGCTGCCGGTGGTGAACGGCCACGCGCTGGAGCTGGCCACCCGGGCGGCACTCGCGCTGGGCTGCTCGGTGCATCCCCGAAGCGTATTTGCGCGCAAGAACTACTTCTATCCCGACCTGCCCAAGGGCTACCAGATCTCGCAGTACGACCTGCCCCTGGCGACCGACGGTCACGTGGAGTTCGAGTCGCCCGATCGCGGCCAGGTGACGGTGCACATCCAGCGGCTGCACGTGGAGGAGGATGCCGGCAAGTCGCTCCACGATCGCATTCCCGGGCGTACGGCCGTGGATCTCAACCGGGCCGGCGTGCCGCTCGCCGAGATCGTCAGCGGACCGGATCTGCGGAGCCCGGCCGAGGCGCGCGCCTACCTCACCACGCTGCGGCAGATCCTGCTCTACAGCGGCGCGAGCGACTGCAGCATGGAGCAGGGCAGTCTCCGGGTGGATGCCAACCTGTCCGTGCGCCGTGCCGGGGCGGCGGAGTTCGGCACCAAGACGGAAGTGAAGAACATGAACAGCTTCGCCAACGTGGAGCGGGCGCTCACCGCGGAGCGCAACCGGCAGGTGGCCCTGCTCGAAGGCGGGTCGCCGGTCCGGCAGGTGACGCTGCTCTTCGACGCCGCCACGGGATCGGTGCATCCCACGCGCTCGAAGGAGGAGAGCCACGACTACCGCTATTTCCCCGAGCCTGATCTTCCGCCGCTGGTGCTGGACGCCGAGTGGGTCACCCGGCAGCAGGAAGCCCTGCCGGAGCTTCCGGCGGCCCGGCGCGCGCGACTCGAGGCCGTGCAGGGACTGTCGGCCTATCACGCGGCGGTCGTGACCAGCGAGAAGGAGCTCGCCGATTTTCACGAGGCGCTGGTGGCGTCAGGTGTCGAGCCCCGTGTGGCGGCCAACTGGGTGACCGGCGAGGTGATGACGGCCTGGAATGAGACCGGCGGCTTTCCGGTGGCCGCCGCCCGGCTGGCGGAGCTCATCGGACTGGAGCGGGACGGCGGCCTCAGTCTGCAGGCCGCCAAGCGGGTGTTCACCGAGATGCGCGGCGACGCCGGACCGGCCCGCACCGTCGCCGAGCGGCTGGGCGTGCTGCAGGTGAAGGACGCGGGCGCGCTCGGCCAATGGGTGGACGAGGTCGTGGCCGCGTTCCCCGATGAAGTGGCGCGCTTCCGGGCCGGCGAGGGCAAGCTCATGGGGTTCTTCGTCGGGCAGGTGATGAAACGGAGCGGCGGCAAGGCCGACCCCAAGGGGGTGCAGCCATTGCTGCAGGAGCGGCTCAGGTGAGGCCGGAGGTCACGGCGATCCGCGCCCAGTTCCCGGCATTCGGGCGGCGGGTGAATGGCGACGTGGCGGCCTACTTCGATGCGCCGGGCGGTACCCAGGTGCCCGGCAGCGTGGCAGCGGCCGTGAGCGACTACCTCCTGCACCACAACGCCAACACGCACTGGGCCTATCCCACGAGCGTGGAGACCGACGCGATCATTGCCGGCGCGCGGGCAGCGGCGGCCGACCTGCTCGGCGCCCGGCCGCATGAAATCAGCATCGGCGCCAACATGACGACCCTCACCTTCCATGTCGCGCGGGGCCTGGGCCGGGCGTGGGGTGCCGGTGACGAGATCGTCGTGACCGACCTCGATCACCATGCGAACATTGCCCCGTGGGAAGCCATCGCCCGTGAACGAGGTCTCACCCTGCGGCGGGCACCGCTCGACGCGGACCGCACCGGTCTGGACATCGGCGCACTGGAGCGATTGATCGGCCCTCGCACCCGGCTGGTTGCGGTCGGCGCCGCCTCGAATGCCATCGGGACCATCACCGATGTGGCGGCAGTGAGCGAGATCGCCCACGCGCACGGTGCGCTGCTCTTCGTGGACGCGGTACACTACGTGCCGCATCGCCTGGCGGACGTCACCGCCCTGGGCGCGGACTTGCTGGCCTGCTCGGCGTACAAGTTCCACGGCCCCCATGTCGGGCTGCTCTACGTGCGCCACGATCTCGCGGCCGCCATCGAGACGCCGCGCCTCGCTCCCGCACCGGCCACCGCACCAGAGCGCTTCGAGACCGGGACCCTCGATCACGAGGGGATCGCCGGCGTGACCGCAGCCGTGGATTTCCTGGCGGGCCTCGGCGGTACTGGCGGTGAGCGCCGGCAGCGGCTGGCGCGGGGATTCGCGTGGCTCCATGCCGAGGGTGAACGGCTGTTCGAACGGATGTGGAACGGACTCGGCGGCGTGCGAGGCGTGAAACTCTACGGCCGCGCGCCGGGCGGCGGCCCGCGCACGCCAACCGTGGCGTTCACCGTGGGCGCGGTGCCGTCAGACCGCGTGGCGCAATTCCTGGCGACGCGGGGGGTGTTCGTGTCGAGCGGTGACTTCTACGCCGCAACGGTGGTGGAACGACTGGGCCTCGGAGGCCAGGGCCTGGTGCGCGCGGGGTGCGCCTGCTACAGCACGGACGAGGAGGTAGACCGCCTGGTGGCCGGAGTACGGGAGTTTTCGGCCGCATCGTGAGCTGATCGGTCAGTGACCGGAGCCCGGCTCCGGGTTGCCATTGTGCCAGGGCAGCTCGCGACTGACGTGCGGCGCGTATTGCAGCGTGGTTTCGGGCAGCCCGTAGTGCTCGTGGGCCACTGCCTCCAGCTCGTCCGGCGCCTTGCGGCCGAAGGTCCGCAGCGCCCGCCTCCGGATCTCCTTCGCCACCTTGAGCGGCCGCTCGCCGGACGGGTCGAGCCGCCGGGGGGCCGCATCGTCCTCCCCCAGCACGGCCATCATGTATTCCAGTGAGCGGGACATATGATCCCGCACATCGGCATCGGTCAGGTCCCAGCGACTCCGTTCGCGGGCCGCCTGCATGCCGCGCTGCCATCCCGGGGTGTCCACCAGGTGCACCATGCCGCGGAAGAGGCGGCGGTTGGTGCGGACGCTGAAGATGGTGGGCGAGATGATCCGGTCGAGGTGGGCATCGGCGGCGGCGTGATCCATCCGGATGAGCTCGCGAGCGCCGTGCGAATAGCCGTCGCCCAGGTGCATCTCGACCCGGCTCTCCCAGTAGGAATGGCCCACCGAGGCGGTGCTGCTGGTGAGCACCAGCTGCCGGGGCACGAAGTAGTTGTGGGCCACCGTGTCGGCGGCGAGATGGCAGAGATAGCCCCAGCCGAACGCGCCGAGCGCTTCGGAATCGGCGAGGTCGTGGATCTCCTGGCCCACGTGCCAGTAGTGACAATGCCGGCCGACCGGCGCGTATTTCTTCGCGATCGAGGAATCGGCCGCGATGTTGCCGTAGAGAAAGTCGTACGGGAAGGCGCGGAGCAGGCTGGCGACATGCGCCGGGAGCAGCTGCAGGTTGGCGAGGACCGACTCGCCCAGATAGATGTGCGTCCCGGGCGTCCACGCATGGGCCGCGTGGGGTGCCGCGGCGAGGACCGCGCCCACGACGAGAAACGCCGCGAGGAGCCGCGCCGCCATCATCTCCGGAGCAGGAACCGCGTCATGCGCCCGGCGATCCCGCGCCCGCGGCGGAAGCGCCGGAGTCCCGCCGCCACGTCCAGCGCCGTCTCCTCGACTTCGTGATGCACCACGTCGTAGAGGGCCTCGAGGTCGGTCAGCCGCTCTTCCGCCCGGTCCACGCCGCGCTCGATCTTGTCCCGCACCCGGCGGCTGGTGCGCTGGAACGAGCCGACCTCGTCGCGGGCCGCCTCGACGATGTGCTCCGTGTTGCTCACCAGATTCCGCACGCTGGCGAGCGTCTGGCGGGCATCCTCGCCCAGCGAGGCGATCAGCGCGCGCCGCTCCTCCAGCTCGCCGGCGAAGCGGAAGGCGAGGCGGATCGCCCCGATCGCGAGCGCCAGCACCGAGAGGGCGATCACGAGCAGCGAGAGCGCCGTCACGGTGCCGGCCCAGGTGGGGACGGCGAGCACGGCCTGTTGCTGCAGCATCAGCATGGGGGGGTCGCCTCCAGTCGGACTTCGGGCTGCATGCCCAAACATAACCCGCACCGTGTGCGGCGGTACCGCGCCGCTTGACCCGCGCCCCATGCTGCCGCGAGCTTTGGCCATGCCTCCGCACTTCCTCGTCCGCGGCGGACGTCCGCTTCGCGGCGTCATTCGCCCCGCCGGCAACAAGAACGCCGTCCTTCCCATCCTCGCCGCCACGGTGCTGGCGGATGGCCCGGTCGAACTCGATAACGTTCCGCGCATCCGCGATGTGGACACGATGGCCGCCCTGCTCGCCGATCTGGGCGCCGAGGTCGCCTGGACCGGAGCGAACCACCTGCGGGTGGATGCGCGAGGGGTGCGGCCCAAGCCGCTGGATCCGGGACTCTGCGCCCGCATCCGCGCTTCGATCCTGCTGGCCGGCCCGCTGCTCGGCCGCTTCGGCCAGTGCGTGCTGCCGCCGCCTGGAGGGGATGTGATCGGGCGCCGGCGGGTGGATACCCACTTCCTGGCCCTCGAGGCCCTGGGCGCCACGGTGGAGGTCGGAGACCGCTATGAGCTCGAGGCGCCGAAGGGGCTGACCGGCAGCGACATCTTCCTCGACGAGCCCAGCGTCACCGGCACCGAGAACGCGCTGATGGCGGCGGTGTCCGCCAAGGGGCGCACCGTGCTCCGGAATGCGGCGGCGGAACCGCATGTGCAGGACCTTGCCCGCTGCCTCGTGGCGATGGGCGCGCAGATCGAGGGGATCGGATCCAACGTCTACATCGTCGAGGGCGGCCGGCCGCTCAGCGGGGCATCGTTCACCATCGGCCCCGATCACATCGAGATCGGGAGCTTCATCGGCCTGGCGGCGGTGACCAATGGCGACGTCACCATCGAGCCGGTACGGGGTGAGGATCTCCGCAGCACGCTGGTTGCCTTCGACCGTCTCGGCATCCGGCCGGTGCTGGATGGCACCCGGCTTCACGTGGCGCCGGGCCAGGAGCGCCGCATCCGGCCGGACCTGGGCGGTCACGTGCCGAAGCTGGAGGACGGGCCCTGGCCGGCGTTTCCGGCGGACGTGATGTCCACGACAATCGTCTGCGCCACCCAGTGCAGCGGCATGCTCCTGGTCTTCGAGAAGATGTTCGAGAGCCGGCTCTTCTTCGTGGACAAGCTCATCGGCATGGGGGCGCGCATCGTGCTGTGCGATCCGCACCGTGCCGTCATTGCCGGGCCATCGCCGCTCAAGGGCGGGGTGGTGGAGTCGCCCGATATCCGCGCCGGGATGGCGATGCTCACCGCCGCGCTCGCCGCGGAGGGCGGGAGTGTCATCCACAACATCGGGCAGATCGAGCGCGGGTACGAGCGCATTGACGAGCGGCTCCGTGCCCTCGGGGCCGACGTCGAACGCCACGATGACTGAAGCGGTGGTGCTCCAGGAACAGGCGGTGCCGGGCAGCGTGCCGCGGTTCCGGCTTGCCGAGTGGGAAGAGCGGTTCGGCGTGAGGGCCGGGATCACCGGGCGTGGCGACGGCCCGGGCCGCGGATTCGATCTGGGGCTCTGGACCGATGCGCCGGCCGGTGAGGTGATGGGCCGCTGGCGACAGTTCCGCGCCGCCATGCCCGGCTTCAGTGGCGTGGTGCTCGGTACCCAGGTGCATGGCACCGGAGTCGTCTGGCACGACCGGGCTGACGGCTGGGTGCAGCTGGAGGGCGTGGACGGGCACGCCACCGCCACGCCCGGAATCCTGCTCACCATCACGGTGGCCGACTGTATTCCGGTGTACCTGCTCGCTCCCGAACAGCGGGTGATCGCGCTGCTGCATGCGGGCTGGCGCGGCACGGCAGGCGGCATTCTGGATGGCGCGCTCGAGCTTCTGGAACGCCAGGCCAAGGTTCTTCCGGCCGATCTGGTAATGCATTGCGGTGTTGGTATTTGTGGTGGTTGTTATGAAGTTGGCCCTGAGGTGCTGGAGGCGGTGGGCCTGCGGGGCGACGATCGCGGTCCCTGGCATGTGGATCTGCGGGAACGCCTGGTAGAGCAGGGTGTGGCAGCCGGCATTCCTGAAATCACGGTCTCCGGGTGGTGCCCGGCCCATCATCGGGAGCTGTTCTACAGCCACCGGGCGTCGGGTGGTTCCGATGGGCGGATGGTGGCGTATCTCGGTCTGCCACTGGCCATTGACGCCCCCCCGATCCCACGGTAGTTTCCTGCCCTGTGTGGCTGGCCCGCCCGGGTCTTGCCAGGGATGTGGGGGCGTTTTCCCCCACATTTTTTTTCGCGATCGCATGCCCTCCGTCTGCTACAGACGCGAATCGATCGAGTTGCGCGCCGCCCGGGCCATGCGGGTCGGCGGTCGCGAGTTGCGGGATCTGGGGCTTGAGCCCACGAGCCGTGACTCGCGACCCGTGACCCGCGACCTTTCAGGAGCGAAGACCGATGTCAGGATCCACCGAAATGCTTGCGGCCTTCCGCGAGCTCACCACCACCAAGCAGCTCGAGCGCTCCGACCTGCTCGACCTGCTCAAGGACGGCATCCACGCCGCCCTGGTCCGGAAGTACGGTCCCAATGTGCGCTTCGAGCTGAACGTGGACGAGCTGAACGGGTCCATCGAGATCGTGCGGCTCCGGCAGGTGGTGGAAGCAGTGGAGGACCCCAGCGCGCAGGTGTCGGTCGAGGACGCGCGGTTCATCGACGCCGCGTTCGAGCCCGGTGACATGCTGGAAGAGGAAGTCCCCTTCCAGGAATTCGGCCGGCTCGCGGTCCAGGCGGCCAAGCAGCGCATCATCCAGCGGGTGCGCGAGGGCGAGCGGACCCGCATCCGCGAGGAGTTCGCCGACCGGGTGGGAGAGCTGCTGTCCGGCGAGATCCAGCAGATCGAGCGCGGCAAGCTGGTGGTCATGCTCGCCAAGTTCCGCGAGGCGGAGGCGATCATGCCCTACCGCGAGCAGAACCACCGGGAGCACTTCCACCAGGGCGACACGATGCGGGCGGTGCTGAAGCGCCTCGAGGAGACGCCCAAGGGCCCCCGCCTCATCCTGAGCCGCGCCGACCCGCTCTTCGTCAAGGCGCTCTTCAAGCTCGAGGTCCCCGAGATCCAGCAGCAGGTGGTCGAGATCCGCGCCATCGCCCGGGAGGTGGGCAGCCGCACCAAGGTCGCGGTCATCTCGCGGGATGACGCGATCGATCCGGTGGGTGCGTGCGTGGGACTCAAGGGCTCCCGGGTGCAGGCGGTGGTGAACGAGCTCGGCGGCGAGCGCATCGACATCGTGCCGTGGTCCCCCGACCCGGAACGGTTCGCGCGGCTGGCGCTGGCTCCGGCCCGGGTGGCCAAGGTCTTCGCCGACGGGCCCAGCAAGACGATCCAGGCGGTGGTGGACGAGGACCAGCTGTCGCTGGCGATCGGGCGGAACGGCCAGAATGTCCGGCTCGCCTCCGAGCTCACCGGATGGAAGATCGATCTCTACTCCAGCCGCGAATGGATGGAGCGGGGCGGCGAGGGCCCGCTGTTCGCCCCGCTGCCGCCCGAGGAAGCGGCGGCATCACGGGTGCCGCTCGCGGAACTCGAGGGGCTGGCGCCCGAGATCGTCGCCATCCTCGCCGGTGCCGGATACAACACGCTCGATGACGTCTTCGACCTGGACCGGGAGGAGCTTGCCGCAGTGCCCGGCCTCTCGTCGGCCCAGGTGGATGCGCTGATGGCATTCCTCTCCGAGCTCGCGGACGAGGACGGCGAGGAGCCGGGCGCGGCGCGTTGAGCGCGCTGCTCCGCCTCCTCGGGCTCGGGCGGCGGTCGGGCGCGCTGGTGATCGGGGCCGACGCGGTGCACCGGGCCCTGCGGCAGAACGGCGTGCATTGCGTGGTGCTTGCGGCGGATGCGAGCCCGCGGGCGCGGGAGAAGGTGGTACCGCTGGCGACGGGGCGGGGTATTCCGCTGCTCGCGGGTCCGGCTGCCGAGGTGCTCGGCGGCCAGCTGGGAAAACCGCCGGTGATGGCGGTGGGTGTCCGGGATCGTGCATTGGCCGATGGCCTGGTGGCCGCGGCACCGGACAGCCCTTGAGGGAGGCGTGAGTGGTCAAGACTCGGGTACATGATCTCGCGGCGGAATTCGGCATTTCCTCGGAGCAGCTGCTGACCCTGCTCAAGGACATGGACATCTTCGTCCGCAACCACCTGTCGGCCCTCGAGGGCGACCAGGTGGCGGCGGTGCGGGTGCGCTGGGAGCGCGAGAAGCGCAAGAGCTCCGAGGACGCGCAGCCCAAGCGCGGCCGGCGCAAGGCCAAGGTGGTCGAGGCACCGACCCCCGAGCCGGCCCGGCCGGCGCGCCGCCGTCGCACGGCGGCGGAGGTCGCCGAGGCGGAAGCCCAGGCCCAGGCGGAACGCCAGGAAGCCGAGCGTGAGGCGATCGAGCTGGACATCGAGCTTCCCCGCATCGAGCCGGCCGAGCCGGTCGTGGCCCAGACGCTGGAAGAGCGTGCCCGCGCCATCTTCAAGGACCTTCCCCCGGCCCCCGCGCCCGAGGTTGAGGCCGACCAGGAGCCGGCACCTGTCGCCCGGCGGCAGCCCGTGATCGAGCCGCCTGCGGCTCCGGTCGAGAATCGTCCTCGCCCGGCAGCGGCCGAGAGTGGCACCGCACCGGCGGCACCGGTCAAGGCTCCATTCATTCCGCCCAGGGTTGCCCGGCCCGCCGCGGGCGCACGTCCCGCGGGCCCGCGTCCGGTGTTCTCGACCAGCACGCCGGGATCGGGTACCCGCGAGCGGCCGGCTCCGGCGCGCCCGGCGGAGGAGCGCCCCGCCGTCGGCAACACCGGCATGGGCGGCCGGAAGAAGGGCAAGAAGGGCCGCCGCGGCTATGTGGATCAGGATGCGGTGCAGGAGAACATCGCGAAGACGCTGCAGGGCCTGAAGGGCGGCAGCGGCCGCAAGGGCGCGCGGCGATCGGACGAACCCAGCTACCGCGACATCCAGGCGGGCCTGCAGAAGGAGGAGCGGGAAAAGGAGAAGACGCGGATCCGGGTCAACGAGTTCATCTCGGTGAGCGAGCTCGCTGCCGCCATGAAGATCCCGGCCACCCAGATCGTCCAGTTCGCCTTCAAGGAGCTGGGCCTCATGGTGACCGTGAACCAGCGGCTCGACTTCGACCAGATCGAGCTGATCGCGTCGGAATTCGGGTTCGAGGCGGTGAAGGAGGCCGAATACCAGGCGGAGGTGGAGCAAACCGAGGCCCCGGACAGCCCGGAAGACCTGGTCCCGCGGCCGCCGGTGGTGACCATCATGGGGCACGTGGACCACGGCAAGACGTCGCTGCTGGACCACATCCGGAAGGCCAACATCGTGGCCGGCGAGGCGGGCGGCATCACGCAGCACATCGGCGCCTACCACGTCGCACTGCCCAGCGGCAAGGAAATCACCTTCCTCGACACGCCGGGCCACCAGGCGTTCACCGCCATGCGGGCCCGCGGCGCGCAGGTGACGGACATCGTCGTGCTGGTGGTCGCGGCGGATGACCAGGTCATGCCGCAGACGGTGGAGGCCATCAGCCACGCCCGGAACGCGGGCGTGCCGCTGGTCGTCGCGATCAACAAGATCGATCTCCCGTCGGCCAACGTGCCGAAGGTCAAGCAGGACCTGCTGCAGCAGAACGTGGTGCTGGAGGAGTTCGGCGGGAAGGTGCAGAGCGCCGAGATCTCGGCCAGGAAGGGGACGGGGGTGGACCTGCTCCTCGAGAAGATCCTGGACGAGGCGGAGATCCTCGAGCTCAAGGCGAACCCGACGGCGCGCCCGCAGGGCACCGTCCTGGAGGCCACGCTGGACCCCGGCAAGGGGCCGCTCGCCACGGTGCTGGTGCAGCGCGGGACCCTCAAGGTGGGCGACGATTTCATCTGCGGCATGTTCAGCGGCCGGGTGCGGGCGCTCTTCGATGAGCGGGGCAACCCGGTCGCCGAGGCCGGCCCCAGCACCCCGGTGCAGGTGCTCGGCTTCGACGGCGTGCCGTCGGCGGGTGACAGCTTCCTCACGGTGACCGACGCCAGCGAGGCGCGGGACATCGCGCAGAAGCGCCAGCGCCTGGAGCGCGAGGCGCAGAGCCGCCGGAGCCAGCGCGGCACCAGCCTCGAGGACTTCAGCCGCGCGCTCAAGGAAGGCGCCGTCTCCACCCTGCCGATCATCATCAAGGCGGACCAGGGCGGCCCGGCCGAAGCGCTGGCCGACGCCCTGGCGCAGCTCAGTACCGCCGAGGTGCGGGTGGACGTCGTGCACCGCGGCGTCGGCGCCATCACCGAGAGCGACGTGCTGCTCGCGCGCGCGTCCAGCGCGATCATCCTCGGCTTCCATGTGCGGCCCGACTCGAACGCCCGCGCCGCGGCCGAGCGCGAGGGCGTGGATGTGCGCACCTACCGGGTCATCTACGAGGCGGTGGACGATGTCCGGAAGGGGCTCGAGGGCCTGCTCAAGCCCGAGGAGAAGGAAACCATCCTGGGCGAGGCCGAGGTGCTGCAGCTCTTCAAGGTGAGCAAGGTGGGCACCATTGCCGGCTGTTCGGTGCGGAGCGGGGTGATCCCGCGGGCGGCCCATGTGCGCGTCATCCGGGATGGCGTCGCGGTCTACACCGGCGTCATTTCGAGCCTCAAGCGCTTCAAGGACGATGCGCGCGAGGTGCGCGAAGGACAGGAGTGCGGCATCGGGGTCGAGAACTTCAACGATCTCAAGGTGGGCGACACCATCGAGGCGTACCGCATGGAAGAGGTGAAGCGGACCCTCGAGTCGGCGGGAGCCGCCGGGGCATCCTGAGGTGCAGGTGGGCATCACGGTCTGGGAGCTGCACCTGGCCGGGTGCCGGTCGCTCAAGGACAAGCGGAGCGCGCTGAAGCCGCTGCTGAGCCGGCTCCGCCAGCAGTGTAACGTATCGGTCGCCGAGACGGGCCATCAGGAGCGCTGGCAGCATGCGGAGGTCGCGTGCGCCGCGGTGGGCTCCGACCGGCGGGTCATCGAGGAAACCCTGCGCGCGGCGGACCGGCTGGTCGAGGGTTCCGACGGCGTGCGCATCATGGATACGGCGACGGTATATCGGTGAAGGGTTCATCGCGGCGCCCGGAGCAGGTGGGCGAGACCATCCGGCAGGTGGTGGCGGACGCGCTGATGCGGGGGGAAGTCCGCGACCCGCGCATCGGGCTCGTCACGGTCACCCGGGTCGAGGTCTCGGGGGATCTCTCGCACGCCAAGGTGTATGTCAGCCCCCAGGGTGATGACGCCGAGCGCGCCCGGGCGATGGAAGGGCTGGAGAGTGCCGCCGGCTATCTCCGGAGCCTCGTCGCCAGGGTGCTGACGACGCGGTCCGTGCCGGAGCTTCATCTCGAACAGGACCGGGGCCTGGAGCACGCCGCCCGGATCGAGCAGCTGCTGGCGGATCTCCGCCGTGAGGAGCAGGGCTGACCGGCGCACTGCTGATCGACAAGCCGGCGGGAATGACGTCGCACGATGTCGTGGCATCGGTCCGGCGGGCGCTGGGAGAGCGCCGGGCCGGGCATACGGGAACGCTGGATCCGTTCGCCACCGGGCTGCTCGTGGTTCTGCTGGGCCGCGGGACGCGGCTGGCCCGGTTCGTGGAGGGCCGGGACAAGACCTACCTGGCCACCGCGCGACTGGGCGTCGCCACCGATACGGACGACGTGACCGGTACGGTCATCGGCGGCACGGACCGGAAGGTGCCCGATGCGGAACTCGATGCGGCGCTCCGGCAGCTGACCGGTCCGCAAGAGCAGCGGCCTCCGGCCTATTCGGCCAAGCATGTGGAGGGACGCCGGAGCTACCAGCTGGCGCGGCGGGGAGAGGCCGTGGAGCTCCCGCCGGTGGACGTGATGGTGCACGAGCTGGAGGTGCTGGAGCGGCAGGGTGACCTGATCTCGTTCCGCACGCGGGTCAGTGCCGGTACCTATGTTCGCGCCCTCGCCCGCGACCTCGGCGACCTGCTCGGCACCGGCGCGCACCTCACGGCCCTGAGGCGGGAGCGGATCGGGCGGCTCGATCTCTCCGCCGCCACGCCGCTCGCGGAACTGACGGGCCAGGCCCCGCTTCGGCCGCTGCGGGATGTGGTGCCTGATCTCCCGGCCGTCACACTGGACGCGGATGCCGCGGCAGACGCGCGGCACGGCCGGCCGGTGCCCTGCGCGGATGCTGATGCGCCGGCGGTGGCATTGCTGGCCGGGGAGCGGCTGATCGGAATTGCGGAACGGACCGGCGGCGTGCTGCATCCGCGGGTGATGCTCGAGGATCCGGCATGAGCGTGGTGACCGTCGGAACCTTCGACGGGGTGCATCGCGGGCATCACGCCGTGATCACCGAGATCCGGCGGCGGGCGGCGGCGCGGAACCTCCCCAGCGTCCTGGTCACGTTCGAGCCGCACCCGCTCGAGATCGTGAATCCGGCGGCGGCGCCGCTGCTGCTCACGCCGGGCCAGGAACGGCTGGAGGCGCTCGCCACGACCGGGGTGGACCGGGTGGTGGTGCTCCGCTTCGACCGGGCGCTGGCGGCGATGGAGCCGGAGCAGTTCGTGCGCGAGGTGCTGCGCGCCCGCCTGGGCATGACCGAGCTCGTGATCGGGCACGACCATGGCTTCGGCCGGGGACGGAGCGGCGACGAATCCACCCTGCGCGCGCTGGGTGACCGGCTCGGGTTCCCGGTGGACGTGGTGGAGGCGGTGGACGCCGGGAGCGGTCACATTTCGAGCTCCCGGATCCGCCGGGCCGTGGCCGGCGGCGACCTGGAGACGGCCGCCATCCTGCTCGAGCGACCCTATACGGTCAGCGGGTCGGTCGGACGCGGGGCGGGCCGGGGGCGCACCATCGGCGTGCCGACCATCAACCTCGAGGGCGTGCCGCCGCGCAAGCTGCTGCCGCCCGACGGCGTGTACGCGGTACAGGTGGAAACCCGGCAGGGGACGTTCGGCGGGATGATGAACCAGGGATCGCGGCCCACGTTCGGTGAGCTGCAGCGGACCCTGGAAGCGCACCTGTTCGATTTCGCTGGCGATCTCTACGGCCAGCGGGTGCGGATAACCTGGATGGCTCGGCTGCGGGACATCCGCCGGTTCGGCTCGGCGGAGGATCTCGTGGCGCAACTGGCGCGGGACCGCGCCGACGCGCGGGCGGCACTGGCCCGCGCGCAACAGGAACACGCGCGGGCGGCGACGCCCGTGCCCTCGGGTGGCCATGCTTGATTCGATTCGCAACCGGCTGATCATCATCGGCGTGCTGATTCTCGGCAGCGTCTTCTTCCTCTTCCCGCGCAGCATCACGACGCGGGTGCGGACCGCCAGCGGCGTGACCAAGGACACGGTCGAGAAGCGCGTCCCCATCAAGCTCGGGCTCGACCTGCAGGGCGGCATGCACCTCGAGCTGGAGCTGGACCAGAGCAAGCAGGTGAGCTCCGACGTGAAGCGCGACATCGAACTTGCACTCCAGGTGCTGCGGAAGCGCATTGACGAGTTCGGGGTCGAGGAGCCGCTGATCCAGAAGCAGGGGGACAGCCGCATCGTGGTGGAGCTCGCCGGCATCACCGATCCCGACCGCGCCGAGGCGATCGTGGAGCGGAGCGCCTTCCTCGAGTTCCGCCTCACCGACAAGACCAATGCCCTGGACAAGTCGTTGCCGGCCATGGACCGGGCGCTGCGGGCGCTGGGCGTGGGCGCCGCGCCGGGGCAGGCCGCCAAGCCCACGGCAGTCCAGCAGCTGCTCGGCGCGGATACCACGGGCGGCAAGGACAGCACCAGGGCGGACACCACCACGGGCGGCGTGCTGGAATCGCTGATCCAGCCGTCGGGGCAGATGCCCGGGGAGTATCTCGTCAAGGAAACGGCGTTTCCGCGGGTGGACAGCCTCATCAGCCTGCCGGACGTGCAGCGTGCCATGCCCCGCAACGTGACGCTGCGGTGGGCCTCCCAGCCGCTCAGCGTGGGTGTGGAGTCCTATCGCTATCTGTATGCGCTGGACACCCGCGCGATGATCACCGGCGACCGGCTGGTGGATGCCACCGCGCAGCTGGATCCGATCACCAACGGCCCGGTCGTGAACTTCGAGCTCGACCACGCCGGCGGCCGCAAGTTCGGGGAGGAAACCGGCCGGCACATCGGCGACTACATGGCGATCCTGCTCGACGGGCAGGTGCAGGGCCGCCCGCCCGTGATCCAGGACCGGATCGGGCGGAGCGGACGGATCACGCTGGGCGGCAAGTCCATCGAGGACGCCCGTGATCTCGCCCTCACGCTCAAGGCCGGCGCCCTGCCGATCCCGCTCAAGATCGTCGAGAAGCGCCAGGTCGGCGCGAGCCTCGGCGCCGATTCGATCCATGGCGGCATCAAGGCGGGCATCATCGGCACGCTGCTGGTCGTGCTGATCATGATCGGGTATTACCGGATGAGCGGGGCCCTCGCCGTCGTGGCGCTGGCACTCTACATCCTCCTCACGCTGGCGGGACTCGCCATGTTCGGGGCCACGCTCACCCTGCCGGGGCTTGCCGGACTGGTGCTCTCGGTCGGCATTGCGGTGGACGCCAACGTGCTGATCTTCGAGCGAATACGCGAGGAGCTGCAGCACGGCAAGAGCGTCCGGCTGAGCATGGACGAGGGGTTCAAGCACGCCATGAACGCCATCGTGGACTCGAACGTCAGCACCGTCCTCACGGCGCTGTTCCTCTTTCAGTTCGGCACCGGCCCCGTCAAGGGCTTCGCGATCACGCTCATCCTGGGCATCACCGCCTCGATGATCACGGCGGTGTTCGTCACCCGCACCCTCTTCCTTCTCTGGCTGGAACGCCGGCCCGAGATGGCCACGCTGAGCATCTGACCATGACGCGCTTCTTTGCCAACGCGAACTACGACTTCATCAGCCTGCGGAAATGGGCCTACGGCATCACGGCCCTGTTCGTGATTCCCGGACTTATCCTGCTCGCCATCCGCGGCCTGAATTA
>DASTBA010000071.1:0-3013 GCA_035712285.1 Gemmatimonadales bacterium | reverse complement strand
TCCGACCGGCTCCGATCCCACGGGATGTGCGCGCCGGGTCGAGTCGAGCATCGCGATCTGGCGTGCCGTGTTGCCGCGCAACTCGCCGTCCACCATCGTGTGGAAGTAGGCCGTGCGGTAGGGGCTGGTCGTACTGCCAAGCGCCCGGGCCATGGCGTCCACCGAAGCAGGGTACAGTCGTTCGGCCTCCCGCAACTGTCCGCGGAGCGCGGCCGTCATCACCGCGGAGTTGAGCGCCAGTGCCTTCCCGCGCGGCGGTGTGGTATCGGCATCGGCGGCGGCGCGGGCGTACTGGTACGCTGCTTCGTACTCGTGCCGGGCGAGCATTTCGCCGAAGCGTTGCGGTGCGGTCGGGAAGGGGATGCTGTCGCGCTGCATCACCGCCATCACCGAGTCGAACGATGCATGCCGGCCCATCGCCGTGTACAACCCCGCCAGGTTCGTGAGCAGGGTGCCATTCCCGGGGTCGCCGGCGATCGCCAGGTGATACATCCGCTCCGCTCCATCATAGTCCCTGGTGCCGGAGAGAACGATGGCGAGGTTGTTG
This sequence comes from Gemmatimonadales bacterium, assembly GCA_035712285.1. Lineage (GTDB taxonomy): Bacteria > Gemmatimonadota > Gemmatimonadetes > Gemmatimonadales > GWC2-71-9 > CAMLHP01. The sequence continues at coordinate 2,466 of DASTBA010000071.1, read as the reverse complement.
GCGGCGTCAACATTGGTGGAGTCGAGCTCCACCGCGCGCCGCAGTGACGGCAGGGCGAGCTTGCGGTCGTTTGCCACCTGCCAGTAGTACGTGCCCTCCACGTTGGCGCGTTCCCGCTCGGGCAGCCGGTTCCGCCGCAGAAAGCCCTGGGTGAGCGCCGAATCAGACGCCGCCGCCGCGCCCGGGCCGCGCTGGGCTGACAGCGAGTAGGAGAGCTGCACCCAGGCCATGGCGAAGTTGCTGTCCTGCCGGATGGCGTCGCGGAAATCCTGGATCGCGGCGGGGTAGTCGCCCACGACGTCGTTGGCGTGCAGGCCCTCGGTGTAGCTCTTGAGCGCGCCGAGCGAGGCGGTGGTCACCTGGTCGAGCCGGGGCGCGTCGTGCACCGACTTGAGCGACTCGCCGATCTTCCTGCGAAGCGACTTGGTGAGACGATCCACCACCGGAATGAGGTCACCCGCGTCCCTGGCTGATTCGGTGTATGACGCCAGGTCGTTTCCCGTCGTCGCCTCGATCAGCTTGGCGGTCACCAGATAGCCGTTCCCGGCTGGCACGATGCTGCCCGTCACCACCGCCTTGGCGCCGGCGCGCTGCGCGATCTCTCGCGCGGTGGCGTAGTCCACCCTCGCCGTGTCCGAGCGCTGCATCTGCTCGAGCGTGGCTACCACGGCACTGGTGGGCAGCACACGCACCGCGCTGCTCTGCGACAGGTTGGTCTTCACCGCCTCGGCGATGGTGCTGCCGAGGGAAGAATCGGCGCCCGGCGCATCGAACGCCGCCACCACCACCTTGTCGCTGGCGGAGAGCTTCCCGGAGGAGAGCAGCGACCCTGCCGGCCCGATCCCCAGCGCTCGCATCACCATGTAGCCCACGATCAGCAGGATGAAGGCGCCGACCGCGATCATCCCGCCGCGCGCGGTGCGCTTCCAGGAGACGTGCGGCATGGCCTTGATGGCGAGCGTGGCCATCGTCCCCTGTCCCGCTGCGAGCGAGCGGGATCCGCCGGGCGTGAAGGTGGGCGTCGCGGCGGCCGCGCGGCGGGCGACATACTGCGTGTAGGCGGTGAAGAGCACGACCGGGAGTCCCAGCGCCATCACCACCAGCGCACCGGGGAAGACCCAGTCAGGGAGCCCGATCGCGATGATCGCGGCCCGGGCCAGGATGGCCACGGCCACGAAGGCCCCGGCGTAGGTTGCCAGGGCGCGCCAGAGCATGTTGCGGCCTCCGAGGAGGATCGCCGGCACGGCGGACCCTGCTCCGGAGGTCGAGGCCACGGCATCCAGCCGGTCGAGCAGTTCGGTCGCGCTTGCGGGCCTGGACTCCGGCGCCTTGGCCAGGCACTGCATGACCAGCGCCGCCAGCGCGGGCGGACAGTCGGTACGCAGGTCGCCGAGCGGCGCCGGCGTCTCGCTCATGTGTGCGATGAGGAGCCGGTGGGGCGGAAGGTCGGGAAACGGCGGCCGGCCGCTGATCAGCTCGTAGGCCATGCAGCCGAAGGCGTAGATGTCGGCGCGGTGGTCGGTGGCAGGGTCGCCCGCCGCCTGTTCCGGCGCCATGTACAGTGGCGTCCCCACGGCGGTGCCCAGCTGCGTGATCGTGGCGCCAGCCGCTCCCTGCGCGGCCGCCGCAATGGCCTTGGCGATCCCGAAGTCGGTGACGACGGCGGTGTGGCCCGAGAGGAGGACGTTGTCGGGCTTGATGTCACGGTGCACCACGCCCCGCTCGTGGGCGTAGGCCAGGGCGCGAGCGACGTCGCGCAGGATGCTCACCGCCTCGGCGATGGCGAGGGGCCCGCGCCCCAGCCGGGCGCGGAGCGACTCGCCTTCCACGAACGGCATGGTATAGTAGGGAAGCCCGTCCACCTCGCCCGCGGACAGCACCGGGACGATGTTGGCCTGCTGGAGCGAGGCGGCGACCTGGATCTCGCGCTCGAAACGAGTGGCCGAGAGCGCGGCGGCAAGGTCGGGGGAGAGCACCTTGACCACCACCTGCCGGCCGAGCCGGTGTTCCCTGGCGACGAAGACGCGGGACATGCCGCCGCCGCCCAGCTCGCGCTCCAGGGTGTAGGCGGAGGCGAGGGATTCCTGCACCCGGATCTGAAGGTCGGCCATCGGGGCTCTGGTTTGGGGTGGAGTCGGAAATAATATACGGTGCGGCGGCTCGGCAGGGCAAAGCTCGCACCCTCAGGATGAGGAACCCCTTGACGCTCCCCTGCATGCAACGTCGCTCGTTCCTGCTCAGCGCTGTCACCGGCCTCCTGCTACCCCGGCTCCCGAAGCCGCCGCACGCCCGCCCGCGCCCGTCGCCAGCCCAGCTCCGCTACCAGCGGTCCGAGCGCGCGCTGTTCCTGCATTTCGGGGTGAACACCTTCAGCGACCGGGAGTGGGGCGAGGGGACCGAAGATCCCGGCATCTTCAATCCGGCGGCGCTCGATGCGAACCAGTGGGCTCGCACGGCGCGCGACGC
>DASTBA010000070.1:0-23470 GCA_035712285.1 Gemmatimonadales bacterium | reverse complement strand
CTCTGGCGCATCGTCGGCGCGCCGACGGCGACGGGGCCGTCGTTCTGCGGCCTGGCGCTCTCGGATTCGACCGCCTGGTGCTGGGATGCGAGCGGTGCGGCACAGGTGCCGGGCTCTCCGGCGCTGGTCTCGATCGGTACTGACGCGTTCCCGGGCGGGTACGCCTGCGGGCTTCGTACCGACTCGACTGCGGTCTGCTGGGGGGCGGGACCGCTGGGCGACGGCACCACCAGCGCCTCGGCGAGCCCGGTGGCGGTGAGTGGCGGGCGGCACTTCGCGCGTCTTGCCGTCGGGAGCGGGTTCGCCTGTGGCCTCACCGCGGCTGGGGAGGTCTGGTGCTGGGGCAGGGACTGGACCGATGGACCGGTCGCGGCGCCGGATCAGCTGGTGCCGCTGCGGGCGGCTACCGGCGCGAGCGAGATCGCCGCGAATGACGACTACGCCGCGGCCGTCGTCGCCGGACAGGTGGTCGCCTGGTTCGGCGCCGGCTTCGATGCCACGCCATCGGCCGGCTTCACCGACATCGGCGGGCTCGACGGCCGCACCGTGGCGACCTTTGCTTCATCCGGCAGGGCCTGCCTCCAGCTCACCGACGCACAGGTCTATTGCTGGGACGAGATGTGGGATCGTACGAGCCGGTTGCTGTACGGGTCCTACGTTGCGGTACAGCCGGTGGCGGGACTCCCGTAGGGGCGGCCTGCAGGCCGCCTCCCGGCCCGCAGGCCGTTCACACCGTCTCCTCCAGCTCCGCCTCGAGCTCCTGGCGCCGAAGCAGTTCCCAGTAGCGCCCCCCCAGGGCCATGAGCTCGGCATGGGTGCCGCGCTCCACGATCCGCCCCTCGTCCAGCACCAGGATCTGGTCCGCATCCCGCACCGCCGCCAGGCGATGCGAGATCACGATGCTGGTCCGCTGCTCCAGCGCCCCGCGCAGCCCGCGCAGGATGCGCGCCTCGGTGTGCGCGTCCACCGCACTGAGGGCGTCGTCCAGCACGAAGACCGAGGGCTGCTGCGCCAGCGCCCGGGCGATGGCGGTCCGCTGCTTCTGGCCGCCGGAAAGGTTCACGCCCCGTTCGCCCAGCATCGTGTCATAACCCTCCGGCAGCAGCGGCAGCGCCTCGGTGAGCTGGGCCACGTCGGCAGCCCGCTCCAGGCGGCCGTCATCCGGCGCTCCCAGGAGCACGTTCTCGCGGATCGTCGCGCTGAACAGGAAGGTCTCCTGCGGCACGAATCCCACTTCCCTGCGCAGGGCCTCGAGGGAGAGCTGCCGGATGTCCACGCCGTCCAGCAGCACCCGTCCGCGGTCGGGGTCGTAGATCCGGACGATGAGGTCGGCGAGCGCCGACTTGCCGGACCCGGTGGCGCCGACAATGGCGAGCGACCCTCCCGCCGGCACCTCGAACGAGATCGCTTCGAGGATCCAGCCCCGCTCCGGTGCAGCGGGATACCGGAACCAGACGTCCTCGACGGTGAGGTGCCGGCCGGCCGGTGCCGGTGGCAGCGCCACGGGGCGCTCGGGTGAGCGCACCGCCACCGGTTCCGCCAGGATCTGGTTGATCCGGCCCATCGAGGCGGCACCTCGCTGGACCAGGTTCACCACCCAGCCCACGGCGATCATCGGCCAGATGAGCATCGCGAGGTAGACGCCGAACGCCACGTACTCGCCCACCGTGACCGTCCCGCCGATCACCAGCCGGCCGCCCACGTAGAGCAGCGCCACCATGCCCAGGCCGCCCAGCAGCGCCAGGAGGGGATGGAACATGCCCTGGACGCGGGCCAGGGAAAGATTCCGCGCCGAATAGTCCTCGTTCAGCTCCCGGAAGCGGGCCGACTCCGCCGCCTCCTGCCGGTAGGCCCGCACGATCCGCGCACCCGAGAGATTCTCATGGGCATGACTGGTCAGGGTGGAAAACTGGGCCTGGATCGCCTCGCTGCGGACGTGGATGGCCCGGCCGAACCGCGTCATGACGACCGGAAGCGCCGCCAGGGGGATGAGCGCCACCAGGCTCAGCAGCGGGCTGATGCGCACCATCACCGGGACCACGATGACCGTGCGGATCACGGTGTCCACCAGGTACATCAGCGCCGGCCCTGCAACCATCCGCACGGCAAGGAGATCGTTGGTTGTGCGCGCCATCACATCGCCGGTCGGGTACCGGTCATAGAATTCGGCGGATAGACCCTGGAGATAGCCGTAGAGGCGATTGCGGAGGTCGTACTCGACCCGGCGGCTGGCGCTGTTGAGGAATTCCCGCATGCCGTAGCGGGCCAGGCCGCCGGCCAGGGCGGTGCCGAGCAGGAATAGTGCCGCCGATTGTACATTTGAGAAGGGGCCGCCGCGCTCCAGCGCGTCGATGCCGCGCTGCAGGAAGTGGGGGCCCAGCGTGCTGAAGCCGTTGGAGACCGCCACCAGCACGATGCCCCAGGCGTAGACGCGGCGGTAGCGGCGCAGGAAGGGCAGGAGAGTTCGAAGTTCACGCATGCTGACTGGAATGTCGAAGGGCATGCGCATGGCGGCAAGCCAAACACCCGGGAGGAATGGATGTCGAGAACGATGCTGGCGCTGGTCGGAGTCATCGCGATTGCGGGGTGCTCCGGCGACAAGCGCGGAGATACCGCCGTTGCAGACAGCTTGAATCGGGACCTGCAGATGGCACCGGTGGACAGTTCCGCCGCCCTGAATGACAAGCCGGCGGATGCGGCGGCCACGCCGGCGGCCCCGAGCACCTCGAAGCCGACGGCCTCGAAGCCGGCCACGTCGAAGCCCGCCAGCAGCACGCCGGCCGCGGCACCGGCCCGGTCACTCGCGTCCGGGGCCAGCTTCGGCGTGGCGACCGGTACCGAGATCACCTCGAAGAGCATGAAGGCGGGGCAGACCATCACCGCCAAGGTCGGGTCGGACGTCAAGGACGGCTCCGGCCGGGTGGTGATTCCGGCCGGCTCGGTGGTGACCCTGACGATCGCGCAGATCAAGCCGTCCGACAGCAAGAGCGACAACACCGGCACCCTGGTGCTGGCGGCCACCAGCGTCTCGATCAATGGCAAGGACTACGATCTGGATGGTGGCGTGTCGGGGCTCAAGACCCACCTGCAGAGCCGCGCGGTTGACGCCAACGACGCCGCGAAGGTGGGCGCCGGCACGGCGGCCGGTGCGGTCGTGGGCCGGGTCCTGGGCGGCAGCACCAAGGGCGCGGTCATTGGCGGCGTGATCGGTGGCGCCGTGGGTGCCCAGCGCGCGGTGGAGACCAAGGACCGCGACGTGGTCCTGCCCGCCGGCAGCGATGTGACCGTTACGCTGAACGGGACCTTCTCCCGAACCTGATATCGCGGGTCGGAATGGCGTCGGTGGCGGCGATCGTAAGGGCGGGTCTGAGACCCGCCCTTACGTTCCCCCGCCATCCGACCTTTCCCTCAGTACGCCGCGCCGCCCCCGCCGTACCGCGGGTCGCTCACGCCCTCCCAGCTGTCGCCGGTGCGGATGATCGCCTCGACGTCACCCGAATAACCGCCCTCTTCCACCACATGGCCGCGCGCGCGCAGGTCCGCGATCGTGGCCGGCGTGAACCCGCCCCGCTCCAGCCGCACCACATCCGGCAGCGCCTGATGGTGCATGCGCGGCGCCGCCACCGCGTCCGGCAGTGACATTCCGTGGTCGATCACGTTCGAGATCACGTGATAGACCATCGTGATGATGCGCGGCCCGCCCGGCGTGCCGACCACCAGGTACAGCTGGTCCTTCGGATCCAGCACGATGCTCGGCGTCATCGCCGAGAGCATCCGCTTGCCCGGCTGCACCGCGTTGGCCTCGCCCTGGACCAGCCCGAACATGTTGGGCTTGCCCGGTGCGGTGGCGAAATCGTCCATCTCGTCGTTGAGCAGGAATCCGGCGCCCGTGACGGTGACACCGCTGCCGTAACTGTTGTTGAGGGTCGTCGTGGTGCTGACCGCGTTGCCGTCGGCATCCACCACGCTGTAATGCGTGGTCGAGGCGCCGCGGGGGAGGCTCGGGTCGAACTTCGCCGTCTTCGACGCCTGTTCGCCGATCTCCGCATGCAGCGACTCGGCGTAGGACTTGGAAAGCAGCCGGGCGATCGGCATGGTCACGAACGCGGGGTCGCCGAGGTAGACGTTGCGGTCGGTGAAGGCACGCCGCATTGCCTCGGTCTCCCGGTGCAGCAGCTCGCCGGTGCCGAAGGCGGGAAGCTTCGGCCATCCTTCCATGATGTTGAGGATCTCGCCCATCGTGACGCCACCCGACGATGCGGGCGGCATCGAATACACCGTGTAGCCCCGGTAGGTGACTCGCACCGGGTCGCGCCAGAGCGCCTTGTAGTTCTCCAGGTCGGCGTGGGAGATGAGGCCGCCGCCCAGGTCCATCTCCTTCACGATGAGGTCGGAGACCGGTCCCTTGTAGAAGCCGTCGCGTCCCTGGTCCCGGATGGCAGCCAGCGTCCGGGCGAGATCCGGCTGGCGCCAGGTGGTGCCGGGCTGCGGCGCGTGACCACTGTCGGGGAGGAACTTCCGGCGAGACGCGGGGAAGAGATAGAGCAGTTCGCGCGAGCCCTCGATGGACCGGTAGCGGAACGAGTCCACCACGAAGCCGTTCTCCGCCAGGGCCACCGCCGGCTGCACCACGTCCCGCCACGGGAGCTTGCCGAAGCGCCGATGCGCCTCGGCGAGGCCCGCCACCGAACCGGGCACGCCGGCCGCGAGGTGTCCGACGATGCTCAGCTGCGTCGGGTTGCCGCGGAGGTCCATGTACATGTTCCGTGTGGCCGCGGCCGGCGCTACCTCGCGGTAATCGAGGGTGAAGACGCCGCCGTCCTTCAGGCGGATCACCATGAATCCGCCGCCGCCGATGTTGCCGGCCTCGGGATGGACCACCGTGAGCGCAAAGCCCACCGCCACCGCCGCATCCACCGCGTTGCCGCCGGCCCGCAGGATGTCCCGCCCGACCTGGCTCGCGATCTCGTTCCCCGAGACGACCACCGCATGCGATCCCTCGACCACCCGGGACTTGCCACGGAGCGGCCAGGTTGTGCTCTCGCCCTGGGGGCCGCCTGCAGTGGCGACGGTGCCGGTCGCGGTCCGATTGGTGGAGCCGGCGCAGGCGGCAAGGAGCAGGATCAGTCCGGCGGAGAGCAGGCGACGATGCACGGGCACCTCGGGGCTGGGATGGCGTGGGGAATCCGGCGGTGGTTGCTCTCGCCGTCGGGCGGCCCCTAATTTAGCGGCCCGGCGCGCCGAACACACCCTCGCACAGCCGATCCCATGACCGATTTCATCCCTGACCGCCGGCTCACCGAACAGCGCAACCCGCGCACCCAGGGCATCGATACCGCCACGGCGCGGGAACTGGTGGCCATCATCAACCGGGAAGACGCCGGCGTGGCCGGTGCCGTGGCCGAAGCCGCCGATTCGGTTGCGCGCGCGCTCGAGCTCGCCGAAGCCGCGTTCCGGAACGGCGGCCGTCTCATCTACGTCGGCGCCGGCACCAGCGGCCGTCTTGGCGTCCTCGATGCCAGCGAGTGCCCGCCGACCTTCGGCTCGCCGCCCGGGATGGTGCAGGGGATCATCGCTGGCGGCGCACCGGCGCTGCAGCGTTCGGTGGAAGGCGCCGAGGACGACCCCGCCGCCGCGCGCTCGGCGATCGATGCGATGACCGTCGGCCCGGCCGACTTCGTGCTGGGCATCGCCGCGAGCGGTACCACGCCGTACGTGCGCGCCGCCCTCGAGCATGCGCGTGAACTCGGCGCCCGCACCGGATTCTTCACCTGCTCCGACCCGCCACGCGGCATGCGCGAGAGCGTGGATGTGTGCATCGTGGTGCTGGTGGGGCCGGAAGTGGTCACCGGCTCGACCCGCATGAAGGCCGGCACCGCCACCAAGCTGGTGCTCAACACCATCACCACCGGCGCCATGATCCGGCTCGGCAAGACCTACGGCAATCTCATGGTGGACCTCCGGGCCTGGAACGCGAAGCTTCGCGACCGGAGCGAGCGGATCGTGATGGAGACCACCGGGCTCGATCGCGCCGCCGCGCGTGCGGTGCTGGACGCGGCGGACAATCGGGTGAAGCGGGCCATCGTCATGGCCCGTCGTGCAGTGGGACGTGATGAAGCGGACCGCCTCCTCACCGAGCATGGCGGACGCCTCCGCGCCGTCGTGGGCGACCCACCACCCATGGGTGGCGCGTGAGCGAGCGACCGACCCTCGCGGTCGGGCTCATGTCCGGCACGTCGCTCGACGGGATGGACGCCGCCCTCGTCCGGATCAACGACCCGACGCACGTGGATCTCGTGGCGTTCACGAGCCGCCCCTACGAGGCACACGAACGGCAGGCTTTGCTGGCGGCGATCGCCTCGGCGCGTGCCCCGGAACTGGCGCGCCTGCACGTGCAGCTGGCGCACTGGGCCGGCGACGCCGTGGATGCCGTGCTGGCGGCGGCCGGCATCGGCGGCGCCGATCTCGGCCTCATTGCTTTTCATGGCCAGACCATCTGGCACGAGCCGCCGCTCGTGACCTGGCAGCTGGGCGAGGCAGCGGTGCTGGCGGAGCGGTTCGGCGTGCGGGTGGTACACAACTTCCGTGCGCGGGATGTCGCCGCGGGCGGGCAGGGGGCCCCCCTGGTGCCGATGGCCGACGTGCTGCTCTTCGGTGCCGAGCACCCCCGCGTGCTGCTCAACATCGGCGGGATGGCGAACCTCACGTACGTACCGCGCCGGGCTGATGACGAAGGGGCCTTCGCATTCGACACCGGACCGGGCATGGCGGTGATCGATGCGCTGGCGCGCCACGTGCGCCCCGATCTGCCGTTCGACCGGGACGGTGTCGTCAGCGGGGCCGGCACGGTGAACGAGCTGCTGCTCGCCAAGCTGCTCGCCGATCCCTATTTCCTTGCTTCGCCGCCGAAGAGCACGGGCCGTGAACGGTATGGCGAGGGGTATGCCCGCGAGATTGCCGAGCGCTGCCCCGGGCCCGATGGCGTGGCGCTGGCGGTCGCGCTCACCGCCCGCACCGTCGCTGCTGCTGTCCAGCGCTGGGCCCGCGGCGCCGAGGTGGTGGTGTCGGGGGGAGGGGCACGCCATCCGGGGCTCATGCGTGCGCTGGCCGCGGCACTCGGAGCCGCTCGGGAGTCTCCGTCGCCGCTGCTCCATTTCGATGATCTCTTCTTCGATGGCGACGCGAAGGAAGCCGTGGCGTTCGCGCTGCTGGGGTATCTCACCATTCACGGCCAGCCGGGCAACGTGCCGCGCGCCACCGGTGCGCGGGGTGCGCGGGTGCTGGGATCGGTGACACCGGCGTGACCGCCGAAATCGGGCGGCTCCTCATGCCGGCCATACGCTGGAGCGAGGCCACCGGCTTCGAACATGAGCGCGGCCGCATCACGGAAGCACTCCAGCTCGGCGTGGGCGGGTTCATCTTCTTCGGCGGACCGCCGGATGAGGTCGCCGGCCTCATCCGCGAAATCAGGGCCCGCGCCGCGGAGCCCCTGCTCATGGCATCCGATCTCGAGCGGGGGGCGGGACAGCAGTTTCCGGGACTGCGCGAGATTCCGCCCCCGGCCGCGCTTGCGGCCCTCGGGGATCTGGACGCCGTGCGCGCCGCCGGCAGGGTCACGGGACGCGACGCCGCGCTCACCGGGCTCGACTGGGTCTTTGCGCCCGATGCCGACCTCGATTGCGAACCGCAGAATCCCATCGTCCAGACTCGCGCCTTCGGTGCCGATCCGGCCACCGTCTCCCGCTGCGTCACCGCCTGGATCGAGGGCTGTACCGAGGCCGGCGTCCTCTCCTGCGCCAAGCACTTTCCCGGTCACGGCCGGACGACCACCGACTCGCATGCCGGCCTGCCGGTCGTGCGCGCCGGCCGCGAGGAACTGGAGCAGGATCTGGCCCCCTTCCGTGCGGCGATCGTCGCCGGTGTGCCGGCGGTCATGACGGCGCACGTCGCATTCCCGGCGCTGGATCCGTCCGGTGCCCCCGCCACACTCTCCAGTTCGATCCTCGGGATGTTGCGTCGCGACCTGGGCTTCGGGGGCGTCATCGTGAGCGACGCACTCATCATGGAGGGGGCCTTCGAGGGCCGCAGCGAGGGGGACGCCTACGTCGAGGCCGTCGCCGCTGGTGTGGACATCCTGCTCTACCCGAAGGAACTGGCCACGGCGCATGCGGCACTTCGCCGGGCCGTCAGCAACGGGCGGCTGCACGCCGGCCGGTTGGCGGACGCCGTGCGCCGCCGCGAGCACCTGCTTGTCAGGCTGCACGACATGCGAGCCTCGTGGGATGGGCCACCCATCGAAGGGCATCCCGGCCTCGCCGACCGCCTGCTGGCCTTGCCGCTCGCGCGCGGCTCGGCGCCGAGCCTGCGCGAGCCCATCGAACTGGTAATTGTGGACGATGACCTGGGCGGTCCCTATCCGGTGAGCCCCAGCGACTGGGTGGCGCGTGCCCTCGGCGAGGCGGGCATTGCACTCGGCACCGGCGGCAGCCGCGTGGTGCTGCTCTTCTCCGAGCCGCGTGCCTGGAAGGGGCGGGCCGGACTGGGCGTGGAGAGCGCGACCCGGCTTGCTGACGCGGCGGTGCACGCCGATCTGGTGGCGCTCTTCGGGCATCCCCGATTGGTGAGCGCTGTCCCCGGACACGGGCCCGTGATGGTCACGTGGCACCGCCAGCGGCTGATGCAGGAGGCGCTGGCGCGCTGGATCGTGGCGCGGGTCAGGCGCTGACTTCGTCGGGGCGAGCGGCGCGGGCGAGGAAGGGAATCAGCAGGAAGGCCGGCAGCCCCAGCGCAAAGGTCACGAGGAAGAAACGCCCGTAGCCCAGATGGCCCGCCATGGTGCCCGAAAGGCCGCCCACGGCGCTCCGCGTGAGCGCCATCAGCGCCGACAGCAGCGCGTACTGCGTGGCGGCATACCGCCGCTCCGCCACCGACATGAGATAGGCCACGAACGCCGCCGTTCCCATCCCGGCCGCAAAGCTCTCGAAGAAGGCCGCGGCATAGACGGCGGTGTGCGACGCCGCGAGCGATGCGGCGGCCCAGTACCCCACCGCCGAAAATGCCTGGACCGCACCCAGCGCCCAGAGCGCCGTGCGGATGCCCCAGCGGGTGGTGAGCACGCCGCCCAGCGTGGCACCGGCGATGGTCGCGATGATGCGCCCGGTCGTGAGCACCGCCCCGATCTCTTCCAGCGACAACCCGCGGTCCACCCAGAACGCCTTCATCATCGGCTCGAGCAGGGCGAGATCGAGCTTGAAGGTGAGCGCGAAGACGATCACGAAGCCGATGCCGGGCCGCCGGAGCAGGGCGAGGATCGGCTGCCAGATGCCCTTGTGTTCCCTGCTCCCGGCGCCGCGGGTGGCGGGGAGGAAGGCGGTAATCACCGCGAGCCCGGCCAGCAGGAGGGCGCCGATGGTGAACGCCAGCCGCCAGCTGGAGCGCCCGGCAATGACAATCAGCAGGCCCCCGGCGGCGAACATCGCGATCCGGTAGAGGGCGATCCGCACCGAATTCGCCACGCCGAGCTCCCGCTCGGTGGTGGTCTCGATGGTGTAGGCATCAATCGCGATGTCCTGCGTCGCGGAGAGGGCGACCATCACGGTGAGCAGGAGCCAGAACTGGGGAGCAAGGGCGTGGATGTTGACGTGCCCCACCAGCAGTGTGAGCACGGAGAGCAGCGCCAGGCAGGCCGTGATCCACAGCCGCCGGGTGCCCACCCGGTCCACCAGCGGGGCCCAGAGAAACTTGATGGTCCAGGGCAGCGTGACGGTGGCGGTGAGCCCGACCTGGACCAGCGACGCGCCCTCGCTGCGAAGGTAGACCGGCAGCGTTTCGGTGATGAGGCCGTAGGGAAAACCGGAGGCGAGTGCCACGCCGCCGATCCAGGCGAGCCGGGTGCGGAGCGGAGTGTCGCGGAGCAGGCTCGTCAGAGGAGGAGCCACAGCAGCAGCAGCACCAGCACCACGGCGGCGCCGATCACCAGCGTCCGGGGCGATCCGGTTCGCTGCGCCACCGGCACGACCGGCGGCGGTGGGGCTGGAAGCTCCTCGGTCACGGCCTCCTGCTCGGCGAGCTCCAGTCCGTGATAGCCGACGTCATCGGCCGCGCCGGGAGCCGGAAGGCCGTCCCCGCCGAAGCGTGCGGCCACGACGGTGATGTTGTCGGGACCGCCCCGGGCATTGGCCAGGTCGATCAGCTGGCTGCAGAGATCCGAGAGGTCGCTGGTGCGGGAGGCAAGGTTGCCGATTTCGTCGCGCTTGACCTGGCCCGAGAGCCCGTCGGAGCACATGATGAGCAGATCGTCCCGGCGGAGCGCCTGATGGCTCAGGTCCACCCGCACCTGCACGTCGGGGCCCAGCGCCTGCAGGATGATGTTGCGCCGCTCGCTCCGTTCCGCCTCTTCCTCGCTCAGCTCACCGGCGTCCACCAGCCGCTGCGTCAGCGACTGGTCCCGGGTCAGCTGGAAGGTGCGACCCCCACGGACCAGGTAGGCGCGGCTGTCCCCGATCTGCGCGATGAAGAGATCCTGCCCGAAGACCCCCACCATGGTGAGCGTGGTACCCATGCCGTGCACATCGGGGTGTTCCTGGGCGTACTGAAAGAGTTCCGCGTTGGCACGCTCCACCGCCTCCCGCATCCGCTGGGCGAACTGGTCCGCCGTGGTCTCGGCGTCATTGGCCCACGTGGTGAGCAGATGCTGCCAGATGACCTCGGTCGCCATCGAGCTCGCCAGCTCGCCGGCCGCCGCGCCGCCCATCCCGTCCGCCACCAGGAACAGCGACCCCCGCGGGCCGACGTCATGCTCCCGCACCTCGGCCAGCGCGTTCGTGGCACGGCCGGACAGGTCCGCGACAAGGAACGTGTCTTCGTTGTGTTCCCGGCTCTGGCCAAGGTCTGTTTTGCCGAAGACGGAGACGTGGACTTTCATTCGCGCCTTTCGTCCTGCCAGGCCGGTCGAGGGGTTGGATGGCGGAATCTAGGAATCAGCCGGGAAAGCGTCAACGTACCGCTTTGGCGTAAGTCCTGATGCGTGGCTACCTTGGACCCATGCACCGCCTTGCCCCGCCCCTGCTGCTCATTCTCGCGGCTGCCTGCGCGCATCCATCCGTGCCCTCCGGCGGCCTGCCTGCACCTGCGGAAATCGGTACCGGACCAGGCGCACTGCCCGGGATGGATTCGGTCCTGGGCCCGCTGTCGCTCAAGGTGGAGTATCCCGCCGAGGGCAGCGTGGTGGACGCGCGGGATTCCAGCTTCCTCTTCGGCTCCACCGGGAACGGTCGTACCTCGCTCACGGTCAACGGGCTGCCGGTGCGAGTCTGGCCGAACGGCGCGTGGATCGCGTGGGTGCCGTTGCCGGGTGATTCCCTGATGCGCTTCGAGTTCCAGGCGGTGCTCGGCAATGACACGGCGGGCACCGTCCGCACCGTGCGGCGTCCGTCGCGGTTCATCCCGCCTCCCCGGGCCAGCTGGATCGACACCACCTCGTTCACGCCATCGGGCAGCGTCCGGTGGCCGGCGGGCGAGCCCCTGGCGCTCGCAGTGCGCGCCGCTCCCGGCGCCACGCTCTCGCTCTGGCTCGGTGACTCGCTGCTCACTGCGTTCGCCCCCGATCCGCGCCTGCCCGGTGTCCCCGAAGCCATCCGGGCGTTCGATCGCGACAGTGCGAACCTGGGTCGTGCGGCGATGCAGGACCGCTATGTCGCCCGCATCAGGCCCTTGCTCACCGGCGACAGCACCCTGCGGCTTCGCGCGGTCGTGGGGAGTGATACGGCGTGGGCCCGCTGGCCGCTCCGGCTCGAGCCCGGCGATCCGTCCGGCACCGTGGTGCAGCTCGACGACGACCCCGGGCGCACCGGGGCCACGGACGGGATCGTCGTGGCGCGCGCACTTCCTGGCGGGACCTACACCTGGTTCTGGCCCAACGGCACTGTGGCGGTGTCCGACGCCCGGATGGGCGACAACCTTCGCCTCGCCCTTGCGCCGGGCGTGCACGCCTGGATTCCGGCGGGCGAGGCAAGAGAGCTGACGAATGTGCCTCCGCCCGCGCCGGTGGTCGGGTCGCTGACACTCACGCCCGGTGCCGACCGTGTCACCGCCCGGATCCCGCTGAGCCAGAGCGTGCCGTATCAGGTGACCGAATCGGAGCGTCGGCTGGATCTGCTGATCTATGGCGCGGTGAGCGACATCAACTGGCTCCGCTACGGACCGTCGAGCGATTCACTGCTCCGGTCGGTGACCTGGACCCAGGAGCCGGCCGGCGTGCGGATCTCCTTCGCGCTGGCCGAGCCGGTCTGGGGCTACCGGGTCCGGTACGACCGGGGCGATCTGCTGTTCGAGATTCGCCGCCCACCGGCCATGGAGGCCGGGCATCCCCTGCGGAATCTCCTGGTCGTGGTGGACCCCGGCCACCCGCCGGTCGGTGCCACCGGCCCCACCGGATTCCGGGAGCCGGATGCCAATCTGGGCATCGCGCTCAAGCTGCGGACCTTGCTGGCCAATGCCGGCGCTCGCGTCGTGATGACCCGCACCACCGACAGTGCCGTGGACCTGTACCCGCGCACCCATCTGGCGGACTCAATCGGCGCCGACCTGCTCATCTCGATCCACAACAATGCGCTCCCCGACGGCGTCAACCCGTTCACGAACAACGGCACCAGTGTCTTCTACAACCATCCCCGCAGCGTGCCCCTCGCGCGCGACGTGGATGCGGCGCTGGTGCGGGAGCTCGGCGTGCGGGACCTGGGGTACGCCCGTGGCGATCTCGCCCTCGTTCGTCCTACCTGGATGCCGGCGATCCTCACCGAGGGGCTGTTCATGATGCTGCCCGAGCAGGAGGCGGCGCTCCGCTCCGGCGAGGGCCAGATGCGCTATGCCCGCGGCGTCTGCCGCGGGGTGCTGTCGTTCCTGGCGGGGAGGCGCGGGCACTGAGGCCGGGACGCATCCGTGCGCCGTCCGGAGCGCGGCGCGTCTCCTGAGATACCTGCTGACGGATCGCCCCATGCCGTTCACCACCCGCATACGCATCGTTCTGGCCGCGGCCCTGGTCCTCTCGCCGCTCGTCCCGGCCAGCGCCCAGAGTCCGGCTCAGCGGGCGCTGGTCGAGCAGTTCCGCGATTCGCTCGGCGCAACCTCCGACTCCACCGGCCTGCTCCGGCTGGAACGCGCGATGATCGCGGTCGCGAAGCAGCACCGGGACAGCACCCTGATCCACCTCCGCCTGGGCTTCCTGGCGCTGCGCCTCGGTGAGCTCACGGGCGGTACCCACTTCGACGATGCCGCCTCCGAGTTTCAGTGGAGCATCGATCTCAAGCCCGACTGGCCGTACTCCTGGTACGGCATGGGCCTGGCCGAGTATGGCATCGGGGATTCGAAGGTATCGGTCGTGGCAGGACTGCAGCAGATGCTCGGCAAGGATGCGCTCTCCCGCTCGGCGATCGCCTTCGCCAAGTCGGCCGAGGTGGATCCGTCCTTTGCCAAGGGACTGGTCGAGCTCGCCAATACCGCCCTGCAGCAGCGGGTGAACATCAAGCTCAACGTGGCGCTCGATGCCCTGCGGCGGGCCGCCGCGACCAGCGCCACCCTGCATCCCGATGTGCTGCTGGCCCGTGGCCGGGTGGAACGCGAGGCCGGCGATGCCGACAGCGCGCTGGCCGCCTTCCGCCAGTACGCGGCGTCGGGGGCTGACCGCTCGCTGGGGCTGCTCGAGGTGGCCCGGACTCGGCTGCAGGCCGGCGACCTCGCCGGGCAGCTCGCCTACTATGAAGGGGCGTCGTCCGACGATTCGGTCACCGTGGCCGAATACCGGAAGGACCTCGCCCTCATTGCGCCCGACAGCATCATGCGGGCCTTCGACGCCGCGCGCGGGAAGGACCGCGAGGCGCTGCTGCGGCGGTTCTGGACCTTCCGGGACGAGCGTGACCTCAGGGTGCACGGCGCCCGGCTCGCCGAGCACTACCGGCGCTATTTCTACGCCCGCCGCAACTTCTTCCTCGCCTCCACCAAGCGGCACTACGACATCGTGGAGCGCTACCGCTCCGGCAGCAAGGACTTCGACGACCGCGGCGTGATCTACATCCGGCACGGCGCCCCCACCGCGCGGGCCTTCTACAACGCGCCGGGGCTGGATCCCAACGAATCGTGGCGCTATGAGCGGCCCGACGGCGACCTGGTCTTCCACTTCGTCGCGCGGGAGGACGTGCAGGATTACAAGCTTGTCGAGAGCGTGTTCGACGTGCTGGGCTTCAGCAACGCGGTCCTGCTGGGCGCCAATGACGCCCCGGCGGTGGGCAGCGAGGCCGACAACCTGCTCACCTCGCGCCAGGCGCTCTCGCCGCTCTATTCGCGGCTCCAGAGCGTGGGCCGGGTGAGCGGCGAGCGGTTCCGGGCGGACGAACGCCGGCTGGGCCGTGAGAGCATCCGGGTCGGCACGACCACCGACAGCTACGTGCTGCACTTCGCGCGGGACCTCGACGCCCGCATCGAGGTCCTGGCCGTCGGGCAGGATGCGGAAGGCCCGCTGGTGCAGATCGCGTACGCGCTGCGCGGCGAGAACCTGGAGCCGGTGCCGGTCTCCCGTGGCTCGCTCTACTCGGTGCGGCTCCGCTTCATGGCCATGGACAGCACCGGCAAGGTGGTGGCGTCGCTGGATACGACACGGATGTTCGTGTCGTCAAGGCCGGTGCCGCCTCGTGAACACCTCCTCGGCCGGGTGCAGATGCATGTCCCGCCCGGCGAACTCCGTTACCGGGTGGCGGTGGAGCAGGGGACGGATGCCGGCAGTCTCGAGGCGCTGGATACCGTGCAGGTGGCCAGCGCGGGTGCCGCGACGCCGCACCTCAGCGATCTGGTGCTCGGCTCCAGCGTGGCTCACCTCACGTGGGAGCCGGCCGCCGGCGCCGATACCGTGCTGTTCAATCCCCTCGGCCTCTATGCGAAGACCGACACGATGCAGGTGTACTACGAGCTGTATGGTGTGCCGGCCGGGGGCTCGTACACCACGCTGCTGCAGGTGAAGAAGGGGAGCGGCAGGCGGGGGCTGCTCAGCCGCCTCTTCGGCGGATCAGGGGCGGCCATCAGCCTCAAGTTCTCGGACCAGGCTTCGCCGCCGGGGCCGGGCATTCACCGGGCGCTGTCGCTGGAAAAGCTTTCGCCGGGCGCGTACCTGCTTCAGGTCACCGTCACCGACGCCGCGGGGCATCGGGACATGCGCCAGGCGGCCTTCGAAATCGTCGGGCGATAGTCACCGGGGCCACGACTCCGGCCGTCTGGTGGTCAGCACCATCAGCGGCTGCAGCAGCGATTCCGCGATCACCCGGGCTTCGACCTCCACCACGCGCTGCGCACCCGGTGCGTAGCGATCCATTCCTTCCACATGCATCAGCACCGTGGTGAGCGGGGCATCGCCGCTGGCATGCGCGGATGCCGCCGGCCCGGCCCCCACGTCACCCGCTTCGAGAGCCACCGGCGCCGTGCCGTACAGCCAGAGCTGCCGCCGGGCCAGGGCGGAAAGCAGCCGCGCGGTCAGTGCCAGGCTTTCGCCGCCGGGCGTGATCACGCCGAGCACCATGCGGGAACCCCGGCGGCGGGCGTGCAGGACGAATCCGTATGCAAGCGCCTCGCCCTGCGGCGCAGGGTTCCGCAGTGCATTCTGCAATTTCTGCTGGCTGAACACGATCGTGCGCCGAGGAACCACGCCATCGCTCCGAAACGGGTTGCACTGGCACGTGCATCCGGTGTGCCAGTGGCGCCGGGTGCGGGCACCGGCCCGCGATCGGCCTGCAACCGGGAATGGCGATTGAGGTTACCGTGGCGAGGGGCGGGAGCTTGACGCTTCTTCTCGGGGTCCGGTAGCTTCGAACTCATGCATTGTACCCGCTGCGGCACCACCCTGCCCGACGGTTCCCGCTTCTGCTCCGCCTGCGGACAGGATCTGCACGCCACGCCGGTGCGCCAGCTCGCCACCGGGCAGATGAGCGAATCGGATCTGGTGGTCGCGGCGCTGGCGGATGAATACGAGCAGTTCGAGGAGCTGGGCCGCGGCGGGATGGCCATCGTCTACCGGGCGCGGGAGCGGCAGCTCGAGCGGGACGTCGCCGTCAAGGTGCTGCCGGTCTCCCTCACCTTTGACCAGGAATTCGTGGAGCGCTTCCAGCGGGAGGCCCGCACCGCGGCCCAGCTGGAGCATCCCAACATCATCCCGATCTACCGGGTCGGCCGGATCGGGCAGGTCATCTACTTCGTCATGAAGTACCTGCGCGGCGGCTGTCTCTCCGACATCCTGCGCGAGCACGGCACGCTGCGGCCGGCCGAGATCCGCCGCCTCCTGCTCGAGGCGGGCGCGGCGCTCGGCTATGCCGCGCAGCAGGACGTGGTGCACCGCGACATCAAGCCCGACAACATCATGTTCGACGAGTTCGGGCGGGTGGTGCTCACCGACTTCGGCATCGCCAAGGCGGCGAGCAAGCAGCGGCTCACCAGCACCGGCACCTCCATCGGCACGCCGCACTACATGTCACCGGAGCAGGCCCGGGCCCAGCCCACCGATGGCCGCACCGACATCTACAGTCTCGGCGTAGTCGCGTACCAGTGCCTCACCGGCGCGGTGCCGTTCGATGGAGACGATGCTTTCCAGATCGGGTTCAAGCACATCTCGGAGCCGCCCCCACAGCCTCGCCTCGTGAATGCCGACGAGCGCCGTCTCTACGCCGTGATCGAACGCATGCTGGCCAAGGATCCGGAGCGGCGCTTCCAGAACTGCGAGGAGATGACGCAGGCGCTGCAGGGTGGGGAGATTGCCGGCTCGGTGGTCCGCGCGCGGACGGCGGCCGGGCCGCCGGTGGTGCTCATGCCCGGCGAGACACCGGTCACGCCGCCACCCACGACGACGGTCACGCCGGTCATGCCACCACCCCTGCCGCCGCCAGGAGAGGCGCGTACCGGCACCCGCGGCAGTCCGGACGGCATCCCTGATGAACGGCGGGGCATCGCCAATCGGTCGGCGGTGATGCAGGGCCGCCGGTCGCCGATGCCGGTGGTGCTGGTCATGGTCCTCATTGCCGCCGGTGTCGCGGGCTGGTGGTGGTATCAGCAGCGGAGCGCGGTCACCACGCCGCCCGGCATCGGGAAGGACAGTGCTGCGGCACTGGCTGGCCGCTATGTGGACTCGATCCGGAAGCTGGCGGCCGATACCGCGCGACCGGACACGACGCATCCTGCCGCGTCGCGCCGCGACACTGCGGCCGGCCGCCCGCCTGCGGCACCGGCGGTTGCAGCGGCGCCATCCCGTGATTCCGGCGCCATCCGCATCCGGGACCTCCCGGTGGGCTCCGAGGTGCTGATTGACGAAGCCCGGGCGATGTCGGCCATCACCCGGCTGCCGGTCGGTCGGCATGTGGTGGCCATCTCGGCGCCGCAGCATGAATTCTTTGCCGAGACGGTGGCGGTGCGTCGCAATGACACCCTGCTCCTCACCCCTGGCCTGACCCGGATCGGGGCACCGCTGACCCGGCGGGAAGCTCGCCGGGAGGTCGCCCAGGAGCTGAGGGCCGGCGGCGATCCCTGCCTGCCAGGCCCCCAGTGGGACGGCACTCAGTGCTTCGATGTCCGGCCCCGGCCGCTGTCCACCCCTTACGTCGCCCTGCCTCCCGGCGTCCACCGGGTAGCCCGGCCGACCGAGTTCTGGGTCTTCGTCGGGCTGTCCGGCGCCTCGGAGGAGATCCGCCTGCTGCGGTCGTCCGGGACGCCGGCCTTTGACCGGGCTGCACGCGCCATCGCCACCGCGCTGGAGTGGACGCCGGCGCAGAAGAACGGCGCGGCGGTCGGGGCGTGGACCCAGATGGTCTTCCCGCCCGCCCCCGAGTGAGCCGGTCAGTGGCCGTCCGGCCCGTCGTCGCGGCTTCTGCCTTCATCGCGCCCGGCGCGGTGGTGCTGGGTGATGTCACCCTGGGGGAACGGTCCAGTGTCTGGTACGCGGCGGTGCTGCGTGGCGACATGGCCCCCATCACCATCGGCGACGACACGAACATCCAGGACGGCACGATTGTTCATGTGGACGAGGGCGTGCCCTGCCGGATCGGGCGCCGAGTAGGCGTGGGGCATCGGGTCATCCTCCACGGATGTACGGTGGAGGATGATTGCCTGATCGGGATGGGAAGCGTCCTGCTCAATAATGTCCGGGTGGGTACCGGGAGCGTCATTGCGGCCGGGGCGGTGGTGCCGGAAGGAACGGAGATCCCGCCCGGCTCGCTGGTGATGGGCGTTCCGGGGCGGGTGGTCCGGAAAGTGGACGCCGAACTCACCCGGCGGATCGAGGCGACGTGGCGGCATTATGTGGGGCAGGCGGGACGGCACCGGGCGGGTGCATGGCAGGTCTGGTCGCCGGACGACCGCTGACAGCCTGCGGTCGACCGTCGATCGTCGAATCACATTTGTGATGTGCAAACCGGAACTGCCCGTCACGACGCCACTTTTGCGCGGCTTGCTCCGTACGGACGATTCCCCTAGCTTGCCTCTCCGTTCGCCGAGCGTGCGGCGAGTGGTGCAACCGCAGCATTTTCGGAGCAGGGAATCCTCTAGTAACAGACCAGGGCTGGCTCGTTCCGGTGCGTCAACCGGCGCACTGTTTCGCCCCATATTTCGCTGGTTGGGAGACGTCGCATGAATTCCCAGGCCCCACGGGAACCGGTTTCGCTGTCCCCGAATGCCGTCACGGTCCTCGAGAAGCGCTACCTGATCAAGGATGAGGCCGGCAAGCCGGTCGAGCGCGCCGAGGACCTCTTCTGGCGGGTCGCGCGGACCATCGCGGAGCCGGACCGGAAGTACGGGGCCTCGGATGGCGCGGTGGAAGCGCTGGCGGATGCCTTCTACGGCATCATGGCGGACCGGCTCTTCATGCCGAACTCGCCGACCCTGATGAACGCCGGGCGCCCGCTGGGCCAGCTCTCCGCCTGCTTCGTGCTGCCGGTGGATGATGCGCTCTCGAACGGGCGCAGCGGCATCTACGACACCCTCCGCGCCATGGCGCTGGTGCACCAGTCGGGCGGCGGCACCGGGTTCAGCTTCTCCCGGCTCCGGCCCAAGAACGCCATCGTGCGCTCCACCATGGGTGTCGCCTCGGGTCCCGTGTCATTCATGTCCCTCTTCGACGCGTCCACCGACGTGGTCAAGCAGGGCGGCACCCGCCGCGGCGCCAACATGGGCATCCTGCGGGTGGATCATCCGGACATCATGGAGTTCATCACCTGCAAGGATGACATCACCAAGGTCACCAACTTCAACATCTCGGTGGCGGTGACCGACGCCTTCATGGTGGCGGTGGAGGCGGACACCGACTACGACCTGATCCACCCGCGCACCGGCGCCGTCACCGGCCAGCTCAAGGCCCGGCAGGTGTGGAACCGGATCATCCACGGGGCGTGGCGCACCGGGGAGCCGGGGGTCTTCTTCATTGACCGGGCCAACCGGTACAACCCGGTGCCGCGGCTCGGCGCCTACGAGGCCACCAATCCCTGCGGCGAGCAGCCGCTCCTGCCGTACGACGTCTGCAACCTCGGCTCCATCAACCTGGGTGCCTTCGTCCGGGATGGCGCCATTGACTGGAACCATCTCCGCCAGGTGGTGCACCTCACCACGCACTTCCTGGAGAACGTGATCGACGCCAACCAGTATCCGCTGCCCGAGATCACCGAACTGGCCCACCGGATCCGCCGCATCGGTCTGGGCGTGATGGGCCTCGCCGATCTCTTCGTGCGGATGGGCGTGCCCTACGACTCGGACGAGGCGGTGGAACTGGGCCGCAGGATCCAGAAGTTCGTGGATGATGAAGCCAAGGTGGAGTCCGAGCGCCTGGCCGGCATCCGGGGCCCGTTCCCCGAGTGGGAGCGGAGCATCTGGGGGCCGGACGCCTCGGCGGCGCGGGATGCCGACGGCCAGCGCATCCGCCCGATGAAGAAGCTCCGCAACTGCAACGTCACCACGGTGGCGCCCACCGGCACCATCTCCATCATCGCGAGCTGCAGCTCGGGCATCGAGCCGCTCTTCGCGGTGGCGTTCATGCGGAACCAGGCCGGCGTCCTCATGCCGGACGTGAACGACGACTTCGTCGCCATCGCGAAGCGCGAGGGCTGGTACAGCGACGCCCTGATGAAGAAGATCGCCGAGGCGGGGCACATCGGCTTCGAGGAAGTGCCGGCGAAGTGGCAGCGGGTGTTCGTCACCGCCAACCACATCAAGCCGGAGTGGCACATCCGGATGCAGGCGGCGTTCCAGGAGTACAACGACTCCGCCATCTCCAAGACCTGCAACTTCGCCCACGACGCCACCGAGGAGTACGTCGAGGAGATCTACCGCCTCGCCTACCGGCTCGGCTGCAAGGGCGTCACGGTCTATCGCGATGGCAGCCGGGATCTCCAGGTGCTCTCCACCGGCAGCACCGCGAAGAAGGTCCAGGAGCAGGCCACCTCCACCGGCAAGGCGGAGGCGCGGGCGGACCTGGCGCCGGTGGCCGGTGATGCCCGCGAGGCGGCCGCCGACCTCCGCGGCGAGCTGGCGGAGGCCCAGGCGGAAGCCGAGCGGCTCCGGAAGCTGGTGCATGACCTGGAGGCGGAGAACCTCAACCGCCGCCAGAAGCGTTCCCGGCCCGAGATGCTGCGCGGCACCACCCGCCGGGTGGAGACACCGCTCGGCACCCTCTACGTCACCATCACGGAAGACGACAAGGGCCAGCCGTTCGAGGTGTTCATGTCCCTCGGCAAGGCCGGCGGCGCGCTCATGGCGGATGTGGAGGCGGTGGGACGGCTCATTTCGCTGGCGCTCCGCTCCGGCATCCCGATGAAGGAAATTCACCGCCAGCTGCGCGGCATCAGTTCCGACCGGGTGATCGGCCTCGGACCCAGCAAGGTGCTCTCGGTGCCGGATGCCGTGGGCATTGCCATCGAGCGCTGGATGCAGGAGAAGCAGGGCATCCAGCAGGAGCTCCTGGCCTCGGCCGGTGCGGCGCCGGCACCGGAGGAAGTCATGGTGGCCCAGGGGGCGGAGCAGCTGGTGATGGGCGGCATGCAGCAGACGCTGTCCGGGGCCTGTCCCGATTGCGGTTCGCAGCTGGAGTACGCCGAAGGGTGCGTCAAGTGTCACGTCTGCGGCTTCTCGGAGTGCGGCTGACGAGGCCGTAGCGGCGCGTCGTGGCGCCCGCCCGCCGCAGACACCGACGCCCATCCCGATGAGGGGTGGGCGTTGTTGTTCAGGGCGGGCAAGGCGGGCAAGGCGGACAAGGCGGGCGGGACGGACAAGGCGGACATGTCATTGCGAGTGCGCCGGTGGCGCGCGAAGCAATCGGGCGGCCCGTGCATCCCCATCCCATCCGTGTGCCCGGGCCGTCACCCCACCGGTCGGAACCGCTCCCACTTGCAATCGTACTCAGGGTCGGTACATTTGTTCTCAAGATGAGAACGAATACTCCACCTGATGCCGTCGCGGTGGGCCTCTTCGGCAAGCTCCGACGAGACCTGCTGGCGCTCACCTTCGCCGACTCCGAGCGGAGGTATTACGTGCGGGAGCTCGCGCGGATCCTCCATGCGAGCCCGGGCACCGTGCAGCGTGAGCTGGGCCAGCTGACCGCCATGGGCCTGCTGTCCCGATCCCGGCGCGGGCGCCATGTCTTCTATCAGGCGAATGCGGCCAGCCCGGTGTTTCCCGAGATACGGCAGCTGTTGCAGAAGACCATGGGAGCGGCCGATGTGCTCCGTGCCGCGCTGTCCGCCTCGGCGGACCGCATCCAGGCGGCGGTTCTGTTCGGCTCACTGGCGACCGGGAAGAGCACACACCGGAGTGACGCCGATGTCCTGGTGATCGGCGATGTCGAATTTGCCGAAGTGAGCGACCTTCTGGCGCCCGCCGAGCGGTGGCTGGGCAGGGAGGTGCAGGCGGTCGTGTACACGCCGGAGCGCTTTGCCGCCCGTGTCAGGGAAGGCGGCCATTTCGCCAATGCGATGCTCCGCACGCCGCACGTGTCACTGATCGGGGAGCTTTCCGGTGGGGCTTGAGGCGTGGGCTGAGGCGGGATGGATCCGGCCCCACGAGGCGGACGCTCGCGAGATTGCGGAACTGCTCGCTGTGGCGGATCGAGGCCTCGCCGACGCGGCGATTCCCGAACTCTCGCCCGATGGCCGGCTCGGCCTGATATGGCCCGCAGTGCTGGCATTGGGTGCTGCCGCGCTTGCCGCGGAGGGCTATCGAGCCGGAAAGGACCGCCATCACGAGCGAGTCGTGGATTCGTTGCTCTACACCGTCGGCTTGGCTCAGGCCGAGGTCGGCGCGCTGCATCGGGTGCGGCGCCTGCGCAATGAAATGACCTACGAGCGGATCGGGACGACCACGCCGGGCGAGGCCGATCGGTTCATCGAGCGGACGCGCGAACTGCGCGCTGCCGTCACGACCTGGCTCGCACATTCGCACCCGGACCTGCGGTGAACCACCGGCCTACCCCCCGCCGGCCGGAACAGCTCTACCAGCGAATAGCTGAATGCCTCGCTCGCGCCCGCCGGGCGCCACTGCAGCATGTCGGAAACGATGCGGGGGAAGTCTCCCTCGGCCGTCCACTCTTCCATCACCCGCTACTCCGCATCCACGACCCAGTAGAGCGGAACACCCGCTTTCTGGTACAGCCGCCGCTTGGTGAAGCGGTCGGCGCGGCGGTAGAAGGACGGAGGATCTCGATCAGCAGGAGCGCCGACGCGAGCTCCGATGGCCCCCGCTCATTGCCTCCGAAGGGCAGCACCAGGAGATCGGGCTCCACGATCCTGGCCGGACCATGCACCAAGTCGGCCGGCGTCATGAAGATCTCGCCCGGCCGCTGCCGGGCGATGTACGGCGCCAGTGCCAGGTGCAGACATCCCGCCAGCCGCTGATGGCCCGGGACCGGTCGCTTCAGCGACATCATCCGTTGGGGCGCGTCGCAACGCACCCTGCGCGACGGACTCGCGGGGGTGACGGCAGGGAGCGATGTCGCCGCAGGCGACACGGGCCGAGCAGCGGCTCTCAGCCGCGTGACCCTTGTCCGTCCCACCCGCCTTGCCCGCCCCGATGCAACGCTCCACCCCCCTCAAACGTCTCCTTCTCCTGTCGGCGCACCGCGCGCCGGCACCGCCGTGTGGACGGCATCGGGAGGAACGTCGTCATGGTCAAGCTGGCCGCAGTGGCAATGCTGGGACTGGCGCTCGCCGCATCGCCGGCGATGGCACAGGGGGGATATGGCGGGCGGGGCGAGATGGGTGGGATGGGCAGGGGTGGCAGGATGGGCGGCGGCGGACGGGGCGGCATGGGCGGCTACGGTGGCGCTGATCCGGCCCTCATGCAGCCGCCACCGGCACCCGCCGAGATGACGCAGCTCGCGTCCCTCGACTCAAATCGCTCGGCCCGCTATGCTGAACTCTACGCCCGCTTCATGGAGAACACCGCCCAGGAGCGGGATTCGCTGCAG
>DASTBA010000069.1:0-14702 GCA_035712285.1 Gemmatimonadales bacterium | reverse complement strand
CATCGGTGCCAGCGCCATCCTCTTTGCGCTGCCGTTCGTGAGCACGGTCATCGGCGTGCTGGTGAATGCCATGATCACCCTGATGGCCGGTCCAATCGTGGACCGGATGCTGGCCCGGCGCAAGAGCTAGGTTCCGGGCTTTTCCTCGGCCTGGTCGTCTTCGGGGACCAACGCCGCGCGCTGAGCGCCCTCGAAGTTGACCATGAAGCTCCCCAGCAATTCCCTCAAGCCTCGCACCTTCACCTGCTGCCCTCCGCCGCGCCGGCTGAGCATCGCCATGTTGCCGGCCACCTCGGCCAGTGCGTGCATGCCCTGCATCTGGCAGTTGGCCTTGATTTCGTCCAGGGTGCGCCCCAGCGAGCGTACCGAGGCCTCGTCCGCTTGCAGGATGGCCATGGCCTCGATGGTCCGGCGGACGCGCTCGAGCTTGGCCGGGATGGTCCGGAGGTATTCCAGGCGCGCCTGCTGGCGGGATGATGGTTTGCTTCCCATGCCCAAAGGTAAGGGCAGAGCTATAGCTCTGCCCGTCCAGGCCGGAGCCATGCCTCTGCCCGTACGGGGCTCCGTGAAACCACCCCGTCCCGCGGCCCGGTCCGGCGTCGGCGGCCTTCTCCTCTGTGCGGCGCTCTTGCTTTGTGCGGCCAGCCCGCTCGCGGGCCAGGTCACCGGGCGCTGGGCCATGCTGGTGGGGGGCGGGCTCCGTGGCATGACGCGCGGGGAACTCCGGCTTGGCGGACCGCGGAGCACCCTCTGGCTCGAGTCGGACAGCGCGCCGGTGCCGCTCGCCGGGCTGGTGACCACCGGTGACACCGCCGTCACCTTCCACCTGCCCGACGCCGGCGGTCTCGTGTTCACCGGCTTTCTCAAGAGTGACGTGCTCCGCGGCACCGCACGCGCCGACACCGGGGTGCCGCGGATCTGGACCGCGACCCGCCTGCAGGAAATGACGGAGTACTACCCGGTCCTGCCGCGCTTCACGCTCCGGCAGATCGTGAGCGGTCGCGCCGACTCGGTGGAACGCCTCCCGGGCCCCTGGGTGGCCGCGGCCCGCGCGGCGCCTGACAGCTTGAGCGAGCGATATGCCGCTCTCGCCCGCGCCGCCGGACTCCCCGCGCTGTCGGGTGATGCGCTCCGCCACGAGTCGGCGCTCCGCGCGCTGGGTCTCGCCCGGCGTGACGAGCTCGTCCGCGCCGTGCAGGCGACGCTCACGGCCATCGCCAGGCAGATTCCCGATGCCGCCACCCGTTCGGCATTCGACCGCATCTTCCGGCCGCGCGGCACCTGGCTGGTGGATGTCCATGATGCGGCGCTCGCCTTCGCGCGGGCGGGATCGCCTGCCATCCGCCTGGCCGATGCCGAGCCGGCCCTCCGTGCGGTCGGGTGGCTGTCTCCCGGCGCCCATGACGACGTCCGGATCTCCGCGGCGCTCTACCGCCTGCACGGGCTGCTCGCCACCGACAGCACGATGGTCAGCTCGCTGCTCGATGCCATGCGCCGCGCAAACCCGTCCAGCGCGGCGTCGGTGGAGATGCTGCTCCGGGCCTACGATGCGGCGTACACCTGGCACTCGGTTGCGCTGCGGTTTCTCCTCAGCGCCCCGTGGATCGGCAGCGGCGGGCCCCGGTCGCTGGCGGAACGGATGCGCCGGAGCTGGGGCGACTCCCTCCCGCTTCCGGCGGTGGCGTCGCGCTACTTCGGGTACCCGCAGGCGGTCCCGCGCTACGGCGTGCCGCCGGCATTCTTCCAGCGCATCCTCCGGCCGGACAACTGGTCAGCGAACCGATGGCTGGAGCGTCATCACCCGGCCGCGCTCCTCGCCACCCTGCGGCTCCTCGCCACGGACTTCGCCCCGGACGCGGAGGTGGCGTCCGGAACGGAAACCTTCCGCCTCACCACCGTGCGGGAGGAGGCGGAGTCGCGGGACAACGGATTCCTCGAGCCGGAAGATGCGATTGTCGTGGACGGCGGCTATGTCCCGCTGCTGGCCCTCGCGGCCGCGCTTCATGAATGGGAGCACCTCGCCTTCGAGAGCCGGCGCCGGCAGGCGGGCGACGACGATCTGGTCGGCATCGTGATGCTCCGGGCCAGCGATGCGTATGTGGCCGAGGGTGTGGCGGAGTGGCGCACCGAACGGCTGCTGGAACCGCTGGCCACCGCATTCCCGCTCCTCCTGGCCGGCGAGGCGGAGAAGCACGCGCGGCTGGCCGCCACCGCGGATGACCCGCACGTTCTCGGCCTCCGGATGGTGCGGTCGCTGGCGGCGGCCCTGCCGGCCGATTCGGCCCGGCTTGCCGTCCTCCTCGATGCCGCCGACGAGCCGGCGTCAGTGCTGCGCCATCCGGAGGTGGCTGGCGCCTGGGCCCGGTACCGGAATGCGCCGGATCTGATGACCCCGGGACCGGGGCGGCGCGCGCTGATTCCCGAACTCACGTTCACGGTGGAGGACGGCTATCCCGACCTGGTCTCGATGCGGATCAGCACACCCTAGAGGTTATCTTTGCGCCATGCATAATCTTCACGGCTTCGTGCCTTCGTGCTTTCGTGCCTTCGTGTGGGTTGTTCCTGTCGCCGCGGCCTGCAGCGGGAGCTCCGCGTACGGCGGCGCCAGGCCCGCCACCCCGGTGGCCCGTTCGGCGCCGGCCGCCCAGGACTCGCTGGTGTCATCCGGGGAGCGCCACCTGCGCAACGTCCGGCAGCTCACCTTCGGCGGCAACAACGCGGAGGCGTATTTCTCGCGCAGCGGGACCCAGCTGATCTTCCAGCGCCAGACCGAGCTCAACCAGGGTTGCGATCAGCAGTACATCATCAACACCGACGGCACCGGGCTGCACCGCGTGTCGAACGGCGAGGGGCGCACCACCTGCGGCTACTTCTACGGCCACGACCGTCGCATCCTCTACAGCTCCACCTTCCAGTACTCGCCGGCCTGTCCGCCGCCGCCGGATTATTCGCAGGGCTATGTCTGGCCGCTCGGCCATTTCGAGATCTACACCGCCAATGCCGACGGCACGGGGCTCAAGGCGCTGACGCACAACGGCGCCTACAACGCGGAATCCACCGTGTCGTCCGATGGCAGGCGCATCATCTTCACCAGCACTCGTGACGGGGACATCGAGCTGTACACCATGAACGTGGACGGCACCGATGTGCGGCGCGTCACGCACCGCGTGGGCTATGACGGCGGGGCCTTCTTCTCCCCGGACGGGAAGCAGATCGTCTGGCGGGCACAGTATCCGGAGAGTGCGGCGGATACCGCCGACTACCGGCGCCTGCTGGCCCAGCGCATGGTACGGCCCACCAAGCTGGAACTCTGGGTGGCCAATGCCGACGGCAGCGGCGCGCGGCAGGTGACCCACCTTGGCGGCGCCAGCTTCGCACCCTATTTCACGCCCGACGGCAAGCGCATCATCTTCGCCTCCAACTACGAGAATCCCCGCGGCCGGAACTTCGATCTTTACGTGATCGGCGTGGATGGCACCGGACTCGAGAAGGTGACCACGTCGCCCGACTTCGACGCCTTCCCGATGTTCAGTCCCGACGGCCGCCAGCTGGTCTGGGCGTCCAACCGGCATGAATCGAAGCCGGGCGAGACGAACCTCTTCATTGCGGACTGGGTCGAGTGACCGCGCCCGGAGCGGCAAAGCCCGCGGGCGAGCATCCGTCGGCGCTCAGGGAATGGACCAAGTCCATCGTCATCGCGATCGTGATCTGGCTGGTGCTCCGGACCTTCGTGGTCGAGGCCTTCCGGATTCCGTCCGGCAGCATGGAGAACACCCTCCTCAAGGGGGATTTTCTCTTCGTGAACAAGGCGGTCTACGGCGCCGCCGTGCCGTTCACCGATGTCCACCTGCCGGCGTTCCGGGATCCGCGGCGCAACGATATCGTCGTGTTCGACTCGAAGGAACAGCCGGGGCTGGATATCGTGAAGCGCCTCATTGGCGTGCCGGGCGACACCCTGGCCATGCGCGCCGGCAAGCTGTACCGGAATGGCCAGCTGGTGCCGGAACCCTACGCCCTCAACTCCAGCCCCGACCGGAGCGAGTCGCCCGAGATGCGGGAGAAGATGCGGGCGTGGCAGGTCCAGCACCTGGCCGGCATCAGCGGCAAGGACTACCAGCCGGACCTGCACGACTGGGGGCCGGTGGTGGTGCCGCCGGATTCACTGTTCATGATGGGCGACAACCGCGACGATTCCTACGACAGCCGCTACTGGGGCTTTCTCGGGAGGGACCGCGTGCGCGGCACCCCGCTCATCGTCTACTACAGCTACAATCCCGACAGCTGGAAGTCACTGCCGTTCCTCTCGGCGATCCGGTGGGGGAGGATCCTGCATCATCCGGGGTGAGTCGTGCGTCGTGCGTCATGGGTCGTGTGACTTCGGACTCACGACCCATGACTCACGACCGATGCGGTGCCTCCGGCGCGACCGTCGGCCCCGAGCCGCGCTGCAGATACACGGCGCTGCGTCCGCAGTTGCGGCAGCTGAGCGTCACGCGGCCGGCGGTGTCCTCGGCACTGCCGCGGGCCGGCGTCCGGATGATGTCGGTGGCGTCGCAGGATGGACAGACAAGAGGCTTCCGGTCCCGATCAAGCGCGATCAAGATCAGGGCTTCAGGTGCGCGGTACTCCTTGATGCCCCGACGTCCCACGGCACGCCCCTTCAGCGGGAGGGGTGGTGCAATGCAGCACCTCCCGCCATCGTGAAATCTACGGCGGAACCCCTGATGGCGAAACCACAGCACCCACGGAGGCCGCCCTTGGCCACCACATGCCGCATCCCGGCGATTCTGGCCCTCGCATCGCTCCTGGCGGTGCCGGTTCTGGCGCAGTCCCGCACCGTCGTCACCGTGCGGGGCGACACGAAGACGGACGAGTACAGCTACGCGCCGGCGACGGTGACGGTGAAGCGCGGCGATGCGCTGGTCTTCAAGGTCACGGGCAACGCCGACCACGCGGTGGCCTTCGAGCGGAACATTCCTGCGGCCGCGAAGAACGCGCTCAACGCCGCCATGCCAGGCCGCGTGGGGGACCTCTCCGGCCCGCTGATCAAGCCCGGGAAGGAGTATGTCATTGTGATTCCGCGCGACCTGCCGGCGGGCAAGTACCGTTTCTTCTGCCTTCCGCATCGAGCCTATGATGAGGCCGGCTGGCTCGAGGTCAGGTAGCCGGTCATGGGTCACTGAATAGTGAATAGTAGTCATGACAACTACTAGTCATTTCTTGACATCCTCCCTTCCTGGAATACGTTGCGGGCGAAAACGGGGCCGCTGGCTTGGCCCGGCAGTCCCATTTCCGGTCAAGGAGGCAGGGTGCCGACTGAACTTGGCGGGTCACAGATCTCGTCGCTCATGGAGACGCTGCCCGGTATCGCGCACGTCCTGCGCAACCCCGTGGCCGATGCCATCGTGCATCTCTCCCGCGCGGCCGCCCGCCTGGACGAGTTCCGTGTGGCCGATGCCGAGGAGCTGCTGCAGTACGCCGTGCGGCGGAGCCTGCTGAATGGGGACGAGGCGGACCGGGTCCTGGAAGAGGTGAAGGTCGCCAACCAGAAGCGGCTGGACCGGAATGCCGCCCACAAGGCACAGGCCCATGCGCACGCCAAGGCGGCGCCCGCCAGGGCAGGAAAGAAAAAGCCGGCTCCTGCGAAGAAGCCGGCGGCGAAGAAGCCCACCAAGGCGGCGCACCCGGCGAAAAAGCACGCGGGGAAAAAGAAGTAGGGGCGCACGGCCGTGCGCCCCGACGGCGGTGCGCCCGACGGCCGTATGCATGTCACCGCCGTTGGGGCGTCACACCTTGAAGTCCCGGATCGCATCCCCCAGCCGCTGCGCGCCCTGAAGGAGCTCGCTCGCGGCTGACGCCATCTCCTCCGTACTGGCGCTCTGCTCCTCCGCTGCCGCCGTGACCTCCTCGCTCGCGGCGGCATGCTCGTTTGCACTCTGCGCCACCTGCGCGGTGCGGGTGCCGAGTTCGTCGGCGATCTCGCGATTCCGCTGTGCCTCGTTCGACACGGCGCTCGCCGCCTCGTGCACCTCCTCCACCGCCTTCTCGATCTCGTCCAGCGCCCTGGCGGCGGCATGCGCCACGCCCTCGATCCCCGCCACCTTCGTGGAGCCCAGCTCCATCGTCGTGGAGACCTCCTTCACCTGCCGCCGGATGAACTCCACCGTCTTGGTGACGCTCTCCGCGGCGCTGGCGCTCGAGTCGGCCAGTCGCCGCACCTCCTCCGCCACCACGGCGAAGCCCCGCCCGTGCTCGCCTGCCCGCGCGGCCTCGATCGCCGCGTTGAGCGCGAGCAGGTTGGTCTGCGACGAGATCTGCTTGATCAGGTCGATGAAATCGGTGATTGCCTCGCTCTGGCGGGCCAGCTCCTGCACCTGACCCGCCGAGGTCCGCACCACCTCGCGCACGTCGAGCAGCGCCGTGCCGGCGTTCTCGACGTCGCCCCGGTGCTCGGCGGCGAGACTCCGGATCTGCTCTCCCAGCTGCACCACGCGCGTGGCGGCCTGCGCATTGGCGGCGGCCGCAGCCCGGAGTCCGTCCAGCAGGGCGCCGGCCTGGTCCATGCCGCTGCGCTGCTGCTCCGCGCTCGACGCCACCCGCACCATGGCGGTGGAGATCTCGCCGCTCGAGGCGGCCAGCTCCTCGCTCATGGCGCTGAAATCGGTGGCGCTCGAGGTAATGGTGTTCGCCTCGGTGGTCACCGAGCTCACCACGTGCCGAAGCCGCGCGCCCATGTCGTCCATCGCGCGGCCGAGCCGGTCCAGCTCGGTGGGCATGGAGCCGAGGGAAATCGGGCGCAGGTCGCCCCCGCCGAACCGGTCCGCGGCGCTGATGAGCCGCTTGAGCGGATTGTCCACCGCGCGGATCGCCGTCAGCGCGGCACCGATGCCCACCACCAGCACCGCGACGAAGAGCAGCCAGAGCGCGTTCCGCCAGCGCCCCGCCTGGGCCCGGAGCGCCGCCGCCTGGGTGCGGGCCCGCTCGCCCTGGGCCGCCGACAGCGCCGTCACGGTGGCCACGACCGTGTCGCCCGGCGCCTGCGCCGCCTCGGCGGCCGCGCGCGCCTGCTCCGGCCGGCCTAGGTCGGCAAGGGCGTGGGCCGTCGCGTAGGCCACTTCCGCCGCTGCCTGCGATGCCGCCACCTGGTTGAGGCGGACGCGATCCTCGGTGGTGAGCCCGGGGAGGTCCCGGAACCGCCGCTGGAAGGCGTAGGCGGAATCGCCCTCGGTGATGAACTCCTCGATCAGCGCGCGGTCGGGGCGCGTGAGGTACTGCTCGGCGGCGCGGATCTCGGCGGTGGCCGACGCCACCAGTCCATTGGCCAGCTCGCCGCCGGTCACCACCGTGGCGAGCTGGGTGTCGGCGCTGCGCCCCAGCGTCACGATGGCGTTCACGCCGATGATCGCGATCAGGAGCACCAGGGCGATCAGGAGGCCCATCGTCGCAGTGATCCGGCTCCGGAGGCTGTTCAGCATCTCACTGTCCCCCGGCCAGGCGCAGCGCGCCGTTCCGCACCACCGCCACATACACCTCCCGGGTCGGCACGTCGCCCAGGGAGTCGAACGCGATCCGCCCTGTCACCCCGTCGTACGGGTGCTGCACGTTCACGGCCGCCAGGCCGGTCCGGATCTTCTCCCGGCTGGTGCCGGACGCTTCCATCACACGCTGCAGGACATGCAACGCGTCATAGGTGGCGGCGGCGGGCTGGTTGGGGAGCGGTTCCGCCGGATAGCGGGCCCGGTAGGCGGCGACAAAGCGCTGGTTGGCCGCGGTCTGGAGCTGGGGCAGGTAGGCCAGCGTCTCGTACACCCCCTCGGCGAGGTCCCCGGACTGTTCGATGCCCTCGAGGCCGTCGGCGCCCAGCAGCGGAATGTCGAGGCCGCGCGCGTGCGCCTGCCGGAGGATCTCCTCCGCCTCGCTCCGGTTGCCGGCGTCCAGGATGAACTGGCTGCGGCCATCCTTCACGAGCCGGTCCAGGTACGCGCTGACATCCGGCGTGCTGCCGAGATAGGGCGAGACGGCGAGCAGTTCACCACCTCGCCGGGTGAACTCCGCGGCGAAGCGCTGGCGGACGCCGCGGCCGTACTCGTCATCGAGATAGAGCACTGTGCCGCGCACCAGGCCGAGCCGCTCGCGGATCCAGCGCGCGAGGGCCATGCCGTGCTCGTTGTCGCTGGGGCAGACCCGGAAGGTCCAGGGCCCCGCCTGCGACACTTCCGGCGCGGAGGACGACGGCGAGATCGAGACGATCGGGTTGGTGCCGCTGTTGTAGACCGGGGCGGCGGCGAGGGTGGTGCCGGAGAAGAGGTGGCCGATCACCGCGACGGCGTTGCTGGAATAGAGGGCGGTGGCCGCCACCACGGCGGAATCGGCGTTGCCGTAGTCGTTCTTCTCGAGCAGCTGGATCGGGCGTCCCCGGACGCCGCCGGCCCGGTTGATCTCCTCCACCGCCATGCGCGCGCCCAGGAGCATCGGCCGCCCGACGGGATCGTCGAATGCGCCGGCCAGGCCGATGACGATCGGCCGCGAACCGCCGCCGCATGCCGCGAGCAGCAGCAGGAATGCGGCAGCTGCAGTCTTCCGGAACTGGAGCACTCGGAATCTCCGCGGGCAGATCGGGCCGCCGCGATGAAGTGAGGGGGACCAGCGCAATACGTTAGGAGAGGAGGCGTCAAAAAAAAAGAGGGCCGCCCCGTGGCGGCCCCCCGTAAGCATGCGGAATCAGGACTTGGTCGCGCCCCAGGCGTCCAGGACATGGCCGTCCACCAGGCTCACCGAAGCCACGCGCTCCGAGGTGGACACCCGCCAGGTCAGCCGCATCATCCGGCCCTGGCGCACCCACTGCATCATCCACTGCGGGCCCTGGACCCGCGCTCCCACCCGGCCGTACTCGTGCTCCAGTGCGCCGCGCCAGCTGTCCAGCTGGTCGGCGGCCACATTCGATGACAGCGTAAGGATGGCGGCCGACGAGTCGATGGCGGAAAGCCACACGTTGACGTTGCTGCCCCGCACCGGGTCGGGCACGGTGCCGCGACATTCGGTCACCCGCCGGTCGGCGCGTGCACGGTCGCACTTGAGTGCCGAACCGCCGAGGCTGCGCATCCGGCTGGCCACCGCGGCGAGCTGCTGGCCGGGCTGGAACCCGAGGAATTGCAGGGCGCTGGTGTCCACTGCAACGGCTTGCGCCTGAGCACGGGCAGTGTCGGCAAAGCAGACGGCGGCGGCGGCGCCAAGGGCGGTGAGGGCTCGCCGGAGCAGGGAATGGCCGAAGTGCATGAAGGTATCCTGGCAGAGGTCGGGGGCTGATGTGGCAAGAACGACGCCGCGCCGGGCGGGGTGCCCGGCGCGGCGTCCTCAGCGCAACGGCGCGGGATCAGGCCTTGCGGACGTTCGCTGCCTGGAGCCCCTTCGGGCCCTCGACGATGTCGAACTCCACCTGGTCTCCCTCGGAGAGGGACCGGAACCCATCCATCGTGATGGCGGTGTGGTGGACGAACACATCCTTGCCGCCCTCCTGCGCGATGAACCCGAAGCCCTTCGCGTCATTGAACCACTTTACCGTGCCCTTCGCCATTGCCGAAAACCTCTGCTGTAGGGGGCCGCCAGGCCCCGGTCAAACTCCTGGCCCGGGTGGCCAGGCAATCAGAACGTCGACGCCGAGGCACCTGCGCTCGCGAGGTCTAACCTTGTGCCCGGGTGGATGGTTGTCAATATGGCGGACCCTGGCGGATTCACGATTCCCGGCGGAGCACCACGCGGCCGTGCCGGACTTCATGGGCGAGCAGCCAGCGCTTTCGGTTGAGCCCGCCCCCGTATCCCGTGAGCGAGCCCCGCTTGCCCACCACGCGGTGGCAGGGAACCAGGATGGCCAGCGGATTGGCGCCCACCATCTGCCCCACGATGCGCGGATGCTGGCCGGTCAGCCGGGCGATGTCGTCGTAGGCGCGCGTCTCGCCAAAGGGGATGTGACAGAGGGCGCGGTACACCGCGACCTGTGCCGGGGAAAGATCGAACCAGCGCAGCAGGTAGCCGGGAAACGGAAACCGTCGCGTATCCCCGCTGAAGTACTCGTCCAGCCGTGCCGCGGTCGCGTCGCATCCACCCTCGGCCACCCGGATCTCCGGCACCGCGCCTCGGATGGCGATCCGCCAATGCAGGCGGCCGGTCCGGGATGGGAACTCGACGGCCAGCGGCCCCTCCGGCCCCTCGATCAGCGAAAGGGGACCGATAGGGGAGGCGTAGGTGGTCGTTTCGAGGGTGAGGGGCACGGTTCAAGATGGGCGGGATGGGCAGGATGGGCCAGACGGGCAGGTTCCGCCCATCTCGCCCATCCCGCTATCTTTCCCCTATGCCCACCCCATCCACGCTGGTCATCCGGACCTTTGCCGACCGGGCCGAGGGGCTCGCCCACTTCGTCATGCGGGCGGGGGAAGCCCCGCGG
This sequence comes from Gemmatimonadales bacterium, assembly GCA_035712285.1. Classification (GTDB taxonomy): domain Bacteria; phylum Gemmatimonadota; class Gemmatimonadetes; order Gemmatimonadales; family GWC2-71-9; genus CAMLHP01. Next base: position 4,261 of record DASTBA010000069.1, on the reverse strand, counting down.
CTTCTTGCCTTCGACGACGCCTACGGGTGCCCCGTGGAGAACGCCCTGTCGGCGCTGGAGTGGACCGGGGCGGTGGGGATCCTCCGGGACGAGGACACCCTCCATGCGGCCCGGCTCACGGCCGAGACGGCTGCCGCGGTGATCGAGCGCAAGGCCGAAGGCGGCCGCCGCTTCGTCTATCTCGGTCCCCGGCTCGATGCGCCGCCGATGGATGTGTTCGAGGGCGCGGTACTGTTCGACGAACCGGGCGTGAAGGCGGTGGAATTCAGTCAGCGGGCGCATGCCGTGGCGCATTTCCTGCGTGCCACGAGCGGCGCCGGCGCCCTGGTCGCGATGCTCGGCCGGCGGGCGCCGGAAGTACGATATCTGCGGCGCTGGCTGGGGCCGATCCTCGAGCATGTCGAGCCGCCCTGCGCCATGGTGGGCGGATGGTTCGCGGTGAGTGCCGCGGGCGTGCTCTTCACGGCCAGCGGGGGCGAGCCCTCCTGGCGTTATATCGAAGTGGGATCCGAGACATGATGCGATGGAAGTCCGTTGGGCTGATGGCGGGGATGCTGGTGCTGGGCGCAGCTCCGCTCCAGGCACAGGCGGCAGTGATCCGGCCGGACCGTGAACTCACGCCGGCTGAATCAGGGCTGCGTGCCACGATCTACCAGCTCCGTGACTCGCTGGCGATGGTGTCGGGTGCCGGTGCCCGCATGGAGCGGGACTTCCGCACCACGTCGGATGCGGCGCTCATCTCCCGGGCGCGCGAACTCGCGCGCCGCTGCGAAGCGGCGAGCCGCAACGTGCCGGCGACAACGGCGGCGGTGAAGGGCGCGGAGATGCAGACCGGACTCCAGCGAGATCAGCAGGTGCGCCTGCTGGGCGGGCTCACCCAGCTGAGCGAGGCGCTGGCCGAGTGCAGCAAACGCTTCGGCACCATGGCCGCCGGCAGCAAAGGCCAGGAGATCCGGGATTACGGCAACGCGCGGCTTCAGCCGGTGAAGGCCGAACTGTTCCGGTACGAGGGCGCGGTGGCAGGGTTCTTCAAGGCCCTTCTCATTCCCAATCCACCGCTCGGATCCCATCCCGACCCGATCACCGGCTGAGCTGGGCGGCGTAAGCGTTGGTGAAAGGACGGCGTGAGCCGTCCTTTTCTGTTGTGGACGATGTGTCCATGTGGATACACATCTCAACAGCGTGTGGAAAGGATGCTGCAGGCGCCCACCGGATCGGCATTTGGGCGTCCACATCCAATCCACATGGAATTGGCGTAAACCGAATGAAATCAGGCACTTGCGAGATTCTGTCAGAAATGCAATGTTGTGATACGCGAATCGTCTGCTGTACGGGCTCCGGGTTCGTATGGACGGCGGTTGGCGGTTCGGCTGGGTGCGCGGTGGAGGCGGGCGGACTTCCCAAGGGTTTCGTCAGCCGGTGAGACCGAGAGAGATCCAGCTGAACAGGTGAGGCCAGTCGCGTGCCTCACCCGCTCCGATCTGGCGCCTCGGAGTGCCGTGTGAACGGCCGGTCCGCGACTCGGCCGGACTCACAGCGCCAGCAGCGATGAACCAGGTGGGATGGCCATCCGGCCTGGGGATCAACGTCGAGGCCTCGTCCGTGTCCTCCCGATCGGGCAACCGGCGGCGGCGCGCGGGAGAAGAACAGCGGCGCAAGCTCTGCCCTCGGCCTGTCACTGCGCGAAGCGGCCATCCAGCCACGACTGGGTGGCCGTTTCATTTTCCCCTAACCCCTCTCCACATCCACCTCCGGCGTTCCCCTGATCGTCTGCAGCACCACGCAGTATCGCTCCGTGAGCCGGAGCAGGGTGGCCAGCTGTTCCGCATTGGCATCGCTCTCGAGCTCGAACCGCAGACGGATGGCGCGGAAGCCGACCGGTGCCTCCTTGCTCACGCCCAGCGTTCCCCGGAAATCGAGATCACCCTCGGCATGAACGCGGCCGGCACGGACCGGAATGCCGGTCGCGGTGGCCACGGCGCGGAGGGTGACGCCGGCACACGCCACCAGCGCCTGCAGCAGCAGGTCGCCGGAGCAGACTTCCAGTCCGGTGCCGCCGGTCGCCGGATGCAGCCCCGCCTCCACCAGCGCGCGACCGGTGTCCACGCGGCAGCTGATGCCCGTGTCATCCAGCGCAGCGTCGGCCGTGAGGGTGACGAGCGCCCGCTCCGGCTCGGCGCGATAGAGTTCCTTCAAGGGGGCCTGCAACGCCTTCAAGTCATCCTGACGCACCAGTACGGCTCCGCATGACGGTGAGCCGCCAATGCTAGTGCTTATGTTTGGCGATGGCCAGTTCCGACCCCGGCGCTGAATCAGGACCCCTCGTCGCCGCCACTGCCCCGCTCTTCAATGCCGCGCGGGTGCTTTCGTCCAATATCGCCGCCCTGCGTCATGACGAGCAGACCATGCTCGTCATCCTGGCGGGCGTCATCGGGGCGGCCGTCGGTGTCGGCGTCGCGGTGTTCTATCGCCTCATCGACCTGATCCAGGATCTGGTGCTGCGCGGCGCCATCCGGATGCCGGTGGCTGACGTCATCCTCATTCCGTCCTTCGTGGCGGCGGGCCTGGTGATCTGCCGCTGGCTGGTGTTGCGCGGCGCCCGCGGCTCCGACGGCGAGAACATCCCGGACGTGATGTACCGGGTGAGCGTGAAGGGCGGCGTCATCCCCATTGTGCCGGTGCTGGCGAAGACCGCGGCGGCGGCGGTGGTGATCGGTACCGGCGGTTCGGTCGGCGCGGAAGGACCGGTGGTGGTGCTGGGCGCCGGGACGGCGAGCAAGCTGGGTCGCTGGATGCGGGCTTCGCCCGGCCGGCTCCGCACGCTGGCGGGCTGCGGGGCCGCGGCGGGTCTCTCGGCCGCGTTCAACGCCCCCATCGCCGGCGTCATCTTCGGCGTCGAGAAGATCACCGGGGCCGCCGGCGGGATGGCGCTCGCGCCGTACGTGGTGAGCAGCATTCTCGCCGCCACGGTGAGCCGGGCGATCTTCGGCAGCCGCCCGGTCCTGGCGATGCCGGCCCAGTTCGGGGTGCATAGCGCGTGGGAACTGCTGCTCTACGTGGTGCTGGGCCTGGGCGCCGGCGTCGTGGCGGTGCTCTACTCGCGCGGCGTCTGGAAGGCACAGGATCTCTTTGCGCGGCTCCGCGCGCCGTGGATGCGGATCGCCCTGGGCGCCGTGCTGGTCGGTGCCCTGGACCTGCTCTTCCGCCAGGACCTCTGGGGCCACGGCCACGAGAGTCTCAACCTCGGCATCATCGCCTCGCGCTCGGTCCTGTTCCTGCTGGGACTCACCGCCGCCAAGCTGCTGGCCACCGCATTCACCTTCGGCGCCGGCGGAACCGGCGGTGTCTTCACGCCGGCGCTGTTCATCGGCGCCACGTTTGGCGGGGCCATCGGCCTCATGGCCCAGCATCTCTTCCCGTCGTCCACGGTGCTGCCGGGCGCGATGGCGCTGGTGGGCATGGCGGGGCTCGTGGCGGGCGCCACGCATGCGCCGCTCACCGCCATCTTCATGGTGTTCGAGATGACCGGTGACTACGCGCTCATCCTTCCGCTGATGCTCACCAGTGTCATCGCCTACATGGTGAGCCGCCGGCTGCATCCGGAATCCATCTACACCGAGTGGCTGGTGCGGCACGGGGTCGTGCTCTCCCAGGGTGCGGACGCGGCGGTGCTCGCCCGCGCGACGGTGGCGGAGTGCTATCACCGTGACCCGATCACCATTCCCGCCTGGGCCGACGTCGCTGCGATCCTGGAACTCACCCGCGGCAGCCGCCAGACCGAATTCCCGGTCGTCAATGCGCACGGTCGCCTGGTAGGGATGCTCTCGCGCGAGACGCTGCGCGAGCTGGATACCGACATGCCGGCCGGCGCAGTGCTGGCCGCCGATCTGGCCCGCATGGCCGCCAATCCGGTGACCCCCGAGGACTCGCTGCTCACCGCCATGCGCCACCTGGGCGCCACCGATGTGGACTATCTGCCGGTCGTCTCGGTGCGGGACCGCGCCCGCGTGGTGGGCGTCGTGAGCCGCCATGACCTCACTGCCGCATATGACCGGATGATGGCGGATGAGGCACACTGACAGGACGGGCAGGACGGGCAGGACGGACAAGGCGGGCAGGACGGACGGGGCGGGCAGGTGGGAAGAAGGACCTGTCACCCCGAGCGGAGCGAGGGGACCGAAGCTCTGCCGAGCTCCGGCCCCATGTGCTGTTCAGCGTACCGCAGTGTCCGGCTGTTCTCCTTGCGCTTTCCACATCCTGA
>DASTBA010000068.1:0-3332 GCA_035712285.1 Gemmatimonadales bacterium | reverse complement strand
GGGCCGCTCGGGCTCGTCCCCGTTGAAGAGGCCGGCCTCGCCCGTGAGCGGCCCGATCCGGACCGCGGCGATGGCGACCATCCGTTCCAGGATCTGCGCGAGGTGATGGTTGACGGGATACTGCACGAACGGCCGGCTCATCGGATCGTCGGTACCGAACGGGGCGAAGCCCTTGCCGAACGCCAGCGAGACCGCGTCCGCGCCGCCCGGCCTGAAGGGCTGGATGCCGGTGAGTACCAGTTCGTGGGTGTAGGTATGGGGATGACGCCGGTCCTCGAATCCTTCCCCCCAGGCGCCGGGATTCAGCACCCCGTCGGGCATGGTGAGTCCTTCGAGGTTGCCCATGGCGGCAAGGCGCAGGCGGCCGTGCAGCAGGTGGAGCTCCGCCATGAGCACCGGAGCTACCACCGCAATCTGATCCCCGGATCCGCCGCCCGGGACCGGCGTCACATGGACCCACACCGGAATTGCCGCGGCCCCAGCCATCGCACGATCACCGGCCTGTGCCCGCACCGCCGCCGGGCCCAGTAGCGCCAGCGTGGCGGCCAGAAGGCCGCTGCGGAACCTACGCCTCGCTGGCCGCGGCCGCGCGAAGGTAGTCGTGATTCATCCGGGTGATGAAGTCAATGCTGATTTCCTTGGGGCATGCTTCCATGCACTCGCCGTACAGGGAGCAGCCGCCGAATCCTTCGGCGTCCATCTGCTCCACCATGCGCCGGGCGCGCCGGAGCCGTTCCGCCTGGCCCTGCGGCAGGAGCCCGAGGTGGGAGATCTTCGCCGCCGTGAACAGCGACGCCGATCCATTGGGGCAGGCCGCCACACAGGCGCCGCAGCCGATGCACTGGGCCGCGTCCATCGAGCGGTCGGCGTCATGCTTGGGAACCGGGATTGCGTTGCCGTCGGGCGCGCTGCCGGTGCGGACCGAGATGAAGCCGCCCGCCTGGATGACCCGGTCCAGCGCCGACCGATCCACGCAGAGGTCCCGGATCACCGGGAACGCCCGCGCCCGGAACGGCTCGACCAGGATCTCGGCGCCGTCCTGGAAGCTCCGCATGTGCAGCTGGCAGGTGGCGGTGCCCTTCATCGGGCCGTGCGCCACGCCGTTGATCATCATGCTGCACGAGCCGCAGATCCCCTCACGGCAGTCGTGATCGAAGGCGACCGGACTCCCCCCGCTCTCGATCAGCCGTTCGTTCACGACGTCCAGCATCTCGAGGAATGACATGTCCGGCGTGACGTCGGCGGCCTCGTAGCGTTCGAGGTGCCCGGGGGCCGTGCTGTCGGGTTGGCGCCAGATATGGAGGGTGAATCGCATCGTAGTCTCGGGTTGGGGCGCACGGCCGTGCGCCCTTACTTGTAGGACCTCTGGGCGAGATGCACGTGCTCGAACGTCAGCGGCTCCCTGGTCATTTCCGGCACGTGCCCTTCTCCCTTGTACTCCCAGGCCGCCACGTAGGCAAAGTGCTCGTCATCACGGCGGGCCTCGCCGTCCGCCGTCTGGTACTCCTCCCGGAAGTGGCAGCCGCAGGATTCCTCCCGCTGGAGTGCATCGCGGCACATCAGCTCCGCCAGCTCGAAGAAGTCCGCTACACGCCCGGCCTTCTCCAGTGACTGATTGAGTTCCTGCCCTTCGCCGGGCACCCGGACCTCCCGCCAGAACTGCTCGCGGAGGGGTGGAATCTCCTCCAGCGCCTCCATCAAGCCGGCTGCCGTCCGTGCCATCCCGCATTTGTCCCACATGATCCGGCCCAGGGCCCGGTGGAAGGAGTTCACGCTGCGCGATCCCCTGGTGGCAAGCAGCTTCCGCGTGCGTTCCTTCACCGCGCTGATGGCATCCACGAAGGCGGGATGCTCGGTATCGAGGTTGGCCGCGGGGGCCTGCGCCAGATAGTTCCCGATCGTGGCGGGAATGATGAAATACCCGTCCGCCAGTGCCTGCATCAGCGCACTCGCGCCAAGGCGGTTGGCGCCATGGTCGGAGAAGTTCGCCTCGCCGATCACGTGCAGGCCGGGAAGGTTGCTCATCAGGTTGTAATCCACCCAGAGCCCGCCCATCGTATAGTGGACGGCAGGGTAGATCCGCATCGGCACATGATACGGATCCTCATCGGTGATGCGCTGGTACATCTCGAACAGGTTGCCGTACCGCTCCCGGATGCGCTCCTCACCCAGCCGGTGAATGGCGTCCTTGAAGTCGAGATAGACGCCGTACCCGCCCGGCCCCACGCCGAGGCCGCGATCGCACTGGTCCTTCGCAGCGCGCGAGGCTACGTCTCTCGGCACCAGGTTCCCGAACGCCGGGTAGCGGCGCTCGAGATAGTAGTCACGCTCCTCCGGCGGAATCTGGTTGGGGGGGCGTGGGTCGCCCTTCTGCTTCGGCACCCAGACGCGCCCGTCATTCCGGAGCGACTCGCTCATCAGCGTGAGCTTCGACTGGTGGTGCCCGCTCACCGGAATGCAGGTCGGGTGGATCTGCGTGTAGCACGGATTGGCGAAGGCGGCGCCCCGCTTGTAGGCGCGCCAGGCCGCGGTGCAGTTGGAGCCCTTCGCGTTAGTGGAGAGGTAGTACACGTTGCCGTACCCGCCCGTGCCCAGCACGACGGCGTCCGCGGCGTGGGCCGAGATCTCCCCGGTGACGAGATTCCGCACCACGATGCCGCAGGCCCGGCCGTCCACCACCACGAGGTCCAGCATCTCCGTCCGCGGGTACATCTCGACGCCGCCCGCGGCCACCTGCTTCTCCAATGCCTGGTAGGCGCCGAGCAGGAGCTGCTGCCCCGTCTGGCCGCGAGCGTAGAAGGTGCGGGAGACCTGGGCGCCGCCGAATGAGCGGTTATCCAGCAGGCCGCCGTACTCGCGAGCGAAGGGCACCCCCTGCGCCACCGCCTGGTCGATGAGCCGCACACTGATCTCGGCCAGGCGATAGACGTTGGCCTCGCGGGAACGGAAGTCTCCCCCCTTCACCGTGTCGTAGAAGAGGCGGTAGACGCTGTCGCCGTCGTTCTGGTAGTTCTTGGCCGCGTTGATCCCCCCTTGTGCGGCGATGCTGTGGGCGCGCCGGGGGGAGTCCTGGAAACAGAAGCACTTCACGTGGTAGCCGAGCTCGCTCATCGTGGCGGCGGCGGAGGCACCGGCCAGCCCGGAGCCCACCACGATCACCGTGTGCTTCCGCTTGTTGGCCGGGTTCACCAGCTTCATCTCGAACTGGTGCCGCTCCCACATCTCCTCGATCGGCGCATCGGGCACGCCGGCATTCAGCTTGAGCGTCATTTCACCCATCCCGCAAAGACCGCGAGCGGCACCAGCGCGAAGCCGGCCGCGATGACGATGGC
>DASTBA010000067.1:0-50583 GCA_035712285.1 Gemmatimonadales bacterium | reverse complement strand
GGTGTGGATTGCGTGGAGAAGTCAGGTTGGTGGCGCTTGTCAGCCGCAGTGGCGACACTGTCAGGTCCGCATAATCTACAAGACAGAAGATGAGTTAGTTCATTGCCATTGAATATTATACGAGCATAATCATGAGATGCCACTTCAGGTAAGTGCTCTGCTGGATGGAAGACCCAACTCCTGGCTCGGCGTTCACCTCCACACTTTTCAACATGTGGTGACAGTCAGGTCGCCATCGGTCCGAATCAGCTTCTTCTGTTGTGGAAAATTGCCGGGGAATGAGGTCCGCTCTCACCGAGCGGCTTCCGTCGGCCGGCAACCCGGACCAGTCCCGGGAGGAATCCCTCGTACGGGGCCGGGACGAAGACCGGGCCGGCCTCGGCGATCTCGCAACCGGTGACACAGGTGGCGGCCAGCCGGCGCACATCCTCGAGAGAAGCGGCGTTGAATGGTCCGTCCGCAAAACGGGCGTTCAGGAACTTGATCGTGCTGTGCAGCTCGTTGGCGACCCCCCGTTCCAGGGCCCCGAACCCTGCAGCCGCGAACTCCACCAGTGCCGGGGCTGGCGCCCGCCAGCCCCGCCCGATGCCGGCGTAGGCAACGCCGCGCCGCTCGACCCGCTCCCGCCGGAACAGGTTGGCGCCGTCGAACACCCCGCGGACATCGGGGGCCAGATCGAGCAGTCCTTCGAGCCCCGTCAGGTAATCCTGATGTGCCACGCAGAACACCAGGAGCTCCGCGTCCCAGACCGCCCCGCCAGCCTCGGGCGTGAAGAACGTGCCCAGTCCGGTGCGCTGGAGGTTCTGGTCGTCGGGGCGCACGTGCGGGTCGTGGAGCCGGATCAGGGCGCCGCGGGCCAGGAACTGCTGGGCCAGCGCCAGGGTCGGTGAATTGCGCGTGTCTTCCGAGTCGAACCGGTAGGCCACCCCCAGCAGTGCCACCGTCCGGCCCTTCACCACACCAAAGACCCGTTCGATCTGGTCCAGGGCCACCCCGGGCGACGCATCATTGATGTGCCGGGCCTGAAGAATGAGGCTGCGGCGATCGTCGTGGCCCTGTTGCTGGCGCCGCCAGCGCAGCAGGACGCCGTCCTTGGGAAGGCAGTGTCCCCCGACGCCGATCGTCGGCACCAGGAGGGCGCCCGAGGGCACGGCGCCGGGGTCGGCGGAGGCGGCATCCCGTTGCTGCATGCGGGCATTTACGGCTTCCCGCAGGGCGAAGAAGTCCACCTCATTGTCGTCGCACCAGCGGCAGAGCTCCGCGGAATAGGCGATCCTGACGTCGCGATAGGCGTTCTCGAGGGTCTTGACGATTTCCGCAGTCAGGCTCGACGTCTGGTGGACCGTGCCCTCGGTCACCACATGGCGGTACAACGCCGCCACCAGCGGAGGGGTGCGGGGGTCGAGCCCCGCCACCAGCTTGTCGGACTGCCGCACCCGCTCCACCAGGCGGCCCGGCATCACGCGGTTGGGGCTGTTGGCGAGCAGGACATCCTGCCCTTCCACGAGGCCATGGCTGGCGAACAGCTCCCGCACCACGGTGGTCATGGAGGACGGCGCCAGCGTGGATTCGATGACGACGAGCGGCAAGTTCCCCTCGGGGCGGCACCCCAATGCCTCGGCGACGCCGTGCAGCGCCTCCAGCAGGGGACCGTAGTCGGGGTTGATGCCTTCGCGATCGGTCTGCACGCAGACCAGGATCACATCGGCATCCGCCACCTGGCCGATGTCATGGCTCGCGTCAAGCAACCGGGCGGCGACGGCCTCGGCGACGATCCGGTCCAGCTCGGGTTCCACGCCGCCGATCGGTGAACGACCGGCGTTGATGGCGGCCACCTTCCATCCGCTCGTGGCCGAGGCCCGCTGGATCACCGTCACCCGGGCGGGGCGATCCGAGCCGATCCGCACCTGTGCATGCGCCAGCATCGCGGCCATCGGTGTGCCCACGATACCGGGGCCGATGACGGCGATCTTCCGGACCGTCCAGCGCGGTGTTCCGTCGGATTCGAAGCAGAGCGGCATCAGATCGTGTTCCCGGTCAGGGGTTCGGGAAATTCACATGCGGTCCCCGGCACACGGTGCAACGACGGGGCCAGCCGGTCAGGCATCGCGCGAAACCCTGCGGTCCTCATGAATCGTCAACTTTCCAGTCAGCCAGCCGGCTGGAGCCGGGGCACGCGCACCCCGATACCATCGGGAAGTGCGGCCGCCTGCATTCCCATCGGAACCAGCGTGAAGGCATCGCGCAACACAGTGAGGGTCCGAAGGAACAGTTCCCGCTTGCGGGCCGAGGGCAGATCCATGCCGGGGAAGAACCGGAGCTCCGGCACGTCCTCGCCGCTCAGGAGATCGAGCGGGTGCAGGAGGAAGCTCGGTGCCACGCCGGTGAGACGGCAGGCCGCGATCGCACTCCGCAGATACGCGGACATGAGCCGCTCGGAGATGCGGCTCAGGTACAGCAGATAAGTGAGGTGGAATGGCAGGCGGATGCCGGGGATGGTGGTGACCGGAATCTCCAGCAGGCGCCGCCCCGATGGCAGCTCCCAGCGATACGGCCGCACCGGACGGAAGCCGTCCCGCACACTGCCGAACAGCAGGGCGCGCTCGGCCCGCTCCTCCCGCGAGAGGCGCGCGGTGCGGAAGTAGTACGCCCGGGCCAGCGGGCCGATGAACGTAGGCAGGGTCGAGGCGTCGTACCGGTAGCCCCGCGCGGCAAGCACCTCGAGCAGCGCCGGAGACCAGCTGAACCCCGGTCCGCGGAAGCCGGTGGGCCGGCTTCCCGTGGCATCCGCGATGGCGTCCTCGGCCCGGCGGATCTCGTCGTCGAGCTGCGCCGCCGTGTACCGGTGCAGCCAGGGTTCGTGGTGATAGCTGTGGTTGCCGACCTCGTGGCCCCGGGCCGTGAGTTCCCGCAGCACCGCGCGGTCCGGCGCCAGCTCGGCATCGCGGCCCACAAGGAAGAACGTGATGCGCAGATCGAGCGCACTCAGCGTCTCCAGCGCCAGCGGCACCAGCCGGTCCAGATAGGACGGCCACGACTGCCAGGCGCCATCGCCGTGGACCTTGAGATAGGACCAGAGGTTGTCGGCATCGAGCGAGACGCTCGCGAGCGGGCGGGTCATGCGGCGGCCCGCTCGCGGGGTTCCAGCAATTCGCGCGCGGCCGTCTCCGCGATGCCGATCGTCTCGTTCACGTTGAGCGTGCCGTGCGCGATCTGGGCCGAATTGGCGATGAAGACGTTGGGCATGCTGGTGCGGAACGCCGGCAGGCAGCGGCTGGAGTAGTCCAGGGTGGAGATCGCCAGCACCTGGCGTGCGCGCGCGATCCGCAGGTGCAGGATGTCGCCCTCGTCGAGATCCGGATAGAGCCGCCGGAGGCCGGCGCGGAAGGACTGCTCCAGATCGGCGTCGGGCAGGTCCCAGGCAGGATCGTCCTGGGCGAGGTAGCGGGGCAGATAGACCAGTGTCCGGTTGCCGAAGGTGGCACGATCCACCAGCGCGGTCATCTCGATCACGCCGGTGAACGGCACCCCCTCGTCCACGATGTTGGTCACGTAGTAGCCGCCGAGCGGGCGGCGGAGCAGGGCGGACGCGCAGATGATGCCCTGATACACCACGCTCCGGAGGCGTTCCCGCTCGGTGCCGGAGAGCGCGGGGCAGAGGGAAAGGATGGCCGGGCAGGGCAGGGTGAGCACGACGCGACCGGCAGTCACGACCCGGCCGTCGGCCAGCTCCACCGCCGCTCCCTCAGCTGTCGCCGTGACCCGCGTGGCCCTGGCTTCCGACTCGATCCGCACGCCGAGCGTCTCGAGCCGGGTGCGCAGGGCGGCGAGGACCCGCGCATAGCCCCCTCCGACGTACCCGAAGAGCTCGCGCTTGAGCCCGCTCCGGCGGGCCGCGTACAGCCGCGCGATGATGGCCCAGATGAATGCCGCACTCGTGATCCGGTAGTTCTCGCCCAGCTTGCTCTTGAGCAGGGGGAGCCAGACCCGTTCCGTGACGCGATCGCCGGACCAGCGCCGCAGCCAGCCCTCGACCGACTCCGCTTCGAGCAGCCGCGGGTCCCGCACGCGGGATGCATGCAGGATGGTGGCCGCCAGCCGCGCCTTGTCGGTCAGCGAGAGCAGCGGGAAGCGTGCGAAGTCCAGGCTGCTTGACAGCGAATGCAGCGCACCGTCGCCGTAGAAGCCGGTTCGCGTGGCCTTCCAGGTGACCTCGCCGTCCAGGCCGAGGTCGGCGAGGAGGCGACGCAGGTTGGCGTCAGAGAGGAGGAGGACGTGATAGAACCGGTCCCACGTGACGCCGCCCAGTTCTTCGGCCGACGCGAGGCCTCCGGGAGCGCGCTCCGCTTCGAGCAGGGTGACGGGAACGCCGTGCTCGGCCAGCCGGAGCGCCAGGGTGAGCCCCAGCATTCCGCCCCCGACCACAGCGACGTCAGAGCGTGCCCGCAAGCGGAAGCTCCTTGTGCTGGCGCCGGGACATGCCGAGCAAGCCGGCGACGGCGCGCCAGGTGGCGGCACGGACGCGGACCAGCGCGAGCGAGGCCGCGAGGCCCAGATGTCCGGCGATGGTGCGGATGACTTTCAGCTTGGAGCGGCCCAGGACCCGGACCTCGAGCGTGGCCGGGTATTCGGCCACCTTGCCGCCGGCGAGGAGAATGCGGCCCAGGAGCTCGGCGATGCCGAGGAACCCGCCGCGGTCGGTACGGCAGGCCACGATCATGCTGCGGCGGTAGACGCGGAAGCAGCTGGTGTAGGTCGCCAGCTCGCTGCCGAGCAGTGTTCGGTAGGCCCGGGAGAGGGTCCGGGAGAGCGTGAGGCGCCAGGCCGGCACATTCCGCACAGCGCCGTCGGTGTGATAGGGCGATGCCGTGACGATGGCGGTATCCGTATCCAGCAGCGGAATCATGTCGGCGAGGAGCGCGGGATCGTAGCTGCAGTCACAGTCGATGGAACAGACGATCTCCGTCCGGGCGCGGAGAATGCCGGAGCGGATGGCGGCGGCGATGCCGTGGTTGCGCGGGTGCCGGAGCAGGGACACGTCGGTGCGCTCGCCGAAGAGCCGCTCGAGCGTGGCCCAGGTCGCGTCGGTGCTGCCGTCGTCCACGAAGACGTAGCGCACGGCGTAGCGGCCGGCGAGCCGGTCCGCGAGGCCGTCGAGGGTATTCCGGAGGTAGGGGAGTGTCTGCTCCTCGTTGAAGCACGGCACCACGATGGACACCGGCGTGCGGGACGGCTCAGCCGTTGCGACGGGCCGGACCGCGGCCGGCACTGGCGCCACGGGAGCGGCTGGGACGAGCGATGCCTGGGTCAGGCCGAGGTAGTCGGCGGCGGTCCGGAAATCGTAGCGATGGAGCAGGTCTTCGACGAAGCCCTGCATCCGCTCGAGATTCCGGTACTGCCGCACCCGCTGGAGCATCGGCGCGGCCACGCGCGGCTGGTCGGGATCGAGCTCCCAGACGTGGAAGTAGAGGACGAACGGCGCCTCCTCCTGCCGCATCCAGCGGGACACGCGCTGCTGGATGAAGGCCGCCGGGAGCTGGCGGACGTAATTGCCGCCGGCGATCGGAAGGGTGTGTCCCAGCAGCTGGGTGGTGCTGACCGGCAATTCCCAGATGGAGCCGTGTTCGGTGCCGGTCTTGTGCGCGCGCCGCCGCCAGGGCTCCTGCGCGAACCGGCGGAGAAACGGCGCGAGGCTCGAATCGTAGGCGTACCCCTCCTCCGCCAGGACGCCAAGGGCCCAGAGATCCCGCCGGCTGTACCAGAGTCGCGCGGCGCGATGCCCCAGCACCTGCACACCGGCGGCCCGCTCGATCGCCTCCCGCGAGCGTGCCAGATCCTCCCGGAACGCTTCGGGCTCGAGGGTATTCACGCTGCGGTGATCGTACCCCCGGCTGGCGATCTCGTGGCCGCGCGCGGCAATTCCACGGACCAGCTCGGGGGCGATATCCGCGATCCAGCCGAGCACGAAGAAGGTGGCCCGGGCCCCGGCGGCATCGAGCAGATCCAGCGTCCGGGCCGTGCTGCGCTCCAGCCGCCGCTCGAACCGGCTCCACTGACGAGGCTCGATGAGCCGGTCAAAGGCGTCAACCTGGAAGAAGTCCTCCAGGCCCACCGTGAGAATGTGCCGCCGTGGCATTGCCGCGCCGTCGCCTGTCGAAGAGTGATGTTGGGAGATCCGCAGGATCACGGAGCAAGAGCAGGGCCAGCATGGGTCGGGTGTGCAACAGGTGGAGAACCGGTCCAACAGCCGGTGCTGGCTGAGGTTGGAACTCGCAGGGCTGGGTCAACACATATTACCGGCTGTGGCGTTGGCGCCACGCCTGTCGCGTTCCCCGTGCGCCGGACTCCGGACCTGACTAAACTGCGGACGCCTCGATTCCGCCGTCATTCATCGGAGACGCAGTGAGCCGCACGACTTATCGCCGGACCAAGATCGTCGCCACCCTGGGCCCCAGCTGGGACAGTCCCGACGCCATGCGCCAGCTTCTGGATGCCGGCGTGAACGTCGTTCGCGTCAACAGCTCGCACGGGACCCCGGAGCTGCGGGAGCGGTGGATTCGGGACCTCAAGACGGTGCTCGGCGAGCGGGCCGCGGCCGGGCAGTCGGCGGCGATCCTGCTGGACCTGCAGGGGCCGCGAATCCGGGTTGGGCGTCTGGACACGCCGCGGCAACTGGTCCGGGATCAGGTCGTCACGTTCGCGCCGGAAGCGACGGCCGGTGCCGACGAGATTCCGACGACCTATGACCTGCTCGCCGATGACGTCCCGGTCGGCGCCCGCATCCTGCTGGACGACGGCCTGCTCGCCGTCGAGGTCACGGAGGTCAGGGCCCCCCGGGTCCGCGGCCGGGTGCTCTATGGCGGTGAGCTCCGGAGCAACAAGGGGATCAACCTGCCCGGGATCGAGGTGAGCGCGCCGGCGATCAGCGACCGGGACCGCGAGGAGGTGGTGCGCGCCGTGGAACTGGGCGTGGACTACATCGCGATGTCGTTCGTCCGGCGCGCGGAGGATCTCCAGGCGCTCCGGGCCCTGGTCCCGCCTCGCCTGAAGCTCGTCGCCAAGATTGAGAAGGACACCGCGCTGCGGAACCTGCGTCCGATCGTGGCGGCCGCCGACGCCGTGATGGTTGCCCGGGGTGATCTCGGGGTGGAGCTTCCCTTCGAGGAGGTGCCGCTGGCCCAGAAGCGGCTGATCCTGGAGGCCAACCTCGCCAACAAGCCGGTCATCACGGCGACCCAGATGCTGGAGAGCATGGTGCACGCGCCCCGGCCCACCCGGGCCGAGGTCTCCGACGTGGCCAACGCCATTCTCGACGGCACCGACGCCGTGATGCTCTCGGCCGAGACGGCGGTGGGCGACTACGCGCGGGAATCGGTGGAGGCGATGGTGCGCATTGCGCTGGAGCTGGAGCGCGAGCGCCCCGCGCGGAGCCTCGCGATGGAGATCGTGGCCGGGCGCTCCGCGGATCACGGCACCACGCTTGGCCGCCGCGAGGGCGACCGGAGCGCCACCCGCACCGAGACCGCCATCGCCGTGGCCACCTGTGCCGCGGCGGAGCTGCTGCAGGTCCCGTGCATCGTCTGCTTCACGTCTTCCGGTTTCACGGCGCGCATGGTGGCCGCCTACCGGCCGCCGGTGCCGATCTTCGCGCTGACCACCGAGGAAGACACCTTCCGTCAGCTCTCGCTGGTCTGGGGGGTGGTGCCCTCGCTGGTGCAGCACCTGCCCACCTATGACCACATGCTTCCCGAGGCGCGCCAGCGGCTGCTCGAGCGGGGCCTCGCCGAGGCGGGGGATCGTGTGGTGGTGACGGCGGGGGTCCCGTGGGACAAGCCGGGCACCACGAACCTCCTCAAGGTGGAGATGGTCTGAAGGGTGCGCCTCCGCTTCCTGGGAACCGGCACTTCGTTCGGCGTGCCGCAGATCGGCTGCGACTGCGCCGTCTGCCGGTCAGCGGATCCTCGCGACCGCCGCAGCCGCTGCGCGGTGCTGGTGGAGGCGGGAGGGGCTGCGATCCTCATCGACACGCCGCCCGAGCTCCGGCTCCAGCTGCTGGGCGCCGGGGTGTCCCGGCTCGATGCGGTGCTCTACACCCACGAGCACGCGGATCACATCGCCGGCATGGATGATCTCCGCGCCTTCACGCCGAAGGCGGCGGCACCACTGCCGGTGTACGGACCGGCCGAGACGATCACGCGATTGCGAGCGGCCTTCGCCTACATCTTCGACGAGCAGCCGCCGGTGCCGGGCACATCCAAGCCCCGGCTCACGGCGCAGGCCATCGAGCCGGGCACGATGCTCTCCCTGGCCGGCATGAGCGTGCTGCCGATCGCCTTCGGGCACGGGCCGATGCGGGTCTTCGGTTACCGATTCGGCCCGCTGGCCTACATTACCGATGTGAAGGACGTGCCGGCGGAGGCGCTGACACAGCTCGCCGGCGTGACACACCTGGTGATCAATGCGCTCTGGTGGCGGCCGCATCCGACCCACCTCAGCATTCCCGAAGCCGTGGATGTGGCGCGGCGAGTCGGAGCGGAGCGCACCTGGCTCACCCATCTGACGCACGAGACGGCGCACGCGGCGCTGGAGGCGGCCCTGCCGCCCGGCGTGACGCCGGCTTACGACGGTCTGATCGTGGAGGTGACGTGATCAAGCTGCAATACGGCCGCATGCTCGAGGACGGGCTCGACGGCGGGATCGATGGCGAACGGGGGCTGTCGCGGACCCGGCTCGCCGAACTGACCCGCCGGTTTCCGTCGGTGCAGGCCGACGTGCGGGCCCGCCGGGCCGCGGGCGAACTGGACTTCTACGACCTCGCCCACCAGGACGCGACGGTACGCGAGATCCGCGCCTTCGCGGAGGGCATGGGGCAGGCACATGACCACGTCCTCGTCCTCGGCATCGGGGGGTCGGCGCTGGGGACCAAGGCGCTGCTCAACGCGCTCCGGAAGCCGGCCTGGAACGAGCTGGACGACGAGGCCCGCGATTTCTATCCGCGCCTCACGGTGCTGGAGAACGTGGATCCGGTCACGGTCCAGGCCGCGCTCGGCCGGATCGACCCGCGCCGGGTCCTGGTGAATGTGGTGAGCAAGTCCGGCGGCACCGCGGAGACGATGGCGCAGTATCTCGTCGTGCGGCAGTGGCTGGAGCAGGCGCTGGGACCGGCCGCCGCGCGCCACTTCGTCTTCACCACCGATCCGGGCCACGGGGCGCTGCGGACGATCGCCCGGGAGGAGGGCATCCCGGCGCTCGCGGTGCCGCCGGGCGTGGGCGGGCGCTACAGCGTGCTGTCGCCGGTCGGGCTCCTGCCGGCCGCGCTGGTCGGCATCGACGTCGAGGCGCTGCTCCGCGGGGCCGCGCGGGCCGTGGAACGGGCGGAGGCGGACACGCTGCTGGCGAATGCGCCCGCGCTCTACGCGGCGCTGCTCTGGGCGGCGGATACCTGGCATGGGGCGCGGATCCACGTCGTGATGCCGTACGCCGACGCGCTCCGGGAGTTCGCGGAATGGTACCGGCAGCTCTGGGCCGAGAGTCTCGGCAAGCGGCTGGACCGGCGCGGCGAGCTCATCAATGCGGGGCCCACGCCGGTGGGCGCCATCGGAGCCACCGACCAGCACAGCCAGATGCAGCTGTTCATGGAAGGGCCCTACGACAAGGCGATCACCCTGGTGGACGTGGAGCACCACGCCGTGGACGTCACGATACCACGCCGCGCCGGAGTGCCGGACGAGCTGGCCTATCTCGGCGGTCACTCGCTCCAGGAACTGCTGCGCGCGGAACTCGAGGCCAGCTCCTCGGCCCTGGCCCGGTCTGGCCGGATGAACATGACGCTGCGCCTGCCCGACCTGGGAGCCGAGAGCATGGGCGAACTGCTGATGTTCTTCCAGCTGGCCTGCGGCTACGCCGGGGCCTGGTACAACGTGAACGCCTTCGACCAGCCCGGCGTCGAGCTCGGCAAGCGCCTGACCTACACGGCGATGGGGCGGCCCGGCTTCAGCGAACCCATCGCCCCGCGCCCGCAGGGCGATGAGGTCTAGCCGCTTGGCCCGGCCGACACCGGCGTCTAGCTTTCGGCTGCGAGTGCACGAGCCATTTCTCGAACGAGGCCTGAACCTGCATGGCTGCTGATCCGGTATCCCGCGCCGCGGGGCTCTTGGGCGGAGCAGTGACCGTCATCCCCGGCGGCGTGAGCGTCCAGGACCCCTCCCGCCTGCGCTCGCCGGCCATGGACCGCCTGGTCGGTGAGGCGGTCTTCGGCGATGAAGACCAGCGCGAGGCGGCCCGCTGGCTGCTCTGGGAGCTGGGACAGTCGCTGGGGGTGCGGCCGGCGTCCATTCACGATCTCTACCTGGCCCGCGGCCGCGGCGAGTGCGCCGGCTTCACGGTGCCGGCCATCAACCTTCGCGTCATGGCCTACGACTCGGCGCGCGCCGTGTTCCGTGCCGCACGAGCGGGCCGGGTAGGCACGCTGATCCTGGAAATCGCGCGGTCGGAGATTGCCTATACCGACCAGCGGCCGGCCGAGTACGTGGCGGTGCTGATCGGCGCGGCGCTCCGCGAGGGCTACCGCCTGCCGCTCTTCATCCAGGGTGATCACTGCCAGGTCAGCGCCGCCAAGTATGCCGCCGATCCCGACAAGGAAGTGGGGGAGGTCCGGAAGCTGGTGGCCGAGGAGCTGGCGGCGGGGTTCTACAACATTGACGTGGACACCTCGACGCTGGTGGATCTCGGCCGGCCCACGCTCGCCGAGCAGCAGGAGGCCAACTACCGGCGTGCCGCGGAACTCACCCGGTTCATCCGGGAGCGGCAGCCGGATGGCGTCACCGTATCGGTCGGCGCGGAGATTGGCGAAGTGGGGCACAAGAACAGCACCGTCGCCGAGCTGGACGCGTTCATGACCGGCTACCTGGCCACCTGCGCGGAACTCGGCGTGCGGGACGGGATCAGCAAGATCTCGGTGCAGACCGGGACATCGCACGGTGGCGTGGTGCTGCCGGACGGCTCGATCGCCGAGGTGAAGCTGGATCTGGATGCGCTGCGGGATCTCTCCCGGGTGGCACGCGAGTCATACGGCATGGCCGGCGCGGTGCAGCACGGCGCCAGCACGCTGCCGAGCAACGCCTTCGGCAACTTCCCCCGGGTGGAGGCGGCCGAGATCCATCTCGCCACCAATTTCCAGAACATCGTGTTCGACCATCCGGCGCTGCCGGAGGAGCTCCGGCGCCGGATGTACGCCTGGCTCGACGAGAACGCCGCGGGGGAGCGGAAGGCCAGCGATACCGACGAGCAGTTCTACTACAAGACCCGCAAGAAGGCGATCGGCCCGTTCAAGCGGGATCTCTGGGGGCTGCCGGAGGAGGCGCGCACGGCGATCGCGGGGGAGCTCGAGCGCACGTTCGCCTTCCTGTTCGAGCAGCTCAACGTCAATGGCACGGCCGACCTGGTGGACCGGACCATCCAGGCGCCGCTGCTGCATCATGCGGCGATCGAGAAAGTCCTGGTGCGCGCGGCGGATGACGCCGACGCCGGGGAGTAGGGGGACGCATGCGAGGGGAGAAGCCGCGCGAGGTGGTCTACGTGGAGCGGAACGATTCGTCGGCCCGCTGGCTGTTCTGGGGCGCGCTGCTGGGCGCGGGGCTGGCGCTGCTCTACGCCCCGCGGAGTGGGGAGGAGACGCGCCGCACGCTCCAGCGCCGGCTCCGGCGGCTCCGGGCGGCGACCGAAGAGCGGATTGACGAGCTCGTCGAGCGGTTCTCGTCGCGGCGCGACACGGCGCGCGACATGGGGTCGACCGGCGAGTTGCCGCTGGAGGAGGACACGGACGACGACGAGGACCTGGATGCGGCGGAGGCGACCTCGGCGCCAGCCCGGGTGCCGGAGCCCAGCGCCAGGGAGGAAATCGAGCGGCGCCTGGCCGAGGCCCGGGCGCGGCGGCGGCGGACGGCGCCGCTGCCGGATGACGCAGAGGAGCCGGGGGCCTGAGCCGGGGCAGGAAGGGCGGGTGGTACCGCTCGCCGCTGGGGTTCGTGTGGCGGGTCCTCCAGGCGGCGGATGAAAGCAGCATCCCGTTCCTGGCGAGCGGGGTGACGTTCGACGCCCTGCTGGCGTCGGTGCCGTTCGTGCTGCTGCTCCTGATCGGGCTGACGAAGGTGCTCCAGGCCACCGCGGGCGGGAATCCCGATCCGGCGGCGCTCTTCCATGCGTTCATGCCGCCGCACGCCAGCGGCCCGGCGGATCCCTTCCGGCGCATCGAGGGACTGCTGACCGGCATTTCCGAGAACCGCACCACCATCTCCCTGTACGCGATCCCGACCTTTCTCTGGTTCAGCACCCGGCTCTTCGCCGGAGTCCGCACGTCGCTCAACCATGTCTTTGACGTGGGGCTCCGCCCCCGGCCGCGGCGCAACTTCCTGGCGGCCTGGCTCCGGGCCAAGGCCCGCGATGCCGGCATGGTGGTGCTGACGCTGTCCCTGCTGCTCGTCAACGCCGCGCTCACGGCGGGCCTGGCCCTGCTGGCGGCGCGCGGCGCCGATGCGGCGCCGGGGCTCCAGTTCTTCCTGAGCTGGGGCGGGCGCCTGCTCAGCGAGGTGGTCACCATCGGCTTCTCGGTGACGCTGTTCTTCGTGGTCTACCGCTTCGCCTCCATGCGCAAGCTCTCCTGGCGATCGGCGCTGCTGGCCGCGTGCTTTTCCGCCGTCCTCTTCGAACTGGCCAAGCGGCTGTACGCCCTCTACCTCACCCACTTCACGACGGCGCGGGTGGCGTCGGGCAACGCCGATATCGGGGCCCTGCTGCTCTTCGTCCTGTGGGTGTACTACACGGCGCTGGTGTTCCTGCTGGGTGCGGTGGTGGCGGAGACGTGGGAACTCCGGCGGATGCAGCACCGCCAGCGTGCCATCCTGCTTTAGAGCCGCGGGTCGCGAGACTCGGCCCTCGCGTCCCGCGACCCGCGTCCCATGTCCCGCTTCCAACCACCGGGGCATGCGGCTATATTGTGGACGCCCCAGGTCCGAAGGGCGCTGGCGCGCGAATCGCGTCAGGACCTCGCCGGTAGCAGCGCTAAGCGATGTCCGGTGTCGCTTCGGGGAGCCTGGGGCACTTTTCTTTCCGCCATGACTATCAGCCTCGCCCGCCGCTATCGTCCCAAGCGTTTCGCTGACCTGCTGGTGCAGGATCACGTGGCCGCCGTGCTCGGCGGTGCCGTGGCGCGCGACCGGGTGGGGCACGGGTACCTGCTCACCGGCCCGCGCGGCGTGGGCAAGACCACCGCGGCGCGCATCCTCGCCATGGCGCTCAACTGCCCCAACCGCACCGCCGCGGGCGACCCCTGCGGCGAGTGCGAGAGCTGCGAGCGCATCTGGACCGGCGCCGCGAGCCTGGATGTCGTGGAGATCGACGCCGCCAGCAACCGGGGCGTGGATGACGCGCGCGAACTCCGCGAGCGGGCCATGTATGCCGCCTCGCAGGAGGGGCATTACAAGGTCTACATCGTGGACGAGGCGCACATGCTCACGCGGGAAGCATGGAACGCGCTGCTCAAGATCCTCGAGGAGCCGCCTCCCCGCGTGGTCTTCGTGTTCGCGACCACCGAGCCGCAGAAGATCGCCTCCCAGGCGGCCCCGGTCCTCTCCCGGCTGCAGCGGTTCGATTTCCGGCGCATCGGACCCGCCGCCATCCGCGACCGCCTTCGCGCGGTACTGGACGGGGAGGGCATCACGGCGGAGGACGACGCGCTGACACTCATCGCGCGGCATGCCGACGGCGGGATGCGGGATGCCCTGTCGGTGCTGGACCAGTGCCTGAGCTTCGGTGAGGGCGGGCTCACCGCGGAACGGGTCCGCGAGACCCTCGGACTCCCCCCGGACGAGCAGCTTGCCCGCCTGCTCCGGGCCGTGGTGGATCAGGACGCCGCGGCGGTGTTCGCGCTGGTGGATCAGGTGGTCGAGTCCGGTGCCGACATCGGCGAGTTCGTGGATGCGGCGGCGGAATGGCTCCGGGCGCTCCTCATGCTGCAGGTGGGTGCCGTGCCGGAGGGGCTCACCGAGGCGGCGAGGGAGACGCTCACGGCACTCAAGGACACGCTCGGCGCCGGCGACGTGCTGCGCATGCTGAAGCTGCTGGCCGAGCAGGAGGGGGCGCTTCGCCGCAGCACGCAGCCCCGGCTGGTGGCCGAAACGCTGCTGCTGCGCTGGGCGCTGCTGGACCGGGTCGTGGACCTGGAACAGGTGCTGGCGGGAACGCCGGTTGCGAGATCCGAGACGCGGGATGCGAGACGCGGGGCCCGCGACCCACGACCCGCGCCTCACGACTCGGGACTCGAGACCCGCGACCCGCGTCCCGAGACGACCCTCAAGGCTTCCTTCACGCTGGCGGCGCTCACCGCCAATTGGTCCTCCATCGTGGAGGCCACCCGGGTGCAGTCCCGATTCCTGGGCGAGGCCCTGGCGATCACCGAGGTGACGGAGGTCAATCCGCCGGAGATTGCGGTGCGCCTGCGCGAGGCCAATCCGCTGTTTCACGAGACCCTGGAGCAGAAGGCGCGCGAGGTGGAGGGGATCCTGGCCGGCATCGTCGGCGCGCCGGTGCGCCTCAAGGTCATTGCGGCGGAAGGCGCGGCCACGGCGGCGCCGGCCCGGATGACCGAGGACTCCATCCGGGCCGACCGGCTGCAGGGGCTCCGGCGCCGCGATGCGGCCCTCGATACGGCCGCCACTGAATTAGATTTGGAGATCGTGGAGTAGTCACCGGAGGGGTGCGGCGATACATGGCAGATTTCCAGCAGTTCCTGCAGCTCGGGCAGCAGATGCAGGGCCGGATCCAGGAGCTCCAGCGGGAGCTCGCCAGCCAGACGGTCGAGACGCTGGCGGGCGGGGGGCTGGTGCGCGTGACCGTGGACGGCCGCGGCACCGTCCGCTCAGTGCGGATCGATCCCGAGGCATTTGCCGCGCGGGATGCGGAGTTCCTGTCGGACCTGGTCCTGGCCGCGGTCGCCGAAGGCCAGCGTCGCGCCGCCGACCTGCTGCAGGCCGAAATTCGCAAGGCAGAGGGCGGGGCCGACAGCCGCGCCCGCTGAACCGTGAGTTCCATCGAGACCCTGATTGCCGAGCTCTCCCGCCTTCCCGGCATCGGCCGGAAGACGGCGCAGCGGCTCACCTTTCACCTGTTGCAGCAGCGGGCCGAACAGGTCAGCGCCCTCGCACGGGCCCTGGACGCCGTCGCGGAGCGCGTGAAGCCCTGCGCCACCTGCGGCAACCTGACCGAGGAGCAGCCCTGCGCCATCTGCCAGGATCCCCGGCGGGATCCGTCGGTGCTCTGTGTCGTGGAGGAGCCGTCAGCGGTACCGGTGGTGGACCGCGCCGAGTTCCGGGGGCGGTACCACGTGCTCGGCGGGCGGCTCTCGCCGCTGGACGGCATCGGCCCCGAGTCGCTCCGGCTCGAGAGTCTGGTGGAGCGGGTGCGGAGCGGCGGGGTGCGCGAGGTGATCCTTGCCACCAATCCCTCGATGGAAGGTGAAGTGACGGCCACCTACGTGCAGCAGCTGCTGCAGGGCCTGCCGGTCCGGGTCACGCGGCTGGCGCGGGGCCTCCCGATGGGTGGCGACCTGGAATTCGTGGACGGCGTGACACTCGCCCATGCGCTGGTGGCGCGCCAGGAGGTGCGATGAGACGCTCACGCGGCTGGAGCTTCGGCCTGGGGGCCGCGATCGGTGTGCTGGCGGGCTGGGCCCTGGCCCAGCAACGCTACGTGCAGCATCGCCAGGACCTCTTCCATCCCCGGGCGCTCCGCCGGCTCGCGGCCCTCGGCTATCTTGCGGGCCAGCACGGCGTCGCCACGGTGCGCCTGCTGCGCGACTACGTCGCCTGGGAGCCGCAGCCCATGCTCCGGCGGCGGGGCGAGCGGATTCTCCGCCGGCTCGAAGCCTCCCTCGCGTAAGGACGATCGCTGATGTCAGGCGCCTCGAGCTGGTCCTTCAGTGAAGCCGATTCGCGGCGCATCACCGAGATCCTCAACGGATTCCTGGGTGATGCGAGTGCGCGGACCGCCCTCATCGTGGACCGGACCGGGCAGCTCGTGGCCACGGTCGGCGCCCCGGTCCAGTTCGACCCCACCGCCTTCGCCTCGCTCACCGCCGCGGACTTCAGCGCGAACGACCAGCTGGCCCGCATGCTGGGGGAGCCGGAATTCGGGGCGCTCTTCCACCAGGGCGAGCGGGAGTCCATGTATCTCGCGGACATCGCCCGGCGGGTCATTCTCGTGGTGCTGTTCGACAACAGCACCACGCTCGGGCTGGTCAAGCTGCGGGTGCGCAACGCCGTGACACAGCTCAACGGAGTGTTCACCGACATGTTCAGCCGCGCCGATCACGGCGCGGCGGCGCCCAGGGTGGAGAGCGGGTTCCTGGGCGACGCGGAGGACGAAATTGACCGGCTCTTCGGGGCCTGAGGGGACACGCGACGCATGTCCATGATCAACTACGCCTCCCGCGAGATCAACTGCAAGCTGGTCTACTACGGCCCGGGGCTCGGCGGCAAGACCACCAACCTCGAGTTCGTCTACAACAAGGTGGCCCCCGCGGCCCGCGGCAAGATGATCTCGCTCGCCACCGAGACCGAGCGCACGCTGTTCTTCGACTTCCTGCCGGTGGACCTCGGGACCATCCGCGGATTCAAGGTCAAGTTCCACCTGTACACGGTGCCCGGCCAGGTGTACTACAACGCCTCGCGCAAGCTCATCCTCAAGGGCGTGGACGGCGTGGTGTTCGTCGCCGACAGCCAGCTGGAACGCATGGAGGCGAACATCGAGGCCATGCAGAACCTGTACGACAACATGGTCCAGCACGGATACGACCTGACCAGGATTCCGTTCGTGGTGCAGTACAACAAGCGGGACCTGCCGAATGCGTCCCCGGTGGCCGAGCTCCAGGCCGCGCTCAACCCCGGGTGGCCGGTGGAGGAGCCGGCGCGCCAGCGGCTGCTGCCCGACGCCGACCGGCCCGGGGAATACCTGGTGTGGCAGCAGGACGGCC
This sequence comes from Gemmatimonadales bacterium, assembly GCA_035712285.1. Lineage (GTDB taxonomy): Bacteria > Gemmatimonadota > Gemmatimonadetes > Gemmatimonadales > GWC2-71-9 > CAMLHP01. The sequence continues at coordinate 33,557 of DASTBA010000067.1, read as the reverse complement.
AGTGGGTCGAGCGGGCCCCTTATTTCGAGGCGGTGGCCGCCACCGGCGAAGGAGTCTTCGACACGCTCAAGGCCATCAGCAAGAGCGTCGTCAAGACGCTGGGGTGAGGCGGCGTCATGTGGACGCTCCCGAACATCATCACGATCACCCGGATCTGCTTCACGCCGGTCATCGCGCTGCTGCCGTTCATCGAGGGCTACTGGCCCAAGGTCATCTGCTTCGTCATCTTCATCGCGGCGGCGGTGAGCGATCTCTGGGACGGCTATCTCGCCCGCAGCCGGAACCAGGTCACCGATCTCGGCAAGCTGCTGGACCCCATCGCCGACAAGCTCCTGCTCTTCGCGACGCTCATCCCGATCTACTTCATCTCCAGCCAGCGCCAGCACCTCTACGACATCCCCATCTGGGGCAGCATTCCGCTCTGGGTCTGCCTGCTCCTGATCGGGCGCGAGGTCGCGATGACCGGCTTCCGCTGGTGGGCCAAGCGCAAGGGCGTGGTCATCCCGGCCGGCAACGCCGGCAAGCTCAAGACGGTGTTCCAGAACATCTTCGTGGGGGCCATCATCCTCTGGTTCGCCTTCCGCGACGCGCGCAAGCCGCTGGGCTGGGAGCACAGCCGCCTGGCGAACTACTGGAACACCTTTCACGGCAACTTCGTGACGGTGGTGCTGTTCATCGCCACGGCGCTGACCATCTACTCCTTCGCGGTGTACATCTACCGCTATCGCCGCCTGCTGTCGCAGCAGTAGCCATCCGGCGTCCCTCGTCGTGCACCTCGAACTGCTGACCATCGGCAACGAACTGCTGCTCGGGCAGACCGTGGATACCAACGGCGCCGAGCTGGCACGCGCCCTCGGTGCGATCGGCGTGCGGGTCGTGCGCCGCACCACGGTGGGCGACGACTACGGCGCCATCCAGCAGGCGGTGCGCGACGCCCTGGCACGCACCGGGGCCGTGCTCACCACCGGCGGCCTGGGCCCGACACGCGATGACATCTCCAAGCATGCCGTGGCGGACCTGGCCGGACTGCCGCTCGAATTCCGTGACGAGGTCTGGAACCAGGTGCTGGAACGCTATCGCCGGTTCAATCGGGTGCCGGCTGAAAGCAACCGCTCCCAGGCGGAGGTGCCCCGCGGGGCCGTGGCGCTCCACAATCGCTGGGGCACGGCGCCGGGGCTCTGGATCGAGGTGCCGGAACCGGAGCAGGGCCTGGTGATCATGCTGCCCGGTGTGCCGTCCGAAATGCGCAAGCTGCTGGAGCATGAAGTGCTGCCGCGCCTGGCGGCGCGGGCCGAAGGCCTGGTGGTCCGGAGCCGGATGCTCCGCACCACCGGCGTGCCGGAAAGCACGCTGGCAGAAGCGATCGGGAACATCGAGGCGGAGATCAGGCCGCTCACGCTCGCCTATCTCCCGAGTGCGGACGGGGTGGACCTCCGGATCACGGCGTGGGGACTGGCGGGACCGGACGCCGATGTACAGCTCCGCATGGCCATGGATGCCATCCGCGCCCGGGTGCCTGCCGCGATCTACGGCGAGGACGGGACCGACCTGGCGGCCGTGGTGCTGGCGCGCGCCCGGGAGTGCGGGCTGACAATCACAACGGCGGAGTCCTGTACCGGCGGCCTCGTGGGTGCCCGGCTCACGGCGATCCCCGGGGCATCGGATGTCTATCTCGGGGGCGTGGTGGCGTATGCCAACGCGCTGAAGGAGGGCGCACTCGAGGTGCCGGCGGAGCTCATTGCGGCCCACGGCGCAGTGAGCGAGGAGGTGGCGCGTGCGATGGCGGAGGGAGCGCGCCGGCGCTTCGGCGCCGGCCTCGCGGTGAGCGTCACCGGTATCGCCGGGCCCGATGGCGGTACGCCGGAGAAGCCGGTCGGCGGCGTATGGATCGCCACCGCGGGATCCGACGGGACGCTGGCCGCGGGCCACCGGTTCGGCGGTGATCGCAACGAGGTTCGCGCCCGGTCGGCGCAGGCCGCCCTGTGGCTGCTGGCCCGCCGTCTCGAGCCTCGATGACCGCAGCGGGAACCCCTGCGCGGTTATCTTTCAGGCTTGCGTCCACCCAAGAGCACACGAGGCTGATGGTGCAGCACGAATCCAGACCCGATCAGGCGGCCGGCGCGGTGGCGCCCGAGGACGCCGGACAGCAGAATCTGCCGGTGGAGCCCGCCGACCAGTCCATCCAGCGCCTGGAGCAGGAGATCGCCGAGCTCCGGGACCGGCACCTGCGTCTGGCCGCGGAGTTCGACAACTACCGGAAGCGGATCACGCGGGAGCGCGCCGAGCTGGCCGACCGCGCGCAGGCGACGTTCATCGGCCACCTGCTCGAGGTGCTCGACGACCTGGATCGCCTGGTGGCGGACGAGCATCCGGCGTCGAACGAAACTCTGCGCGAAGCGGTCACGCTGATCGACCGGAAGCTCCGGAAGGAACTCGAGAGCGCCGGGGTCGAGCGCGTGGATCCGGTCGGGCAGCCGTTCGATCCGTCGGCGCACGAGGCGGTGTCCACCACGCCGGCACCGGATCCCGCCCTGGCCCACTCGGTGAGCGCCACGTTCCAGCCGGGCTACCTGTTCAAGGGCGTCCTGGTCCGGCCGGCGCGGGTGCAGGTGTACCTGGAGCAGGAGCTGCACTGAGGTGGCTGCAAAGGACTTCTACCAGGTGCTGGGGGTGCCGGACTCCGCCAGCGCCGACGAGATCAAGAAGGCCTACCGCCGTCTCGCGAAGCAGTACCATCCGGATGCCAACCCGGACAATCCGCAGGCTGCCGAGCGCTTCAAGGAGATCTCCGAGGCCCACGCCACCCTCTCCGACGGCGACAAGCGAAAGCAGTACGACCAGATGCGCCGGCTGGGTGCGTTCGATCCCGCCGCCCGGCGGGGCGCCGGTACGGCCGGGGGGACCGGCCCCGCACCCGACTTCGACATGGGAGATCTGGGCGGTTTCGGGCTGGGGGACATCTTCAGCTCGATCTTCGGCCGTGGGCGGCGTGAGGAAGCCCGCGGGGAGAATCTCGAGGCGGTCGTCGAAGTGCCGTTCCGGGTCGCGGCACTGGGCGGAAAGATCCCGGTGACGCTGCCAGTGACCGAGACCTGCGAGACCTGCGACGGCAGCGGCGCGGCACCAGGCGCCACCCTTTCCACCTGCCCGGAGTGCAAGGGCCGCGGGACGATCGCATTCGGGCAGGGGAGCTTTGCCGTGAATCGTCCCTGCCCGCGCTGCCGCGGCCGGGGCAAGATTCCCTCGACCCCATGCCCCACCTGCCACGGCGCCGGCGAAGTGCGCGTGGAAAAGCGCGTGATGATCACCGTCCCGCCGGCCAGCGAGTCGGGTACCAAGCTCCGGATCAAGGGCCAGGGGCAGGCCGGCCACTCGGGGGCGCCGGCGGGCGACCTGATCATCACCTTCCAAGTGCAGCCGGACCGCTTTTTCCAGCGGGACGGCCTCGACATCCTCTGCGAAGTGCCGATCAACATGGTGCAGGCCACGCTCGGCACCCGGCTCAAGGTCCGCACGCTCGACGGCAAGAAGGTGATCCTGCGCATCCCGCCCGGCACCCAGCCGGGCCGGAAGTTCCGCATCAAGGGGCAGGGGGTCGAGAAGAACGGGCGGAAGGGCGATCAGCTGGTGGAGATCATGGTGGCACTGCCGGAAAAGCTGTCCCCGGAGGCCGAGGAAGCGCTCAAGGTGTTCGCAGAGAAGGCCGGCCTTACGCCTGCGACGCCCTGACCGGCTCGCCCGGGGCCGGGCGTCGCTGCACATACGATCCGTCCGCTTGCAGGTCCCACGCCTGTCGATTGTCCCGCAGCATCCGTTCGAGCACATCGAGGATCGCCTGGCGGTGCACCGGGTCTTCCACCGGGGCCACCGCCTCGATCCGCCGGTCCAGGTTTCTCGGCATCCAGTCCGCCGAGCCGATGAATACCTCCCAGGTGCCATCGTTGCGGAAGCAGAAGGCGCGGGAGTGCTCCAGGAACCGGCCCACCACACTCAGCACGCGGATGTTGTCACTCACTCCGGGGACGCCCGGCCGGAGGCAGCAGATGCCGCGCACGATCAGGTCCACGGTGACACCGGCCCGGGATGCGGCATACAGGGCGGCGATGATCTCGGGATCCACCAGCGCGTTCATCTTGGCCAGCACGCGGGCCGGCCTTCCCGCCGCCGCATGGGCTACTTCGCGTTCGATGAGCTCGAGGAACTTCCGCCGCATGCCGCGGGGTGCCACCACCAGCTTCCGGTATCCCGCCGGCGTCCCGAAACCGGTGAGCACGTTGAAGAGGTCGGTCAGGTCCCCGGCCAGCAGCGGGTCGGTGGTGAACAACCCGAAATCGGTGTACACGCGGGCGGTGCGCAGGTTGTAGTTGCCGGTGCCGATATGCAGGTACCGCCGCATGACGTCGCCCTCGCGGCGCACGACCAGCATGACCTTGGCGTGGGTCTTGAGACCGGCCACTCCGTAGCTCACGTGCACCCCCACATCCTCCAGCCGCTGCGCCCACCGGATGTTGTTCTCCTCGTCGAAGCGCGCCTGCAGCTCGATCAGGACCGCCACCTGCTTCCCGCGCTCGGCGGCGGTCTGCAGCAGCTGCGCGATGCTCGAATCGCCGCCGGTCCGATAGAGCGTGAGCTTGATGGCCACGACGTCGGGATCATCCACCGCCGCCTGGATGAACTGTTCCACCGACAGGGCGAAGCTGTCATACGGATGGTGGACCAGCAGGTCGCCCTCGCGGAGCACGTCGAAGGGGCTCCGCCCCTGGGCCAGGCGCGGCGGCTGGACCGGATGAAAGGGCGGGTCATGCAGGTCGGGCCGCTCGATCGCGGCCAGCGTCAGCAGGTCCGCCGCGTCCAGCGGTCCCTGGATGTCGAAGATGTCCGCCGCCGACAGCGCCAGGGCCGGCTGCTCCTGTTCCTCGTTGAACTCGGCCAGCAGCAGCTCGCGGAGCGAGGGCGGCATGCCTGCCTCGACCTCCACCCGCACCACCTCCGCGAACCGGCGGTTCCGTACTTCCTCCTGGATCAGGCTGAGCAGGTCCTCCGCGTCGTCCTGGTCGAGCTCCAAGTCGGAGTTGCGCGTGATCCGGAACAGATGGGCGCCGAGGATCTCCACGCCCGGGAAGAGTCCCTCGAGGTTGGCGCGGATCAGCTGCTCCAGCGGCACGAAGCGGCTGCCTCCGGCGAGCGGTACCCAGCGGGGGAGGATCTTCGGCACCTTCACCCGCGCGAAGCGCTCGTCGCCGTCGCCGCCGCGGAGCACGACCGCCAGCGAGAGACTCAGGTTGGAGATGTACGGAAAGGGATGTCCCGGATCCACGGCGAGCGGCGTGAGGACAGGAAACACATTCTCCCGGAAGTAGCGGTCCAGTTCGCCGCGTTCGTCGGGAGAAAGCTGTTCCAGCTCGGTCACCAGGCTCAGCCCCGCCTCGGACAGCGCGGGAAGTACCTCGTCCGTGAGGCACCGCTGGTGGGTGCGGACCAGGTCGCCGGTCATGATGCCGATGGCCTGCAGCTGATCCTCGGGGCGAAGGCCATCCGCGGTCCGCTCGCTGATGCCGGCCGCCGCCTGGCGCCGCAGTCCGGCGACCCGGACCTGGAAGAATTCATCGAGGTTGCTGGAGAAGATGGCCAGGAACTTGAGTCGCTCGAGGAGCGGCACGCGATCATCCAGCGCCTCGTGCAGCACCCGGCGGTTGAACTCCAGCCAGGAGAGCTCCCGGTTCAGGTACAGCGACGGGTCACGGAGGTCGGGAACCTCCCCGGACACCGGCTGCAGTGCATGCGCCACGGGTGATGCCTTTCTTCCGATGGGGGGCCAGCCGGGAGCATAGCGGGCCGGTGTAACGATGCCGTGACGGCCTACTGCGGGCTCCCGGCCGCGGCCGGTGCCGCCAGCCACCGGTCGAACCAGTCGAGCGTCACGCCCCACCAGAGCCGCCGGTTCCGGGGCTTCGTCACGAAATGGTCCTCGTCCGGGAAGTAGAGGAACTTGCCGGGGACGCCGCGCAGGCGGAGCGCGGTGAATGCCTGCAGCCCCTCGGACAGGTCGAGCCGGTAGTCCTTCTGGCTGTGCACGATGAGCATCGGTGTGGACCAGCGGCTGGCGAAGTTCGCGGGGGACCATTTCTCCATGATGGATCGGGCCGCGGGCGAGAGCTGCGTGCCGCCGAATTCCCACGTGGGGAACCAGAGTTCCTCGGTGGTGCCGGCCATCGAAAGCGGGTTGAATACCCCGTCATGTGCCATCAGGGCCCTGAATCGCGTGGTGTGGCCGGCCATCCAGTAGATCATGTAACCGCCGTATGAGGCACCAGCCGCGCCCACCCGCAGCGAGTCCACGTACGGCAGCTTCACCAGGTAGTCCAGACCGGCCATCAGGTCGTCGTACGGCAGCCCGCCCCAGTTGCGCGAGATGCTGTTGGTGAACGCCTGCCCGTATCCGGTGGAGCCGTGGAAGTTGACGGCGGCCACGACGTAGCCGCGGGCAGCGAACATCTGGTAGTTCCAGCGCGGGTGCCATTCGTCATGCCAGGCCCCCTGCGGACCCCCATGCACCAGATAGAGCAGGGGGTACTGGCGGCCGGCATCGAAGCCGGGAGGCTTGATGATCCAGCCCGCCACGTCGTCACCCTGCGCACCCCGGAAGTGAAACGGCTCCGCCGGGCCGAGATCGAGGTTTGCCAGGGCATTGTCATTCAGGTGCGTCAGCGGCCGGAGCCCGCGCCCGCTGATGTCGGCACGCCAGATCTCCGGCGGCATCGTGGACGTCTGGCGGACGAATACCAGGAAGCTGCCGTCCGGCGCCACCGCCGCCTGGGTGTTCACGCCGCCGGAAACCAGCAGTGACGGCCTGCCGCTGGCGGCGTTGACGGCGAAGATCCGCCCTTCACCGGCCTCGTCGGCCTCGGCGATGATGGTCCGGCTGTCGGGCGTCCAGGCGATGGCGCTGACGCTCCGGTCCCAGCCATCGGTGAGCACCTGACGGCGCCCGTTGGCGCGTTCATACAGCATGATGCGCTGGCGGTCCGACTCGAAACCGGGGATCGCGGCCGCGAGATACGCCAGCCACCGCCCGTTGGGCGAGTACGCGGGGCTGTGGTCGTTCGCGGGGTTCGTGGTGATGGCCTGGCGCGAGCTTCCGTCGGGCCCCATCACGAAGATGTCGTTGTTGGTGGAGGTGGCCGGCGCGGGGTCGTCGTTGTACACCAGCGCCACCTCGGTCCCGAGCGCGGAGAGCGCGATGTCCCGGCCACCCAGGGCGATCGGCGGCACATCGCGGTCAATGGGCGTGAGGTCGCTGACACGTCCCGTGGCAATGGTCAGCCGGAACAGATGCGACCTGATGCCGTTCCGCCACTCGTTCCAGTGGCGGTAGAAGAGGTCGGTCCAGATGCGGGCGTCGGTGGGATATGCGCCGTTCCGCCGGTCCACCTCCTGGATGCCGGGCCACTTGATGTCGCTGGTGAAGTAGATGCTGCGCCCGTCCGGCGCCCACTGGAAGTCGGTGATGCCGGTCGGAACGGTGGTGAGCTTCGTGGGTGCGGTGCTGCCCAGGCCGGTCAGCCAGATCTGGGCACCGCCGTCACGGGTGGAGATGAAGCCGAGGCGGCTGCCGTCCGGAGCCCAGCGGGGCGCGCGGTCGCTCCCGGTGCCGTCGGTGAGCTGGCGGGCGTCGTCGCCGCCGGTGCCCACGATCCAGATGCGGGAGATGTTCTGGTTCTGTTCGAGCTCCGCCTCCGTGACCGTGAACGCCACCAGCCGGCCATCGGGCGAGATCCGGGGATCGCTGGCACTCCGGAGGGCGAGAAAGTCCTCCACCGACATCGCCCGCCGCTGCGCCGCCGCCGGGGCAGGGACGAGCAGGGCCAGCAGCAGGATGTACCGCGTGATGCCGCTCACGCGATGATGCCGCCGCCCAGCACGCGGGCGCGCGGTCCGTAGAGCACGCCCGACTGTCCCGGCGTCACCGCCCGCACCGGCGCCAGGAGCGAGAGCGAGATCCGGTCGCCCTCGGCCGACTCGACCCGCGCCGGCACGGCGCGCGCGCGGTAGCGGAGCTGCACATCGCAGGTATCGCCGGCGGTGAGCGGCTCGGCCAGCCAGTTCACCTCGTCCAGCGTGACGCTCCACCCCGCGAGCTCATCCACCCCGCCGACCACCACCTCGCGCGTGGCAGGCCGGATCGCCACCACATACCGGGCCGTGGCGGCCCCGCCCGGCAGCCCCTTTCGCTGGCCGATGGTGTACCGGGCGAATCCCTCGTGCTCGCCGATCACCTCGCCGGTGGTGGTCACCAGCGGCCCGGGCGTGAGTGCCGGGGCATCGGCCGGCAGGTGCTGTTCCAGTACCGCGACGTAGTCGTCATCGGGCACGAAACAGATCTCCACCGATTCCGGCTTGTCCGCGGTGACGAGACCCAGCTTCCGCGCCAGCGCCCGGGTCTCGGTCTTGGTCATGGAGCCCACCGGAGTCCGCATCCGGGCCACCACCCGGCGATCGATGCCCCAGAGGAAATAGCTCTGGTCCTTGGCGGGATCGGTGCCGCGATAGAGCGCGCCATCCTCCGCCACGGCGTAGTGGCCGGTGGCGATCGCATCGCAGCCCAGGGCGTCGGCGTGCGCCAGGAGGTCGCGGAACTTGGTGAAGGAGTTGCAGCGCACGCAGGGGATCGGCGTGCGGCCGCGGCTGTACTCCGCGACGAAGTTGCCGATCACGTCGTGGCCGAACCGGTCCTCAAGATTGAGCACGTAATGCGGGATGCCAAGCCGGTGAGCGACGTCGCGGGCGTCGGTGATCGAATCCAGCGAGCAGCAGGGGCGGTCGGGCACCGAGTCGCCGTAGCAGAACAGCTTCATCGTCGCGCCGATGACGTCGTGGCCTTCCTCCACCAGCCGGGCGGCCGCCACCGAGCTGTCCACGCCGCCACTCATGGCGACCAGCACCCTGCTACGCACGGCCGAGCGCTCCCGCCAGCGTGCGTACCTTGGCGACGATCCCGGGAAAGACCTCGGCGGCGCGATCCACGTCCGCCTCCGTCGTCTCGTGGCCGAAGCTGAACCGCACCGCGCCCAGCGCCAGGTCGCGCGGCACGCCCAGCGCCACGAGCACGTGCGACGGTTCGACGGCGCCGGTGGAGCAGGCACTGCCGCCCGAGGCCGCGACGCCGGCGAGGTCGAGATGCATGAGCAGCGCCTCGCTGTCGGCGCCCGGCACGCACACGCTCAGGATGTGCGCGGCCCGCGGTCCGTGCTCGGCGGGCACGGCGAGGTCCGGCACCGCGGCGCGGAGCCGCGCGAGCAGCCGGTCCCGGAGCCCGGTGAGCCGCCGCTGCTCCGCTTCCCGCTCCGCCATCGCGAGCTTCGCCGCGGCCGCGAGCGCGACGGCGCCCGCGACATTCTCGGTGCCGGGCCGGATGCCGAACTGCTGGCCGCCGCCGTGGATGATCGCCTCGACTCCCTTCCGGTCGCGCACGATGAACGCGCCGATTCCCTTGGGGGCGCCGATCTTGTGGCCGGAGACGGTCATGAAACTGCACTGGACAGTGGAGACGGAGACGGGAAGCTTGCCGAAAGCCTGCACGGCGTCGGTGTGGAGCCGGACGCCGGCCGTACAGCACCGCTCGGCGATCTCCGCGATCGGCTGCACCACGCCCGTCTCGTTGTTCACCCACATGACGGAGACGATTGCCGGCTTGCCGGCCAGGGCGCGGCCCAGCACGTCGAAATCCAGCACGCCGTCGCTCCCCACGGGGAGGATCACTTCGGTGCCGCCGAGATGGGCCACGTGATGTGCGGCCGCGAGAATCGCCTTGTGCTCGATGGCGGAGACGCAGACCGCCATCGGCTCGCCTCGATCGCGCGCCGCGAGGGCGGAACCGACGATGGCCAGGTTGTCCGCCTCGGTACCGCCGGAGGTGAAGATCACCTGGCTGGGTTCGGCGTCCACGGCCGCGGCAACATCGCGGCGGGCCTGCTCCAGGCCGGCGCGCGCCGCACGGCCGAAGCGGTGACTGCTCGACGGATTGCCGAAGGTCTCGTGCCCCAGGTACGGCAGCATGGCCTCCAGCACCTCGGGGCGCACCGGGGTGGTGGCGGCGCAGTCGAGATAGACGGGATTGGGCATGGGTGGAAGATAACTCGCGATGGCCCATTGAGATAGGTCGCTGGCAGAACGCTGCCAGCCGCCGCCGGATCTCATCGCTGTCACCCTGAGCGAAGCGAAGGGGCCATGGCTGTCTACAGCGATCGGTCCCTTCGGCCGCTACGCGCCCTCAGGGTGACACAGACGGCAACCCGAGGCCTACATGCTCTGGACTTCCAGCTGCACCACGTCATTCACCAGCACCGTCTCGTGCGTGAAGAAGGGCTCCCCGTGCCCAGCACGGATGAGGGATCCGTAATGGCGGCTCTGGGTCTCCACCAGCGAGTAGAGGTCCTGGCCGGTGGGAAAGATCTCGCCGGCAGCACGGGCGCCGTCGAACTGGCTTGCATAGCAGCGGATGGCCGCCATTTTCCGCTCGAACTGCGGGCTCACGTCCACCACGAAGGTCGGCTTGACCGGATCCTCGCGGTACGCCAGTGCGTAGAGAATCTTGTGCGGGCGGTGCGGCTCGCCGCCGGCGTCATAGCGTGCGAGCCCCGCCAGGAAGCAGGCGTCCCGCGCCAGCTCGGAGCTGACGCGGTGATCCGGATGCCGCCCGATCGGGAAGGGAAGAATCACCACCCGGGGCCGGAAGTGCCGGATCTGCTCGACCACGATGCGGCGCATCGCGTCGGTATTGGCCAGGTGGGCGTCCGGCAGGCCGGCGTTCCGGCGTTCGGTGACGCCCATGATCGCCGCGGCGCGGGCCGCCTCCTCACCCCGCAGGTCAGCGCTCCCCCGTGTCCCGGTTTCACCGGCGGTGAGGTCCAGGATGCCGGTGGAATGGCCCTGGTCGGCAGCGCGGATCAGGGTGCCGGCGCAGGTGAGCTCGACGTCGTCCCGATGGGCGGCTATGGCGAGGAGGTCGGTGGGCATAGGGGCAAGATGGACAGGACGGACAGGGCGGACAAGACGGGCCGGCACGTGTCCGTCCTGTCCGCCTGGTCCGACTCGTCATTCGTACCGGAGCGCCTCCACCGGATCGAGCCGCGCGGCGCGGTTGGCCGGCAGCACGCCGAAGGCGAGGCCGATGCCGACGCTGACGCACACGGCCACCACGGCGCTCCAGACCGGCACCGCCGATTCGAGCCCCATCACCCGCTTCAGCAGTTCACCGGCGGCGAGCCCCATCAGGATACCGAGCATGCCGCCGACCAGGGTCAGCGTGGCCGCCTCCACGAGGAACTGCCAGAGGATCTCCCGCCGGGTGGCACCCAGCGCCATGCGGATGCCGATCTCCCGGGTGCGGCTGGTCACCGACACCATCATGATGGCCATGACGCCGATCCCGCCCACCAGCAGGCCGACGCCGGAAAGCGCGATCATCACCAGGAAGAACACCGATGTCAGGCTGTTCACCGTCTCCAGGATCTTGTCCTGGCCGATCAGGTCGAAGGTGTTGGGCATGCCGGGCCGGAGCCCGCGGCTCCGGCGCAAGGCCACCGTGACTTCATCCATCGCGTTGTCCACCGTGACGCCGTCCCTCGGCTTCACGATGATGAAGAGGGCATTGGTCTCGTCGTACCGGTAGTTGAATCGTGCCATCTGGTACGGGACGATGGCACCGATTTCCTGCGTCGGCGGCTCGAAGATGTTGTCGGGCTTGACGTAGATGCCGATCACCGTGAGCGCCTTGTCGCCGATCCGCACCACCTTGCCCAGCGGGTCGATCCGCCCGAACAGCCGGTTGGCCACTTCCTGCTCCAGCACCGCCACCGGATCGCCCGAGAGCTCGCTGCGGGTGAAGAAGCGCCCCCGGAGCAGCGTGCCTCCCTGCACGTCCATGTAGTGGTCGTCGCCGGCAAAGATGGTCATGACCTGGGTGCGCGCGCCCTGGTACTCGATGCGCTCGAAGAGCTGCACCCAGAGGCCGGCATAGCGGATTGCGGGCTCTCCCCGGATCGCCGTGACATCCGACGTGCGAAGCACCGGCCGGATGCGGACTTCATAGGGAAGGTTGTTCGGGTCGACCGGCGTCTGGGACCAGAACCGCATCACGTAGAAGGTGGTCGGGCCCGCCACCTCGATGCTGTTCATGATCTGGGAGCGCACCCCCTGCACGATGCTCGCCATCGCCATGACGGTGGTGACGCCGATGACCACGCCCAGCACCGTGAGCGCGCTCCGGAGCTTGTTGGAGCGGAGCGCGTCGAAGGCGATCGTCACGCCCTCGGCGACGGAACGGATCAGGCGCCGCGGCAGCAGGTTCATTCGGCCCGGAGCGCGGTGATGGGATCGAGCCGGGCAGCGCGCATCGCCGGGTACACACCGAACACGATCCCCGTGCCGGCGCCCAGGGTGAGCGCCAGGGCGACACTCCACGCGGTGACCCGGGCCGGCAGCGGCGAGAAGGCACCGACCAGGAGCGCCAGCCCCCAGCCGGCGGCGATCCCGATGGCGCCGCCCAGGGCGGAGAGCATGATCGCCTCGATCAGGAACTGCCGCCGGATGTCGCGCCGCCTGGCACCGAGCGATTTCCGGATCCCGATCTCCCGGGTGCGTTCGGTGACCGACATCAGCATGATGTTCATGATGACGATGCCGCCCACCACCACGCCGATGCAGACCACGGCCGGAATGATCGCGAAGAGGATGCGGGTGAGGTTCTTCCAGAACGCCACCAGCGCGTCCGCCTTGTCCACGGCGAAGTCATCGGCCTGGCCGGGCTTGAGCCGATGCGCCACCCGCATTGCCTCCTCAGCCCGCTCCATGCCGTCCGCCACCTCATCCGCCGTGTTCATCTTGACCGACACGACGTTGGTGAGCCGGCGGCCGAAGATGCCCTCGAAGGTGGTGAGCGGCAGCAGCACGAACGAGTCGAAACTCTGGCCCAGGACCCGTCCCTTCTTTGCGATCACGCCCTTGACGGTCATCTCCCGGCCGGCCACGCGGATCTTCTGGCCGAGGCCCGATTCCGGCACGCCGAAGAGCTTCTCGGCGACATCGTAGCCGAGGACGGCCACCGGCCGGCGCTCCCGCACGTCCGGCTCGGTGAGCGGTTCGCCGGCGTGGAACTGGTAATCCTGCACCAGCTGGTAGGGCGGGGTGATGCCGAAGGTGAGGATGCCCTTGAGCTGCTGGGCCCGCCACGAAACGTCGGCGGACGGCGTGGGCCAGCCGGATTGAAGCGCCACCGCCCGCGCATCGGGCAGGGCGGCGGCGACCGCCTCGGCATCCTCGCGCGTGACCCGTGGCCGCTTGGCGATGGCGCGGACGGCGCTGTCGCTCAGCAGCCCCACCTGGATCGGGTCACGGCGGATCTGGAAGGCGTTGGTCCCGATGATCGCGCCGGTCAGGTTCTCGCGGACATAGGCGTTCATCCCCTGGATGATCGCGACCACGGCGACCAGGAACGCGACGCTGACGATGATGCCGAGCAGGGTGAAGAAGGAGCGGAGCTTGCTGGCGGCGATGGTCTGGAGGGCCAGCCGCAGGGCTTCGGACAGGGGCATGGGGGGAAGCTAACTCATTCGTACCGCAGCGCCTCCACCGGATCCAGCCGGCTCGCCTTGGCGGCGGGGTAGAGCCCGAAGAACACCCCGGTGATGGTGGACGCGGCCACCGCGAGCACCACGCTCCAGAGCGGAATGGCGGCCGGCAGCGGGGTCCAGGCTCGCACCATTCCGGCAATCACGGCCCCGAGTGCCATGCCGCAGGCGCCGCCCACGAGCGTGAGCGTGGCGGCTTCCACCAGGAACTGGAACATGATCTCCCGCCGCGTGGCCCCCAGCGCCTTGCGAACCCCGATCTCGCGGGTGCGTTCGGTGACCGAGATCATCATGATGGCCACCACACCGACGCCGCCCACCATGAGGCCCACGCTCGAGAGTGCCAGCATGACGAGGAAGAAGCCGCGGGTCACCTTGTTGAACGAGTCCAGCAGGCGGTCCTGGCTCACCAGCGCGAAATTGTTGTCCTGGTCGGGGCGGAGGCTCCGCTGGACCCGCATGGCCGCGGTCACCTGGTCCTGCGCCTCGGCAACGGTGTACGCATCCTTGGGCGTGACGGCGATGTCCATCCAGCCCTTCCAGTAGTCTGCCACCTTCGTGAAGGTGGAATGCGGCATGGCGAGCGTGGGCGAGGGTTCCCCGCTGAACAGGCCGGCTGCATCCACGTACACGCCGAGGACGGTGAAGGGGATGCCGTACACCTTGATCTGCCGGCCGATCGGGTCCCGGTTCCCGAACAGCATGTCGGCCATCTTGTCGTTGATGACCACGACATGGCCGTTGGACGCCGCCTCGACCTCGGTGTAGTTGCGCCCCTGGGTGATGGTGGCGCCCGAGGTGTAGATCCAGTTGGTGCTGTTGCCGCGGATGCTGGAGCTCTTGAGGTGGGTGTCCTCGTACGACACCGGGCCGTTCGCGTTCTCGTTCCACACCGCGTACTGCACCGCCGGAAGCTTGGCGATCATCTTCGCCTCGTCCACCGTGATCCACGGCATCTTCCGCCAGGGCGAGAGCTCGTCCGAGCCGTCGCTGATGTTGATGCCGCCCTGGAAGTACCGCTGGACGAAGAAGGTCTTCGGGCCGAGGCTCTCCAGTTCCTTCTGGACGCTGCGGTTGATGCCGGTGATGGCGGAGGCCATCGCGATCACCACCATGACGCCGATGGCCACGCCCAGGATCGTCAGGAAGGCGCGCACCTTGTTGGCGCGGATGGAGTCCAGGGCGATGCCGACGCCCTCGAAGGCACGGGTGATGGGCACGTCGTTCTCCTGTTCCTATTCCGCCCGGAGCGCCTGGATCGGGTCGAGGCGCGCGGCCCGGCTGGCGGGGTAGACGCCCGCCACCATGCCCACGAACAGCCCCAGGGCCACGGCCATCGCCACCGACCACGGGGCGATCGCCGCCGGCATCGGCGTAAGCGCGCGGACCACCATGGCCAGCACGATGCCCAGCACGATGCCGAGGCCGGCGCCCACCACCGAGATGGTGGCGCTCTCCACCACGAACTGGGCCAGGATGTCGCGCCGCCGGGCGCCCAGCGCCTTCCGGATGCCGATCTCCCGGGTACGCTCGGTCACGGCCATCAGCATGATGTTCATGATCACGATCCCGCCCACCACCAGCGAGATGGCCACGAGTCCCGGCAGCGCCATCATCAGGATGCGGGAAATCTTCTTCCAGCCCTTGAGGGCTCCCTCGGCGGTCTGCAGCGCGAAGTTGTTCTCTTCCTGCGGCTTCAGGTGCCGGCGCGCCCGCATGAGCCCTTCCACCTCCCCCATGGCGGCCTGCATCGCCGTCGGGTTGGCGGCCTTGATCGTGAACTCGTCCATCACGTTGTGCGGGCAGATCCAGCGCCGGGCCGGGGCGGTGTACGGCATGATGGCAAACTTGTCGAGCGAGATGCCGAACAGCGTGCCCTGGGCCTTGACGACGCCGATGACGCGATAGAGCAGCCCGCTGATGCCGACTTCCTTCCCGACCGGATCAACGCCGGCAAAGAGCTTCTCGGCCAGGAGCGAGCCGATCACGACCACCGGGGTGCCGGTCCGCACCTCCTGCTGGGTGAAGGCCCGGCCCGAGGCGATCTCGTAATTCTTGATGTCGAAGTAGGTGGCCTCGGTCCCTTCGAGATTGATGTCCTTGGCCTGCTTGCCACCGTAGGAGATCGTCATGTTGTCGGAACAGTAGAACGAGGTCGTCACCGGCGTGGTCATCCGCCCCCGCACGAAGCGCGCGTCATCGTAGGAGATGCGGGGCCGGCGCATCCACGAGCGCCAGGTGTCCTCGGTGATGTTCTCCATGACGATGTTGGGCCGCTGCCGCAGCTGGAACGTGTTGATGCCCACCAGCTTGTCGGCAAACTGCTCTTCCATGTACACGTTCATCCCCTGCACGATCGACACCACCGCGATCAGGAACGTGACCCCGATCAGCACGCCCACCAGGGAGAAGAAGCTCTTGAGCTTCTGCGCCCAGATGGCGCGGAGCGCCATGCGGACCGCCTCGATCAGCTGCATCTCAGGCGGCGCTTTCCTGCGACGGCCGGTCCGATTCCACCCGTCCGTCACGCAGGGTGATGATCCGCTCGGCGCACGCCGCGATGTCCGGCTCGTGCGTCACCATGACCACCGTCTGTCCCTGGGCATGCAGCTCGCTGAAGACCGCCATGATCTCGGCGCTCGTGGTGCTGTCGAGGTTGCCGGTGGGCTCGTCCGCCAGCAGGATGCTGGGCCGGTTCACCAGCGCCCGGGCGATGGCCACGCGCTGGCGCTGCCCGCCCGAGAGCTCGTTGGGGCGGTGGTGCATCCGGTCCCCGAGTCCCACCCGGGCCAGCGCCTGCTCCGCCCGCTCGCGGCGCTCGGCTGCGCCGAGGCCGGCGTAGATCAGCGGCAGTTCGACATTGTGCAGCGCACTGGCGCGCGGCAGGAGGTTGAAGGTCTGGAACACGAAGCCGATCTCGCGGTTCCGGACCCGGGCCAAGGCGTCGTCACCCAGGCGCGAGACCTCCTCCCCGTTCAGCCAGTATTCGCCGGCATCGGGCGTGTCGAGGCACCCCAGGATGTTCATCATCGTGGACTTGCCCGAGCCCGACGGGCCCATGATGGCCACGTACTCGTTCCGGCGGATGGTGAGCGAGACGCCGCGGAGCGCGTGGACGATCTCGCCGCCCATGTCGTAGCGCCGCTCCAGGCCCACCACCCGCAGCACATCCGGATTCATCACGTCTTGGTCTCCTTGGCCACCGGCGCCGTGCTGGCCTTCACCTTGGTGCCGTCCTTGAGGTCCCGGATGGCCTGGTAGGTGCCCGAGACGATGGTCTCGCCCTCGCGGAGGCCGTCGGTGATCTCGAAGTACTCGTCACCGGTGATGCCCACCTTGACCGGCTGGAAGTGCGCCACGCCGTCCTTCACCACGAACACCCCTTCAGTATCCTTCTTCTTCGACGCCCCGGCGGCGGTGTCCGGGGCCGGGGTGCCCGGCTTCTGCTTCGCGCCCTCTTCATTCGGCACCGGCTCGTTGTCCCGCACCGTCAGGGCAATGATCGGCACGCTGAGCACCTTCTGCCGTGTCGCGGTGACGATACGGGCGGTGCAGCTCAGGTCCGGCCGGACATCGGTGGGCGGATTGTCCAGCGTGACCTCGACCTCGAAGTCCACCGCCCGGTCCTGCGAACCGGAGGAGGTCTGCGTGGCGGTGAGCACGGCGCTGTTGCTGATCTTCGTGACCCGTCCGGTGAAGGTGGTGTCGGGGAAGGCGTCAATCGTCACCTGCACCGAGTCACCCTTGGACAGGCGCACCACGTCGGTCTCGTCCACCTGCACGGTGGCGAGGATGACGCTGAGATCCGCGACTGTGACCAGCAGGCCTTCGGCGCTCGAGAAGGTGCTCGGCACCGCGACCTCACCCACTTCCTTGGCGACCCGCACGACCTTGCCGTCCATTGGAGCGACCAGGCGGGTCTTGGAGAGCTGGTCCTGGGCTTCGCGCAGCGAGGCCCGGGCCTGGTCGAGCTGTGCCTGGCTGGCCCGGTAGTTGGCGGAAGCCACGTCAAACGCGGTCTGCGCCTGCTCCACCGCTTCGGGCGAGATCAGGTTGGGCCCCGACTTGGCCAGGTCCTTCGCACGGGACAGCGCCCGCTCCGCCTGGTCGCGGTTGGCCCTCGCCTGCAGCGTCGCGGCCTGGCTCGACGCCACCAGGCCTTCGGAGCGCGAAACCGCCGCCTGGTACTGGGTCGGGTCGATCTGGAGCAGGAATTGCCCCTTCCTGACCAGGTCCCCCTCCTTGACGCCGATCTTCGTGATCCGGCCGGTGATGTCGGCGCTGATATCCACCGAGGTCTTCGCGTCGATCTTGCCGCTGGCCGTCACCGCCGAGACCAGGTCCCGGCGCGCCACCTTGTCCATCCGCACTTCGGTGGCCGCGTTCTTCTTGCGGGCCTGGCCCATCAGCACCAGTGCCACCACGGCACCGACGGCGATCAGCGCAAAGATTCCGAACTTCTTCCCACGCGACATGAGTCGTCCTTGTTAGCGAAGGGGACGGCCGACCGCCGCTTCCAGCGCGGCGACGGCGATGTGATAACCGTACACGGCGTTGACATAGGCGCCCTCGGCGCCCTGCACCGCGTTCTGTGCGTCCGACATCTCCAGCGCGGTCCCGCTGCCCAGCCGGTAGCGATCCTGCGCCAGGCGGAGCTGTTCCCGCGCCGCGTCCCGCGCGGCGAGCTGCACCGCGATGGACTGGTACGCCGTCTGTACCGCGAGCCAGCGGGATTCGACCCCGGCCCGCACCGCCAGGCGATTCGCGCGCACCTGCTCCCGCGCGTCATCCTCGCGGTCGCGCGCCTGCGCCACCGACAGCTGGCGGCTGAATCCGGTGAAGATCGGAAGCGAAACCGTCACGTTCGCGCCGAACGGCTGGCTCGAGTAATGGAACGGAAAAACATTGTTGCTCTGGTGGAATCCGCTCACCACCGCCGGGTCCAGCGTCGTCGGACTCTGCAGTCCGTTGGTCTGGAGACAGTCCACGGTGGAAAGGCCGGCATTGCTCCGGATCTGGTTGTTGTCGAGGCAGGAGGCGTAGCCGGCCTGGGCACCGGCCAGCATGTTGCCCAGCAACAGCGGCTCATTGCTGAACTCCTGGGTGAAGCCCCGCCAGCCGGCTCCGACGGAAATCCTCGGGAAATAGTCCGCCTTGGCCGCCGTGAGCGCCGCACCGGCCGCCGACTGCTGGGCCCGGAGCGCGCGCAGCCCGGGGTTCTGGGCGTCAGCGGTCTGCAGCAGCGTCGCGAGATCGTATTGCGGCTCCACCACCGCGAAGCTGTCCGTCAGCGCGATCTGTGCCACCGGCGCCGGCGGCTCGATGCCGATGCGCCGGAACAGCTCCAGCTTGGCCTCATTCACCGTCTGCCGGGCCCGGAGCAACGCCACCTCGGAATTGCCCTTGGTGACCTCGGCCTGCCGCACATCCAGCAGGGTGGCCTGTCCCACCTGGTAGCGGGCCTGGGCCAGGCGCAGGAAATCGTCGTTGCGCTTGACCTGCTGCTGGGCCACATCCACTTGTGCCACCGCCTGCAGCGTGGTCAGGTACTGGGTCGTGACATCGGCGTTGAGCTGCACTCCCGCACCGGCGATCTGCTCCTCGGTGGCCCGCTGGTTCGCCTTCGCCTGCGCCGGCGCGGTGAGCGTCTGCCCGCTGAGCTGCCAGCTCAGCTGAATGCTGTAGTCGGAGTTGTAGCTGGGCGACGACTGCAGGAACTCGGTGCCGCCGAAGGTCGAGCTGCCCGCCCCGGTGTAGCCGAACCCCATGCTGGCGTCGGCGCGGGGCAGGAACATGTTGCCGTAGGCACTCCGCACCGCCCACCGCGCCGCGCCCGTGTTGTTCAGCGTCTGGCGGTATTCGGGGCTGTTGGCCCGCGCCTCGGAGAGAGCTTCCTGAAGTGACAGCGTCGCGGTGATCGGCGGTGCCGAGGTCGAATCCTGCGCCTGCAGGGGGATGGCCACGAGGCTTGCAAGGGCCAGCAGGGCGGTGACGTGGGTCATGAACCAGTCCTCGGTCAATGAAGATTCAGACGGTCATACGGACGCCGGCCATCGCAAGTTTCAGCTTGCGACGATACGGGGCTTTCTCCTGCCACAGCAACAGGTTGTGGCGATGGCTGGCGCGACTAGCGGGCGGTTGCCGTGAGGCCGCTGGCGGGCAACTCGACTCCGACCAGGCGCCCGTTAGCGTTGACATGCAGAGTTCCCGACAGCTGTCCCGACAGCGTGATGCGCCGGCGGGTACCAGCGTCGCCCTCGGTGCGTGCGACAAACTGCATCCGGCGGCCGGTGCGAGGGTAGATCGCGGTGATCGGCGTACCGCCCGGAGTGGCCAGGTCGGCCACCGCCTGCTGCAGGGCGATCAGATGATCGTCGAGCAGCACCACCGTCCCGCGGGCCGGCACCTCGCGCACGGCGCGGCTGCCGGGGGTATCGGTGCGCAGGAGGAGGCGTGCGCCGGAACCGGCTGCGAGGATGGTCGAGCCGCCACCTTCATCCTTCACATCCAGCTGGAAGAGCACGAGCTGACGATCCCGGTCCCGCGCGAGCATGGCGTCCAGCGCGGAGTCGCGCGGCGAGCCCGGATACCGGGCGCTGATCACCAGGGTCGAGCCGCCCGGATTGCGAGCCTCGCCGGGCTTGAGGGTGGAGACCTCCTGCCCGATCTCGGCGCCGTTCCGCAAGACGGTGTACGTCACCGGCTCGCCCGACTGGGCCCGGGCCGCCGGCGGCGCCACGGCAAGGATCAATGCGGACAGGGCCAGAACACGCATCCGGACCTCGCTCAAGGATCGGTGCTTCGGCAGGAGTCCAGGCAGCGCTGGACCCGGTCGAGGATAAAAGTATACAGCTTCTCACCCTTCGGGGCGGTGGCCAGCGACGGATAGCCGACCGAGCCGGGAAACCCTTCCGGAGGCCGCCGGGAGGTCCCCGGACGGTAGGCCCTGCCATTGGCCGGGACCGGAAAGTCGCGCGCCAGCGGCATCTGCACGAGATCGGGGGCGATGAACAGCAGCAGGGAAGTATCCAGTTCACCTCCCTGAACCGGGTGGCCCGGACGCTCGAGCAGGCCGTCGAATTCGAGGTCGAAGACGTCCACGACGAGCACCCGGGAGCGGTCGGATCGGATGGTGCTCAGCGCCTCCTGGTGGGCATCATTGGCCTGGGCCGTCAGAATCAGGAATTCGCGCACGCCTGCGCCGGACTCCCAGGACTCGATAAGTTCGTTCATCACCCGGTGGAGCGTTTTCCGGGAGAAGGCCGCTCCGCCCGGAAACGAGGCAATCGGCGCGTGGACCCCATATTCCACGGTCGGGGTCCGGGGCACGCCGCTCAGCGCGGAGAGATCATCCGCGAGGCGTTCGACGATCAGGGAGTCGCAGCCGAGCGGGAGATGGGGGCCGTGCTGCTCGGTGGTGCCGACCGGCACGATCAATGCTGGCCGCTCCGCCAGCCGTTCCCGGAGTGCGCCGGGAGTCATTTCCTTCATTCGCCAGGGACGTCCGACTTGAGTCATCGCGATCGCTGGTGGCTGGTGATGGTGGTCCTGGCCATGGCGGCCAGCGCCGAATGGTTGCGCGCTCCGTCCACCGGTCTGGCGGCCGCTGCCGCAGGGCTGGCCGTGGCGGCGGCGGTGTTCTCCGCGATGCGGAAGCGCCCGGTGGACCGGGTACTGGCTGCCGCACTCCTGCTACTGGCCGGCACGGTCGCGGTGACGGCCTATCGGCTCCGGCTCATCGCGCTGGACTGGCCGGCCCAGCGTGAGGCCCGCATCACCGCCTACGGCACCCGCGTGGGCGGTGAACTGCGCTCGGCACTTCGTGCCGCGGTGGATCTGGCCGAACGTGGCGCCCAGACCACCCGGCTCCCGCAGGAGCGGGCCTTTGCGGCGCTCGGCAAGGCGGTGCCGCGGGACGGCGTGGAACTGGGCGTCGTCGTCCTCGATTCGACTGGCGCTCCATGGGCCTGGGCGGGGCGCCAGCGGCTGGCTCCCGACGTCGCCGGCGACTCGATCGGCGCCCGCACAAGTGGATATTACGTCACTCTCGAGACGCGCCGCCACTCCGGCGGCCGGGTCGTGGTGGCATCGGCGCTGATCTGGGCCGACTCTGCGGTGGCGGACCGCGAGCGCAGCGTGGCGGAGCGATTCCGGCGGGAAACCGAGGTCGGACTCCGGGTCTACGCACCGGGCGCCGCGCCCGAGCACAATCCGGACATCTTCGATTACGCGGAGCCCACCACTGCCGGCCCCCGGCTGCTGTTCAGCGTCCAGCCGGAACCGCCCACGCAGGACGAAGCCCGCCTCCGGGTGTTCACGCGCGGCGGCCGCTTCATTCTCGTGCTGATCGGCCTGGCTGCGCTGCTGGCGCTGGCTGGAGAGGCCCGGCCGGGGGGCCGCTACATCCTCCTCGCCGGGCCGCTCTGGACCGCGGTGCGGGCGCCACTCAGCTCCCTCGTCGGGCTGCAGGCGCTTTTCTCGCCAGCAACATTCTCCGATCCACTCCTCGGGCCGCTCACATCGTCCCCGGCCGCCCTGCTGCTCACCGGCGCGCTGGGCATGATGCTGGCGCTCCAGCTCTGGCGCTGGCAAGCGCGGCGACGCGTCGTGACCCGGGCATCGGGACTCGTGGCGATCATCGGGGCTGCCCTGGTGCTCTGGCACTTCGGCCGGCGTGTCTCACCGCCGGCCGGCGGTGCCGATGCCGGCCTCTGGCTGGTCTGGCAGAGCGCCGTGATGCTGGCGGGCGCGTCGCTCGCCAGCGCCGGGACTGCGCTGCTGGATCTGCACCGTTCCCGCTGGTGCGTGGTAGTGGCCATGGTTGGTGCGACGATCCTCACCGGCTTCGCGGTGTGGTCGTGGTCTCCGATGGAGGACTGGGGGCTCTGGCTGGTGGCCGCGTATGCCGGGGCGCTGATCCTGGCGTCACTCAGCGGCCGACGCCCCGGCACGCTGGCCGGCCTGGCGGTGATCGCCGGGCTCCTGGCCTCGCTGCTCATCTGGCGTTCCGGCATCCGGGGCCGCATCACGGAAGCGGGACAGGACGTGGCCCGCCTCGGTGCGCCCACCGAATCGGCGGTCGTACCGCTCCTCGCCCAGCTCGCGGCGCGGGTGCGGGATGGGCCGGCTCCAGCCGGTGGCGCCGCCCTGTACGAGCTCTGGCAGAACTCGGCGCTCGACCTGGATGGCTACCCGGCGCAGCTCGCGCTCTGGGACACGGCCGGACAGCCGATCGCCGACCTGCCGCTCGACTCGCTCGCGGTGACGCCGGAACTGCTGGGATCGCTGGTGCGCGGCCTCCCCGATTCGGTGGGCGCGCGCGAGGTGACCAGCGTTCCGGCCGTACCGGCCACCCATGAGGTCCTGGTCCTGCGTCTCACCGACACGACCGCCTTGACGGTGTCGGTCGGCCCGCGATCGGCGCTCGTGGGGCGGGACCGGCTCGGGCGCCTGCTGGCTCCCCTGTCGCGGCGCGCCGCATCGTACCGGCTGGTGCTGGGCTCGCCGGTGGCGCCATCGGCCTCGAGCGACGTGCTTGCCTGGCGCCGGACCGGCTCGACGCTGCAGGCCTCGCATCCGGTTCCGGTGCCTGGGGGAACGCGGGAAGTCCAGGGCACCATCGAGCTGCTGGGCACCGTTCCGCTGGCCGTGCGCGCCGCGCTCATCGCCCTGCTCGATGTGCTGCTGGTGCTGCTGCTCTGGGGCGCTTCGCGCGCGCTGACCGGGGAAATCGCGCCCGCGCCCGCCTGGAGGCGGATGCTGCGGTCATTCCGGCTTCGCGTGGCGCTGGCGCTGGCCTTCTTCTTCGTGCTGCCCACGCTGGCCTTCTCGGTCTGGGCCTTCTCCCATTTTGCGGATGAATCGGAGCGGGGGCGCGACCTCCTGATCCGGCAGACGCTGCGTGATGCGGCGCAGGGCGCCGGCTCGATCCTGCGCACGCCCGGCGCGCCGCTGACCGCCGCGCTCCGCGGGCTGAGCGAGCGCGTGGATGCGGACCTCGCCCTCTACCGCGGGGGGCTGCTGGTGGCCACCAGCGCGCCGGTCCTGCGCGACCTCGGTGTGGTAAGCCCGCTCATGGATCCGGCGGCGTTCCGGGCCCTCGCGCTCAGGGGCGAGATCGAGGCCGCCGGTGCGGGGGTGGTCCCGGCCCTCGCCGAGCGGGTCGGCTATCGCATCATCGAATTCGGTCCTCCCAGCGGACTGGGCGTGCTGGTGACCCCGCAGGCAGGCGGGGACGTGGATCCAGGACGGCCGCAACGCGAGCTCGCCTTCATTCTCCTGCTTGGTGCGGCGCTCGGCATCGCCGCTGCCATCGCCGGTGCCGGCGTCGTGGCGCGGGCGCTGACCCGCCCCGTGGCGGATCTCCGCCGTTCCGCCCTCGCGCTGGGCCAGGGCAAGCCCACACCCCTGCCCGAGTCGGTGCCGCCGGTGGAGTTCGAACCGGTCTTCGGCGCGTTCCAGCGGATGGCGGCGGACGTGCATGCGAGCCAGGCCGCGCTGGAAGCCGCCCGCCGCCGCACCGCCGCCGTGCTCGCCACGGTGACGACCGGCGTGGTCGCGGTGGACGCCGCCGGCGGGATCATGATCGCCAACGCGCGCGCGCGCGAGCTGGCGAGCGCGCCGCTGCTCGAGGGGACCCCGCTGGCGGAAGCGCTCACCGGACCGTGGTCCGATGCGCGGGAGCAGATCGAGCACTTCGTCGGCGCGCCCGATGCGGCCGGCGAGTCGCACGAATTCACGGTCGGCGAGCGGCGACTCGTGATGGAGATGGCACCGCTCGGCAGCGGCCTCAACGGTGTCGTGGTGGCCCTCAACGACGTGACCGATCTCTCCCGGGCCGAGCGGGTCCTCGCCTGGGGGGAGATGGCACGCCAGGTGGCGCACGAGATCAAGAATCCGCTCACGCCGATGCGCCTCGGGATCCAGCACCTTCGCCGGGTGCATCAGGACCGGCGCGAGGACTTCGACCGGACGCTCGCGGAGACCTCCGACCGCATCCTGGCGGAGATCGACCGGCTGGATACCATCGCCCGCGCCTTCAGCCGCTTTGCGGCACCTGACGCCGGAGTCCTGCCGGTCGAACGGGTGGATCTGGCCGCCACCGCGGCCGACGTGGTCCAGCTCTACCGGCTCGCCGGGGACACGGCGGTCGTGACGCTCGATGCGGTGTCCCCCGCGCTGGGAGGCGCGCGGCGCGATGAAGTGAAGGAGGTCCTGGTCAACCTGATCGAGAATGCCCGCGAGGCCGGCGCCCGGCATGTCACGGTTCGGGTCGCGCCGGGCCGGCTGGAGGTCGAGGACGACGGGGCCGGCATGGCGCCCGGCGTCGCGGCGCGGATCTTCGAGCCGCGCTTCTCCACCAACACCAGCGGCTCGGGGCTCGGTCTCGCGATCGTGAAGCGGCTGGTGGAGAGCTGGGGTGGCAGCGTGTCGGTGGAGAGTGATGCGGGGCGGGGAACGGTGGTGCGCGTGGTGGCGGGGCCGTTGCCCGGCTGATTCAGGCCGCCGCCGGTACGGCGCCATGCCGGGCCAGGATCGCGAGCGCCTCCCGGCCGTCGAGCGTCTCCTGCTCCAGGAGTGCGGCGCCCAGCGCCTGTACGGCGTCCTGGTGCCGGCGCACGAGGGCAAGCGCCTCGGCGTAGAGGCGGTCCAGCAGTTCGCGCACCTCGCGATCCATCAGCCCCTGCAGTTCCGAACTGGGCGGTGCATTCGCATCACAGGAGACGAGGCCGGCGGCCCGGCCCATGCCCAGCGCGCAGACCATCTCGCGGGCGATGCGGGTGACGTGCTGGAGGTCGTTCCGCGCTCCGCTGGTGATGGCCTCGGGGCCGAAGATCACTTCCTCCGCCGCGCGCCCGCCGAGTCCCTTCAGGATCTGTCCCTCGAGATACCGGCGCGAGTGCAGGTGACGATCCGCGTCGGGCGCGAAGAAAGCCACGCCCATCGCGGCGCCCCGTGGCTGGATGGTCACCTTGTGCAGCGGGTCCTCGGGGCAGGCGAGCACGCCGAGCAGGGCATGGCCGGCCTCGTGCATGGCAACGACACGCCACTCGTCCGCCGACGCGGTGAGTCCTTCGCGAGCGCGTCCGAGCAGCACCCGGTCCCGCGCGGCCTCGAAGTGCGGCCAGGCCACCGCGGTGGCATCCTCGCGGGCGGCCACGATCGCCGCCTCGTTGAGGAGATTGGCCAGGTCGGCGCCGCTCGCCTGGGGCATGAGCCGCGCGAGCCGGCCGAGATCGACGCCGGCGGACAGCGGAACCTTGCGCGTCTCCGCATGCAGGGAGAGAATCGCCTCCCGTTCGGTCGCCACCGGCAGGGGGACGGCGATGGTGCGGTCAAACCGCCCCGGGCGGAGCAGGGCGGGGTCCAGGTCGTCGGGCCGGTTGGTCGCCGCGATCACCACCACGTTATCGTGGGTCGCGAATCCGTCCAGCTCCACCAGGAGCTGGTTGAGCGTGCGGTCGTCCTCGTTGTGCGCCCGGTTCCGTCCCCGGGTGCCGCCCAGCGAATCCAGCTCGTCAATGAAGATCACGCCCCCCTGCTTCCGGGCCTTTCGGAAGAGCGCCTTCACCCGCATCGCCCCCAGCCCCACGATGAAGCCGGTGACCTCGGCGCCCGAGAGCGACCAGAAGGGCACGCCGGCCTCGCCCGCGACGGCGCGCGCCATCAGCGTCTTGCCGGTGCCGGGCGGGCCGTAGAGCAGCACGCCACGCGGGGTGCGCGCGCCGACCCGCCGGAACCGCGCCGGGTCGCGGAGGGACTGCACCACCTCGCGGAGTTCGCTCACCGCACCGGTGTTGCCGGCCACGTCGGCGAAGGTGATGCGGGGGCGCGCCCGCTGGCCCACGCCGCCGGTGTGCATCGGACCGCCGGCACCCTGGCGCAGGACCACCGACCCCGCCAGGAGGAGGATCAGCACCAGCGTGACGGCCAGGTAGGGTGTGGCGCTCTGGGCTCGCGGCGCATAGGCGATCTGCACGCCGGCCGCGGCCGCGCGGGCAACCAGGCCGTCGCTCGTGGCCGGTGTGTAGACCGCCCGGATCGCCGATCCGTTGTGCCAGCCGATGACCGATTCACCCGCCGCGATGACCACGGAATCCAGCGCGCGCGCATCCAGCGACGCGAGTACGGTCGAGAGCGGAACGGTGCGGATGGTGGCGGCGTGCCGGCGAGTGATGACTATGGTGACCGCGGCGGCGGCAACGAGCAGGGCCAGCGTGCCGAGCGCCATGGTGGGCGCCAGGCGCGCCAGCCGTTTCACAGGGACAGGTCCCCGATCGGGAGACTGCCGGACTCGATGAGACTGAGGTAGGCCAGGCGCGTGCCGGGCATCACGCTCTCGTAGGCATCGAGCATCCGGCCGCGATTCGCGGAGTCGGCGCCGGTGCGGGTGGCGCGCCAGAACTGCACCGCGTGGGCCAGCGCCTCGGCGGCCTGCTCGTCCGGGTCACCGAACCCGTAGCGGGACGAGTCGGTGAGGGGCGGCATCTCGGCCAGCAGCCGCTTGCCCAGTTCCGGGTGGCGCGCCATCCAGTGATGGCTCAGCTCGTGGAGATAGGCGTGCCGGAGCTGCGCCTCGGAGAGGATGGCGGTGGGCGCCAGGGCGACCGAATCCCGCGAGCGGACGTACTCGCCGATGTGGCGCTCGGCCCGGCCCGACGCACCCACCAGCCCGATCGGCCGGCTGGGCGAACCGAGGATCCGCCGGGCGGTATCGGAGAAGGCGCTCTGCTCCAGGGCATTCACCACGCCCATCGCCTGAATGGAATCACCGGCCAGCGCGGTGGACGGTACCGCGCGCCAGGCGGACATCGGGCGGGAGCTGAGCGGCTGGGCGCTGCCGCCGAACCAGCTCACCCGGACGATCTGGGTGGTGAGGGCGGAGATGAGGAGGGCCAGCGACGCCAGGACAGCCCGTGACCACCCCTCGAAGGGGGAGCGGTCGGAGGGCTCGATGGCGCGCAGCACAGAGGACATGGTGACGGTGCGTGGTTCAGGGAACGGGAGCAGCTTTCCTTTAGGTCTTCCGTTTTGCAGAAATCGGGCCGTCCACGCGGACCGGCGTAAGTAGTTGGAGCGTGACTGGATAACGCCGTGACCGGTGCCGGATGCGTCAGCGCAGGTTGCAACGCGCGACCGGGCCCGGCAAGTCGCGGTGAGCGGGAATGCGCCGTCTTGCACGCTGGCGGTGACGCATTCGGGTGCGAGTGGTGGCAGGGTTGGGTGGACCCCAGCCTGGATCTGCGATGCTCGCCCGCATTCGTTCCGCCGCCGTGCTTGGCGTGGACGCCTATCTCATGGACGTGGAAGTGGACATTGCCAGCGGGCTCCCGTCCTTCGCAACGGTCGGCCTGCCACAGGGCGCCGTGAAGGAAGGACGCGAGCGGGTGAACGCGGCGCTGCAGAACGCCGGTTACGCCTTTCCGCTGCGACGCATCACGGTGAATCTGGCACCCGCGGATGTGAAAAAGGGCGGCTCGGCGCTGGACCTGCCGATCGCGCTCGGGATCCTCGTGGCGAGCGGGCAGATCGAGGGGGACCGGCTGGAAGGGCTCGTCGTGCTGGGCGAGATCGGGCTCGAGGGCGATCTTCGTCCGGTGCGCGGAGCACTCTCGATGGCCCTCGCGGCCAGGGTGGCGGGCTGCGCCGGCGTGGTGCTGCCGAGTGCCAACCTCGCCGAGGCGTCGGTGGTGGAAGGTCTGGCGGTGCACGGGGCGGCGACGCTCACGGAAATCTGCGAATGGCTGAGCGGCGGACCGTCGCTCAGGCGCCAGCGGGTGGATATCGGTGCGCTGATGCAGGAGCGGGGGCGGGACGTCGTGGACTTTGCCGATGTCCGGGGGCAGGCGGGGGCCAAGCGCGCGCTGGAGATTGCGGCGGCGGGGTCGCACAATCTCCTGCTGGTCGGGCCGCCGGGGGCGGGGAAGACCATGCTAGCACGCCGGCTGCCGACCATCCTGCCCTCCATGACACTGGACGAGGCGCTCGAGACCACCAAGATCCACAGTGTCGCCGGCACCTTGCCGCCGGGGCAGTCGCTCTGCGCGGTGCGGCCGTTCCGGGCGCCGCACCACACCATCAGCGATGCGGGCCTCATCGGCGGCGGATCGAACCCGCGCCCCGGGGAGGTGAGCCTGGCGCATGGCGGCGTGCTGTTCCTGGACGAGCTTCCGGAATTCCGCAAGAATGTGCTGGAGGTGTTGCGCCAGCCGATGGAGGATGGCGTCGTGACCCTGGCGCGTGCGGCGGTGAGCCTGTCGTATCCCGCGCGCTTCATGCTGGCGGCGGCGATGAACCCCTGTCCCTGCGGGCATCATGGGGATCCGGCCCATGCCTGCCGCTGCGATGCGGCGGGAATCGATCGCTATCTCTCACGGGTCTCGGGCCCGCTGCTGGACCGCATTGACATCCATCTGCATGTGCCGGCTGTCGCGTATCGGGAACTGGCGGCGAAGCACGCCGAGGAGCCCAGCGCCACCGTGCGGGGGCGGGTCGAGGCGGCGCGCCAGCGGCAGCGGGAGCGATTCCGCGACCGTCCCGGCATCCACGCCAACGCCCACATGGCGCCGCGGGACCTGCGCCAGTGCTGTCACCTCTCCGACCGGAGCGAGCAGCTGCTCCGGCTAGCCATGCAGCGGCTGGGCCTGTCGGCGCGGGCCTATCACCGGATCATCAAGATTGCCCGGACCATCGCCGACCTGGCTGGTGAGCGGGACATCCAGCCCCCGCACGTGGCGGAGGCGATCCAGTACCGGACTCTCGACCGGCGGCGGGAGGCGGCGTGAAATGTACTTCGTTGAGGATCTCCGGACACTTGGGTGGCCGGGTTCAACAGGCCGGCCTTCGTAAACGGGACTCAATCATTGCCGGGAACGGCAACCCAGAATGGCACCTTGCCATGGGGCGTTTCCTGCTTCACCGCACGCAGCGTGGTCATGTCGATTACGGCAACCTTGTCGGTGCCGACGACACCTGCATACACCCAGCGTCCATCCTTGCTGGCGCGAACGCCGTGTGGCCCTTTGCCGACCTTGATGCGTTTCACGACGGCGAAGCTTCCGGGGTCAATCACGTCCACCACGTCACCTCCAATTCCACCGGTGACCACGTAGCGGCCACCGGGAATGACGTCGATACCGGCGTGGCTGGCGCCGACCGGGATCACCGCAAGTACCTTGTGCGACCTTACATTGACGGCCGCAACCTTGCCGAGAAAGCCACGTATCCACAATACCTCTCCGTTGGCTGAGAGGTCGAGATTATGGGGCATCGTGAGACCGGGGACCGGGAACTGCCCGATTTTTGTCAGGGCACGCATATCCAGCACCGCCACGGCATCGCTTCCCTGCAGCGTGACGTACGCGCGTTGGCCGTCAGCGGTGAACAACGGAGCGTGCGGCACCTTGCCGACGTGGATGAACGTGATCAATGCCTGCTTGCGCATGTCAATCACGGCAACTGTCCCGTTGCCTTCGCTCACCGCAAGGCCGAGACGGCCGTTGGGGCTGATCGCAACGTTCTGGGGGACGGGGCCGACATCGAACGTTTTCAGCAGTTTCCCGTCCGCAGTATTCACCAGATACACATCAGAGGTGCCCGCGCCGCTCACCAGCAACTGGGCGCCATCGGGGCTGACGGCAACGTAGTGGGCGCCGGCGAGTCCGTGCCACACCTTTCCGGTGGCCGCATTTCCCACGGCGTCGCTTCCCTGCAGCGTGACGTAGACGGGAGTCGGGCCCTCATGTTCCGAGGGTGTCACGATTGAGATGCTGGGGATCACGGCGAGAGCAAGTGCACACAAGCAATTGGCCGACAGCCGCCGTGCTGTAGCCAGGTGGCGTTCGAGGGTCATGTCTACTCCATGGTTCAAAGGTCACTTGCACATCATTCTAGGCTGATCCTTTACAGTCACGCCACTTGGGCGGGCACCGGGAGGTGCCCATGCCGTGGAGCGAGGTCTCAGTGGTCGATCAGCGGCGGTATCCGGCCGGGACTGCGATGGGGCCGCCCATGGCGTTCGGCGCCGCAGGGCCCCTATCCGCCGCGCCAAGCCCGCCCTAGCTTATCTGGCAGGGACACCGCGGTCGGAACCGGAGACACGCTGGAGGCTGCATATGGTGACCGGAGAAACGCAGGCGCAGGTCGTCACCGGCCAGAAGCCGCGGGACGACCAGTTGGAGATCTTCGCGCTGACCCACCCCGGCAAGGTGCGGAAGACCAACCAGGACCATTTCCTCGTCTGCGCCCTCAAGCGGCGGGTGGACGTGCACCTCTCCAGCCTTCCGGACGCGAGCGAGCTCACGGCACCCGGGGACCGGCTGGCGTTTCTCGCCATGGTGGCCGACGGCGTGGGCAGCAGCCTGCTGGGTGAGGAGGCGAGCCGTCGCGCCCTGGAGCGGGTCACGCAGTACCTCGCGCAAAGCATCAACTGCTACTACACCGCCGACACCGCCGACGATTCAGGCTTCTCCCAGGCGCTGGAAAACGCTGCGATGCAGGTGCACAGCGAGCTGGCGGACGAAGCCGCCCGCGACCCCGAGCGGCGCGGCATGGCCACGACGCTCACGCTGCTGCTCGGCGACTTTCCCCGCGGCTATCTGTTGCAGGTGGGAGACAGCCGTGCCTACCTGCTCCGGGACGGCAAGCTCGCGCAGATCACCCGCGACCAGACCATGGCGCAGGAGCTGATTGACCTGGGGGTGCTGAAGCCGGCTGATGCGCCGGGCAGCCGCTGGGCCAGCATGCTCTCCAGCTCGATCGGCGGCAGCCAGTCGGCCCCGGTGGTCAGCCGCATCGAGGAGCGCTGGGGGGATGTCGGGATGCTCTGCAGTGACGGACTCACGCGCCACGTGCCGGACGAACGGATCAAGGAGCGGCTCTCGTCCCGCGAGCCGGTGCGGGCCATCTGCGAGGGGCTGCTGCAGGACGCGCTGGACGCCGGCGGCGCGGACAACATCACGATCGTGGTGGTGCGGGTGGCGGAGAAGCGTTAGGTGATGCTGCTGCCCCTGCTGCTCGCATGGCTCGCAAGCGGGTGGCCTTCATCATCGGTATTCCCGGGTCCGGCGCTCGGCCGCATCGCCGCCAACGACAACCGGCGCCCCGCCGGTGTCCAGCATCATGACACGCTGACGCTGCAGCTGGAACTCCGCCGTGGGCGCTGGTATCCCGCCGCCGACAGCAGCCTCAGTGAGCCGGTGCTCGCCTTTGCCGAGGTGGGCCGGGCACTCGAGGTTCCGGGACCCATGGTCCGCGTCAAGTCCGGCACCATGGTACAGGTGAGCATCCGCAACACCCTCACCGATTCGACGCTCGTGGTATATGGCCTCGCGCAGCAGCCGGCGAGCCCCACCGACACGGTACAGGTGCGGCCAGGCGCCACGCGAACCGTCGAGTTCACGGCCGGTGCACCTGGCACCTACTTCTACTGGGGCAGCACGAGCGGCAAGGGGATGGACCAGCGCGACGGTGAGGACAGCCAGCTGTCCGGCGCGCTGATCGTGGATTCGGCGACCGCCACCGGCCGGCCCGCCGACCGGATCTTCGTGATTGGTGTCTGGCACGAGGCGGGCGACTCCACGCGCCCCGACCGGGACATGATGGTGATCAACGGGAAGACGTGGCCCTACACCGAGCGCTTCTCATTCAACGTGGGCGACACGGTGCGCTGGCGCTGGGTCAATCCCACGAGGGATGCGCATCCGATGCATCTCCACGGCTTCTACTACAGCGTGGACAGTCGAGGCGCGTGGGCGGCGGACACCATCCTGGCGCCGGCGGACCGCCGGATGGTTGCCACCGAAATGATGCTGCCCGGTGGCACGATGGCCATGACGTGGATACCCACTCGCCCGGGCAACTGGCTGTTCCATTGCCACTTCGGCTTCCATGTCTCGCACTACCTCTCGTTGCACCTCATCAAGGACGCGAAGGATCCCGATGCCCCGGCCTACGTGAACCACGCTGCCGAGGGCATGGCGGGGCTGGTGCTCGGCATCCAGGTGCAGGGGGCGGCCGGCGTCGTGCCATCACCGCATCGCGCCCCGCGCCCGATCCGCCTGTTCATGCAGGCGAAGCCGGTGCCCGGCAAGCCGCCGCTGCACACCTACGCCTTCGTGATCCAGCGCGGTGCCTCCGCGCCCGCCGCCGATTCGGTCCCGGATGAAAGCGCCACCCTCCTCCTCCGCCGGGGCGAACCGGTGCGCATCACCATGCTGAATCGCTTGCCGTATCCGACCGCCGTGCACTGGCACGGTATCGAGGTGGAGAACAGCTATGTGGACGGGGTGCCGGGGTGGAGCGGGGCACCGGGGCATCTCGCGCCGATGGTGATGCCCGGTGATTCGTTCACGGTGGAGTTCACGCCGCTGCGCGCCGGCACGTTCATCTACCACTCGCACTCGAACGAGTATTTCCAGATTGCGGCGGGGCTGGCGGCACCGCTCATCGTCCTGCCGCCGGGTGAGGTGTACGACAGCTCCCGTGACCACACCATCCTGATCAACCAGGGTCTCGACGGCCGCGGGCGGATCAACGGGTCACCGTCACCCGACACCCTTCGCTTTGTGACTGGCCGCACCTATCGCCTGCGGGTCATCAACATCGCGCCCGACTGGCGGGTGTTCGTCACGGTTCACGACTCGGCCGGCCTCGTCACCTGGCAGGCGATTGCCAAGGACGGCGCCGATCTCCCGGCGCACCAGGCGACCAGCGGCCCCGCCCGGTTGCTGATGGGGCCGGGTGAGACGGCGGATTTCTCCTTCACCACCGCCACTCCAGGTTCCCTCATGCTTGAGGTCTCCACCCGGGACAAGGACTGGACGGTACGACAGCCGGTGCAGGTGGTCAGCTCGCCATGATGCTCGAAGGGGCGTCGCCGGGCCGGGCCGGGCGCAGTTCCACTTCCACGTTGTGCGGCCCGTAGAGGTA